>DCQQ01000042.1:32033-70834 GCA_002323515.1 Balneolaceae bacterium UBA1514 | reverse complement strand
GGAATTTGTAACGGCTTTCAAATATTATTAGAAGCGGGATTAATACCAGGGGCTATGAGGCATAATGAGCAACTCAAATTCATATGTAAAGATGTGCATATACGAGTAGAAAGTACTCAAAGTATATATACCTCGTCCTTACAAAAAGATCAGCTTCTCACCATTCCGGTCTCCCATGGTGAAGGAAACTATTATATAGATAATGACGGACTAAAAGAGTTACAAGACAACGATCAAGTTCTGTTTCGCTATGTAAATGCCCATGGGAAAACCACGCCTGAAGCCAATATTAATGGCTCGATCGATCATATAGCTGGGATTACAAATAAAAATAAAAATGTACTAGGGATGATGCCACACCCCGAACGGGCGATGGAGCGTTTATTGGGTAAAGAAGACGGTAAGCACATCTTCAAATCTATTTTACAGGCATTGGCAATTGCGTGAGTCAAGTATCGCCTCATAGAACTACATCAACCAGTGCACAGGGTCAGGTGTTAAAGGGTGAGAATCTAGTCAAGCGCTATAAGAAACGCAGAGTGGTTGATGGTGTTTCTATCCATGTGGAACAAGGGGAAATAGTAGGGTTATTGGGACCTAATGGAGCAGGTAAGACCACAACCTTCTACATGATGGTTGGTTTAATTACGCCGAATGAAGGAGAAATTTATTTAAATGAGGAGTGCCTTACTCAAACACCAATGTATAAACGAGCGCGTAAAGGAGTCGGATACTTGGCTCAAGAAGCGAGTGTATTTAGGAATTTAACAGTTTATGAAAACTTGGCTTCCGTGTTACAATACAGGGGCTATAATAAGGTTGAAATTAAACGGCGTTGCGATGAGTTGATCGAAGAATTTTCTTTACAAAAAGTCAGGGATAGTCAAGGATATAGATTGTCTGGCGGTGAGCGCCGAAGAACAGAAATTGCTAGAGCATTGGTTATTAATCCAAACTTTATTTTGCTTGACGAGCCCTTTGCAGGAGTCGATCCAATAGCAGTAGAGGATATTCAACAAATAGTCTCTACGTTGAAATCTCAAAACATTGGAATACTCATAACCGATCATAATGTACATGAAACCTTAGCAATTACGGACCGTGCTTATCTAATGTTTGAGGGTAAGATTTTAATGGAGGGTTCTGCCGATAAACTAGCCAATGATGAGAAAGCTAGAAAACTATATTTAGGGGAAACATTCACTTTGGAACGGTATATCAAAACATGATATAATAAATGGTTGATTTAGTAGGCTTTTTAGATTTTTACATCTAATCTTATTCAAAAAAAAACAATGCTATGAAAGAAATTACAGTGCAACAGTTAAAAGAGAAATTGGCTGATAAAAGCGAAGAGTTTATGTTAATTGATGTTAGAGAAGATTTTGAATACATGGTATCTAATAATGGAGGCGAGCATATTCCATTATCCAGTCTTCAAAGTAGAGCGCACACCCTTAATCAGGATGCAGAATATGCCATCATATGTCGCTCTGGCGCACGTAGTGCTAATGCGTGTGCATTTTTAGCCCACGAAGGCTTTGAAAATGTGTACAACGTGAAAGGCGGAATGAAAGCGTGGGCGGCTGAAATTGATCCGTCGATAACAGTGGCATAGCCTGGTTTTAGGCGTATCAATTAAAAAAAGAGTAAAAACGATTGGTTCAGCGATCGGACCATATCACCCACTCCCCATTTTTAAATACTTCTGGACTCACTGGCCTAACACTATGACTGTAGTCGTAGTACTCATCATGGTGTACCGTAATGTAGGGTTGAATAGGCTCTCCTGATAAGCGATACCATCCGTAGATACCCACCCTAGAACTGTAACTGTGCTTATAAACCACGTCTTTTTTGTGTCCAGCTATTAGTTTAGCTTGCGTACTCTCTCGAATTCCAGGGCCTATCTCGTACCCTCCTTGTTGAAGTTGGACTACCAATAAAAAAGCATCGGCTAAACCCATAGGAGTTCGGACTTGAGACTCAGTGTGATAATCTGGACACATACATAAGATACAATTACGAAATAAAATAGGTACTATATACTACTCTGAATGAGCATATCGCTCGGTACAAATATTTAGGACCAAATAATAAACCCCTTGTGTGTTATCTACCTTACAAGCCACTAAAGAAATCAGCAGTACACTCAAGAAGCCAATTCTGGTGAATAGCCGAACATAATTGTTGCTGTCTGCGATACACATGATCTGGGATAGTAGTACAGTGAAATTATGATATTGCAGCGATCTGGTTTAACAGCTCCTGATTACTCTCAGTATTTTTGAGCACTTTGAGTAGGCCTAGCATAGACTCTTTAGGAGATTTCTTGAGTAGATATCTGCGTACCATATTCCGCTCTTCTAAAGAATCTGTTATAAATTTAGCTTCATTTCTGGTTCCGGAAGCGGTGATATTGATAGCTGGATAAATACGATCATTTGCTAACTCTCGATCTAATACCAGTTCCATGTTCCCGGTTCCTTTGAATTCCTCAAAGATTAAATCGTCCATTCTTGAATTCGTTTCAACCAAGCAGGTTGCAATAATGGTCAAAGAACCACCGCCTTCAATTTTTCGTGCAGAACCAAAGATTTTTTTAGGGATTTCTAGCGCTCTGATATCCAAACCACCGGATAAGGTGCGTCCGCTATTACCTTGGATCGCGTTATAAGCTCGACCTAACCTTGTCAGTGAGTCAATTAGTAGCACGGCATCTTGACCCATCTCGGCTTTTCTTTTGGCGTATCCTAGGGTCATCTCTGTGATACGTATATGGCTTTGAGTTTTGCGATCATTGGAAGACGCAAAAACCTCAGCATTTGAAGATCGAATAAAATCAGTCACCTCCTCGGGGCGTTCATCAACCAGAAGAATACTTAAGTGGACATCGGGATGATGATGAGCTATGGAGTCAGCTATTTGTTTTAATAAAACGGTTTTACCGGTACGAGGAGGAGCAACGATTAAGGCTCGTTGTCCTTTACCAATCGGTGCCACTAAATCGATCACACGCATTTCGGTATCTTGTGCCCGGTCACCTAAACGGATCCAGTCAATAGGCATAATGGGGGTTTGCCGCTCAAATTTGGAGCATTTTGCCCAGGTTTCTAAACTTTGATGATTAATACTATCTACACTGGCAACATGCCGGTTACCTTGATGATCTTCTTCAAATTCTCCTTCTATAATTAAGCCTTGGCGTAAATCTAACTCCTTTACTTCATCAGGTTTTAGAAAAGGATCTTTAGGATGATAGCTGAATTCATGATCTAGTTTTCTAATGAGCCCCCAGCCCTTTTCGTTAATTTCTAAAACCCCAGCAAAGCGACCCGCAATACCTTGATTTTGGTTCCAATGAAACTTAGGAATAAAAACATGATTGGTCTTACGCTTATTATTTTTATTCCGATTCTTATGCCGCTTATTCTTATTGCGGTTATTCTTATTGTAGTTCTTTTTATTTCTAGTCATTAATAATCATTCATTGTACGTAAATACTCCAGGTTTAACCGTCATAAGAGGGCTATCAATATACTCATCGTATGTGGATGTGAAATTGAAGGGAGGAGCGTGTATAAAGGTGATAGCTCAGAATAGGCTATCAGTGGTATAAAAAGGTAGGAAAAAGATACGAATCTTTTTACCGATTACAAATGAATTCAGTATAAAAATAGAGGACTAAACAGCAGTTTAGCCCTCGTAACGGATTTTATCGGACAACAGTAGATTCGTTAATCCAACTGTAGCAGCTATCTAAAGAGCTGTTTACCTGTACTCTTTGTCCTTGCTCATAACCTAAAGTAAAGAATTTATCTTCAGTAGATGGGGTTGCTGCCTCGTATGTTGCAAGTTGTGAATTTACTGTGTTCGTAACACTAGCGTCTACTGACTTTGCACGGGTCAAATAATCAACAACAACCCAATACACTACCTTGTCTCTAGCTTCGAGTTTACGACTCTCCGTACACGAACTAACCGTCTGCCCATAAATAGAGGCTAGCTTAATGTACGCCCGACCAAATGCATCATCTATTGCTAATGCATCTTGTACATATTTTTTGGAAGTAGACAACTGTCCAATACTTGAGTAAACATCGGCCAACTCTAAGTTAATATTCTTTTTATCGGTGTCATTATCAGCCATTTCTAAGGCTTGTTTGAAATACTCAGCTGCAGAAGTGTATGACGAATTCCCCTTCTCTGTCTCTGCAAGTGTTAAAGCACTATCAAAAGTTGGATCTAATCCATGAATAAGTAAGGTTGTTTGTAGAAACTCTTCTGTCATGTTTAGATCTTCTTGTGCTTCTGCAACACATTTAAGATCTTCGATAGATTCTGGGTTTTCTTCTAATTTGGCGCCACAAAAATCGAGCCGCTCTTCTGGAGTATTAAATAGGGACTCTAGGGTATCGTCAAAATAGGTGCTTAATTCCAAGCCTGCATAGGCAGTTGCCTGATCAATCATGCTTATGACCATATCTTTTTCACCCTTTCGTACAAGGTCGTCAATCACTACGCGGACATAGTAACCTTCACCAAGTAAGGTGGTTTTTTCCACGTCCATATCAAACATTACCTTGAAATCACCGTACGCCATATTTAGGCCGTCATCGATATTTTGATAATTTTTTAAAAGATATCTTCCTCTATCTTGATAAAGTTCATATTTATCTACTTCTTCGTCAGTAAATACAGTGAATTGCTCCTCAAAAAGATTTAGTGCGGTGTCAATATAGGCTTCACGAATACTAGGATCTTGCTCACCTAAACCAATCTCTGTGTATATATCGATGAATTTTGGGTATTGGCTTGCCAAACTAAAACGAGGATATCCTTCCAGTTCCTTGGTTTTGCTACAGAGTAACCATCGGCCATACATGAGAGCGAAAGGATAATCCTTATTTTTGTAATTATCTTGAAATATGGAAAAAGCGGCCAATTCATTCATCTCATAAGGAGGAGTGGCAGTGCAATCTTGTGCTTTTAAACCGGAATTGGTGAATAGTAATAACCCTATTAGGGTTGCTAGAACTTTCATGATACGATTTCGTTAGTTAAGTCAGTAAGTTCAGTGATGAACAGCTTCGTTTTATTGTAATTTAGGCCGTAAGAACATGATTTCAGCAAGATTCACTGAAAGTCCAATAGTCCAAATATTTTCTTCAATTAGGTTGCTTTCTGTGGTTCCCCTGAATCCATATCGCACACTCACATCTATAGAAGAAGGACTCTGCGATAGTATTCCTAACCCAGTGTGCAGCCATAACGTTCTAATTTCTTCTTCTTGAATCGTTAAGTGACCGCTATCGTAAGATAATCCGGCAGAATATTTAAAACTCGAAAAAAATCCATTTTGTGCTTTTTTATAAGGATGAAACTGTGCTCCTAGGCCTATACGCATACGATCCGCCATTATAGCGCCGTCATTATCGACTAAATCATTCGAATAGTCTGACCACTGTTGATATTGCCCTTCTATACTAACATTAAAACTAGTATGAGGAGCATAGCCAATACCAGCAGCGTACTCTAAAGGGAGGCTCATTTCTCCTTTTTTACTGGTCAATATATTGGATAAGTCTACAGTTTTACTGCCGGATTCAATTTCTTTTTCGGTAGTAAAATCTTGTCTCAATGTCATGCTGAAAGGGACATTTATCGTTGCCCCAACTGAAATCTTATCCTGTGTCTTGAATACATTTCGAAAACTCCCAGCAACACCCAAACGTTGAGAAAATGCCGCTCCACTAATGGTGAGTTTTTGTTTTTGTTGTGAATACAGCGAAGAACTAAAGGAAAAAGCCTCCGATGTTTCCATGCTGAAAAAAGCTACCGATGGGGCATAACCAATAGATATTTGGTTGTTTACTTTCCAACCAACACCTATTTCGAATTTATTTAATCCACCCATTTGTTGCAGTTCTGAATTGTATCCAACCGTATCACCATAAGACAGAAACTGCTCCTCGTTAATTATTTTTAGGTTAGAGCGGGTGACGGGATATAATCCAACGGAGACACCTAATTCACTAGATTTAAGTGGAAATAATAATTGTAAATACCCCTTTTCAAAAAGAGCAGTTTCACCCGAACTGCTGGTATTTTTTAATTGGATACTGTGTAAGTCAATGCCAGAGGCTCCCTGAGTATAATAGGTTTGTGACCAAAAAGCAGGGTTCGTAAGACCGGACACTTCCTGGTTAACGCTAGTTACGCCAAAGATTCCATGCGATTTGGCCGATCCGGTTTCCATTTCAACAGGATAACCGATCCCATATGCAGAGTATATAGATCCACTGGAATACAAATTAGAAGATTGAATTTGTGCCACTAGAAGAGGAGAGCTGAGCAAAAATATCAATATCGCTAGCATTGCGGTCTTGTTTGAGGCCGCCCTGGGTAATGTGTCTGAATTTATTAGCATATCAAGCATTATTTTAGCTCCATGGATTGAATAGAGTGAATAATTAACCTCGGTCGCTTATCGGGTGGGGCATCATTGCTATAAAGTATGTTAGAGCTAATATAGCCTGCATTCATATAGGGATATATATAGGAGTCTTTTATCGGGTTGTTATTGTAGATTTGATCGTTTAACAACCGGGTGACGTCGAATCGAAAACGCCCTTTTACAGGATATCCATTGATAATATTATTATCTGAAAAGCCAAACTGGTAGGCTAAATCAATAAAATCTCCCTCACTCATTCTAAAGCCTGGAACGTTCATGCGCTGCTCATGTTCTGACAAACTGGTATTTGCGCGTGTGGTATCTTCTTCTAAAACCAATTCAGCACGCACAAAATTAGTGTTAGGTAATTGCTCACCAAGACTTTTTAGATCTAGTTTTAGTACTTGTTCAAAGGTGTTATGAAGTAGCAAGCGATTAGGAATAGGGTCAACGACTTCTCTTTCTATGTTATAGGCCCAGTCTTGCATGCTGTATGAGCTGGTATCTTCTTGTCCAATAACCAATAGACGGCTGGTAATTAAGGTGGCAAATCGGATTCGATTACTTGTATTTTTTGGAACAATAGCTAAGCCAAAATCCTCTTCAGCATACCGTGTTAATCGGGTACTGTCATCTTCAATATTAAATATTTCCCGATAAAAAGCATCCCAGCTACCACCAAGGGTTACATAAACGTTACCATTTGTGTCTATATCGGCGTCGCTAAAGCCACCTATACGTTCAATTCCAAGGTTAACTCCGGTAGACTGACGAAAACTAGGACCATGCCAACTATTTTGAATTCGATACACATCAAATTCAGCGGTTGAGCTAGTATCCCCATAAATCTCATCTTCCATTAGGTGTAGTCTCATTTCAAATCTCATATTATCAAGCACGGTGTCGGTGCCGGAGGCATTGATAGAAGGCTTGAAATAAAGAGTGCTACTGATTTCTCCAAAAAGAGGGTCTTGAAATGAGCCTAGTGCGGAGTACGATAATTTACCTAAGTAAGGGTCAATCTCAATTAGATTGATTTGATCTATAAAAACCGTATCAACCTGTATGGTAGATTCCTGAATAAAATCTACACCAACCGTATTGGTTTCTTCACAAGCGGTAATACTTAAAAGGGCAAGTACAGAAAAAGTAAGCCACCTTTTTGAGGCAGCTTTATTTGTTAAAAACATATGATGACAGTCTTCTTTATAATTCCTATTTCAAGATTGATTTATAGTAATCCGAAAATTTAGTTGACACATCCTCAGGCGCACCTTGAATTTTCACTGGAGAAACATTCAATTCATCAAATACGCTATCAAATTCGTCCTTTAAAAAATTTCCAGTAACTACATGGTCACTGTATAGGAGTCCTAATTTCAATAGATCCACTTTACCTTCGTCAGTTAATTTGGCGATGTCTACATCGTCAGGCAAGCCAAGTAACTCTAAGATTTTCGCTGTATCTGCGGTTCCTTCGTTTTCTGGATGATGTAAATTGTAGATGATCTTAGAATTTTTGAAAATAGGTTCATCTCTGTATTTAGTTTTAACCAGAAGTGGAATAAGACCTGCGGGCCAGTCGTGACAGTGTATGATATCAGGCTCCCAACCTAGTTTCATAACTGTTTCGAGTACCCCTTTATTGTAGAAGGCTAATCGCTCCGCATTATCCGGATAAAAGGTATCGTCTTTTGGGTTTTTGAAGAGACCTTTTCGTTTAAAATACTTGTCATTATCTAAAAAATAGACCTGTAATTTTGCGTTGGGAATACTGGCTACTTTAATTTTCATATTTTCCGCAATATCGCCTACTTCCACCTCTATTCCAGACAATCGAATAACTTCGTGTAGACGATTTCTACGGTCATTAATTGTCCCATATTTGGGGAGTAAAATGCGAATCTCAAAGCCTTTATCCTGTAATGATGCGGGCAAAAAGCGCAATAAATCCGCAGTAACGGTCATGCGTGCAAAAGGTGAGATTTCAGCGGCGGCGTATAAAATTTTCATGGTGGGTAATTATTCTTGATCGTTCATTCCGTTCGCTTCAATCACTTGATCCAATTCGTTACCCTCTTCTAGCGAATAGAAGTCTAAGAGTGTATCCCCGCGCAAACCTAAACGTAAGGTTTCTAGAGGAATCACTTCTTCGGGTTGGATATTTCCTAAGTTCACATTAGAGCCGTATTTACGGATAAACCATACTTGTTGCTCTTTTTTGGGCGCTTCAAAAAGCAAATGTTTGGGAGAAATTTGATCGGTAATTTCCTCTAGTAAGCCAGAGCGGATTTCGCCATTAGGACGAAACATTCCAACCGTACCACTTTCCCTAGCTTCGCAGATAACTTTCTCTGAACCGGCCTCTAATTCCTTCTGAATAGTCCGTACCCATTTGTAGGGAGGAATGATCTCATTAGGATTTTTACTACCCACTTCAGAATATACGGTGTAATCGTTACTTAATTCCTTGATGATAGCCTGTTTCTTTTCATCCGATAATAAGATGGTTCCGTTTGAAACCTCCACATGGGTGATATCATAGCGCTCCATTAATTTTTGGTAATCGGAGAGTTGGTTGCGCATTAAGTACGCTTCAAAAAGAGTACCGCCAAAGTAAACGGGTATTCCAGCATTTTGATAGACCTTAATTTTCTCTTTTAAACCCTGAGTCACATAAGAAGTCCCCCATCCGAGTTTAACAATGTCAATATGGCCGGAGCACACTTCAACCAGATCTTCTACTTGACGTACGCTATATCCTTTGTCCAATACTAGTGTGATACCTTCGGCTCTGGGTTTTGCAGATCGTTCAGGTAGATTCTTCAATGAAAACGACATGATGTATTTTTTTTGTTGCAATTTCAGAATATACGAAAAAGGCTGTTTTAAATGAAAAATCACCTGTTTTTATTTATTGGGCGATTATATCTTCTTGATAGACCGGTTACCTAACTGGACTAGACCACGAATTTTGTCTCGATCAATTTCTTGTAGCATTTCTGTAGTATATCTCCAAAGCCAATTACCTGATGAGGTGCCGGGAAAATTCATTCGGTGTTCGGTAGATAGGTCCATGAAATCTTGCATGGGAAAAATGGCCTGATCTCCCACAGAGAGCATTCCAAGCCGGATAAAAGCCCAATTAATCTGCGTACCATCTGATTGGGTGTAGGTACGGGCAAAATGACGTTCGTGTTCAGGGGCTTGCTCATACCACCCTCTTGAGGTATCGTTGTCATGCGTGCCGCTGTAGATCACGCAATTCTGAGGGTAATTATGTGGTAAAAAACTATTGTTAGGATCTGCGTCAAAAGCGAACTGAATAATCTTCATGCCCGGGAATGCGTATTTATCGCGCAACTTTTCTACCCCTTCAGTAACAAACCCTAAATCCTCAGCTAGAATAGGTAGTTCACCACATTCTTGCAGGATGGTGTCAAATAATTTTTCTCCAGGACCCTTAACCCAACGACCATTAACAGCTGTTTTTTCGGATGCGGGTATCTCCCAGTAGGCATCGAATCCTCGGAAATGATCTACTCTAATGGCGTCACAGGTTAAAAACATATGCTTAAATCGTTTAATCCACCACGAATACCCATCTTTTTCTAAGGCCCCCCACTGATACTGAGGGTTCCCCCACAGCTGCCCTGTTTCACTGAAATAGTCCGGTGGAACCCCAGCCACCAAGGTTCTATTTCCCTTTTTATCCACTGCAAAATACTTTGTATTCGCCCACACGTCAGCACTGTTATGATCGACAAAAATGGGAATGTCACCGATCACACGAATACTTTTACTATTGGCATACTCTTTCAGCGCTAACCACTGATTTAAAAACTCATACTGCAGCCAATACTCTAGTTTAATTTCTTGCTCATAGGTTTTTTTTGCCTTACTAATGGCCGACTTTTTACGCGTAGCAATATCAGCATCCCAAGTATTCCATGGCCGCATTTGGTTGCTTTTACCTACCGCCATAAACAACACATAATCATCCAACCAATGACTATGCTCTAGCTTGAAGCGCTCAAATTTCTTCTCTTCATCCCCGCCCAAGGTCTCATAAAAACGAGCCGAGGCCAACTTCAATGCTGCGGCCTTCTTCTCAAACGCATGCTCATAGGCTACGGTAGTTGAGGATGGAATAATAAGCGAGTGGGTTTCAGAAGCAGTTAACAGATCCTTTTCAAGAAGAATATCGGGACTGATCAAATACGGATTACCAGCAAAAGCAGAATAAGAGGCATATGGAGAGTTTCCATAGCCGGTTGGGGTTAGAGGCAGCACTTGCCAGATACTCTGCTCAGTTTCTTCTAAAAAGTCTAGAAATATTCGAGCTTCTTGACTAAAATCTCCAATACCATATTTTCCAGGAAAGGACGTTGGGTGCACAAGAGTGCCGCAGGATCGTGGAAATCGCATAACTTAATTCTTTAATTTTAACATGATACCAGCCAGTGGGGGTATATCTAAAGAGATAGACGCAGAGAAATTATGCGATGACTCTGCAAATGCAGAGCATTCTTTAGCTCCCACATTACTCCCTCCATAATACTCCGAGTCACTATTGAAAAGCACTTCATAATTACCCATTTCAGGGACACCAATGCGGTAATTATGATGTACATTTGGCGTGAAATTTAATACAACTACTACAAAATCGCCCGAATCTTTTGCTTTTCTAACGAAGGAAATAAGGCTGTTATCGGCATCATGAAAATCAATCCACTCAAAGCCTCTCCAATCGGTATCTAGCTCATATAGCGAGGCCTGATTTTGGTGGAGATGATTTAAATCCTTAACTAAGGTTTGTAGCTGCTGATGGGGTTCAAACGCACATAAATGCCAGTCGAGTGATTGGGCATCATTCCATTCACCCCACTGTCCAAACTCTGAACCCATAAACAGTAATTTAGCCCCTGGATGAGCATACATATAGGTGTATAGTAGGCGTAGGTTAGCAAACTTTTGCCAATCATCACCGGGCATTTTTGACAGCATAGATTTTTTCATGTGCACCACTTCGTCATGAGAGAATGGTAATATGAATTGTTCACTGAACGCATAAACCATGGAAAAAGTAAGTTCTCCCTGATGATAACGACGGTAAATAGGGTCTTTTTCTATGTAGCTTAGAGTATCATTCATCCACCCCATGTTCCATTTGTAGTCGAATCCAAGGCCATCTTGTTGTACGGGTGCGGTAACCCTACCCCAAGAAGTAGATTCTTCAGCAAAGGTGAGGCACCCAGGATATTGATCATGCACGAAGTAGTTGAATTTTTTCAGAAACTCTATGGCCTCAATATTTTCTCGCCCCCCATATTTATTAGGTATCCATTTTCCGTCTTCTCGGGAATAATCTAAATAGAGCATAGACGCTACCGCATCTACTCTTAAGCCATCAATATGGTAATGATCTAGCCAAAACAAAGCGTTTGAGATTAGAAAATTTTGGACTTCCGTGCGTCCAAAATTGAAAATAGCGGTACCCCAATCTTTATGTTCGCCTTGCCGAGCATCTTCATGTTCAAAAAGACCAGTTCCATCGAAACGATATAATCCATGTTCGTCTTTGGCGAAGTGAGCAGGGACCCAATCCACAATAACCCCAATACTAAAGGCATGGCACTGATCGATAAAAAACATTAGGTCTTGGGGGCGACCAAAGCGGGAGGTTGCTGCAAAGTAACCCGTTTGTTGATACCCCCAAGATGGATCATAGGGGTGCTCCGCAATGGGCATGAGTTCAATATGAGTAAAGCCTAGTTCTTTTACGTATGGGATAAGTTGATCGGCCAGCTCGCGATACGATAAAAAGTCTTCTCCATTTCGCTTCCATGAACCAAGATGACATTCATATACGGAAAGAGCTTGGTGCTGCTTACGGGTTTCGCGTTTTTTCAACCACTCCTGATCGGTCCATTCATATTGATCTAGTGAATGTACAATGGAAGCTGTTTGAGGTCTTAATTCTGCAAAAAAAGCATAAGGATCGGCTTTTTTAAGGGGGGGATCTTGTAGGGGGCTTTTAAGTTCAAACTTATACGCATCACCCGGGCTTACCTGTGGAATAAATAACTCCCAAAGTCCCTGATCATGATATTTTCTCATTCGATGGACTCTTCCATCCCATTGGTTAAAGGAGCCAATGACACTGACCCGTGTTGCGGAAGGTGCAGCTACTACAAAATGGGTTCCTTGAACACCATCGATTGTTTTTGGGTGCGCTCCCATAAAGGAATATGATTTAGCATGATTCCCCTCTCCCCAAAGATGTAAATCAAGTTCCTCAATGGCAGGTTCAAACCGATAAGGATCGTCTATGGAATAGGCTTGGCCTTGAAATGGGGTAACGGATAAGCGGTATTCGGGAATTTTTTTTCTTCTCGGAAATATGTATTCAAATAAGCCACCCTCGGATATACAGGTCATGGCATGGCGAGTTTTCGGTGAAATAATTAACGCAACTTCTTTTGCATCTGGCCTAAAAACCCTAACAGTAAGCTTCTTTTTGCCTTCTACCTCGGTGATATGAGGACCCAAAACGCTAAAGGGATCTCCATGCTGACCGTCATCTATGGAATGAACAATTTCCTCCGGTAACAAATATTTTCCTATGTATTGGTTAATTAAAAAGGAAGTAAAAACTATTTCAAGAGGTTATAATATATGAATTTATGCGCTAAATAATGTCTTAAGAAGCTTCAATTATGTGGTTGAAGAGAACATTCTCTATTTTAGTTTAGCTGTTATTTAACCATTTTGGTATATGAATATTTCTAGAATGATTGCACAACGGTATTTGTTTGCAAAAAAGCATGTTTCTTTGCTTTCTGTACTCACCTATATAAGTGTTACGGGTATTACCCTTGGAGCGGCGTTATTGATTAGTGTGTTATCGATTTTTAATGGTTTTTTTACCGTAATACAGGGCTTTCTATTAGGGTATGATCCAGCTTTACGGGTCGAGAGCACCGGTGGGCCAGTGCTAGAATGGAACGACACATTGGCACAGCAACTCCAGGAAGACCCTAGGATTGTGGAATATACCCCTTTTGTAGAGGGGATGGCATTGTTGCGTACCCGCACCATTAATGGAGTGCAACCATATGAAAATAAGGTGATACAAATTAAAGGTATACCGATGGACCTAACTAGCGGCTTGAACCAGAACAACTCTATATCCATTAGCCCGGATCAAAACAGCTCTGTTAAAGCTAGCCCTATGGAAATGAACCAGAGCGTCATGGCTTCAGATGATCAGCAAGGTTTTCTACAAAAACTACCCTTAAAAAGAGGCGTCAAAGATTTAGGTGTATTGGATGGGCGTCCTGGAATACTCATTCCTGAATATCTGCGGGCAGAATTACAGCTAGAAGTAAGAGATGAAGTAGTTTTGTTAAGCGCGCGGCATATGCAAAAAACGTTAACCCAAATAAGTATTCCTCGGACCATGATTTTTACGGTAAGGGGGGTGTATGAGCTTCCTTATGTCTCGTCTCCACCACCTATTTTATTGGATATTTCTGCGGCGCACAGGTTGTTTGTAACAAGGAATAGAATCTCAGGAGTGGATCTGTTACTGGAGAATATACTCCAAGCCGATGCGGTTAAAACAAGCTTAGCAAGCACTAAGGATGATTTTTTTGGCTCTGCCGTTGTACTTAAAACTTGGTACGATTTACAAAAACCCTTGTATGATATCATGTATTTAGAAAAGTGGGGGGCATTTGTAGTACTCATGATTATCATTTTGGTTGCGGCTCTTAATATTTTAGGATCTTTAAGTATGATCGCACTTCAAAAGAAGCGGGATATTGGCGTATTACGCTCTTTGGGATTGACGGCCAAGCAAGTACAAGCGATATTCATACAGCAAGGATTAATTATTGGGATTATTGGGGCTTTTTTAGGGGCTTTATTAGGGCTAAGTTTTTGTTATTTACAAGACACATTTGGTCTTTTAAAGCTATCCTCAGCTTTTATTATAGACGCTTATCCAGTTGATATTCAATGGTTGGATGTTCTCTTGATTATGGTAGGGACTCTTGGCCTTAGCGTATTAGCGAGTTGGATGCCGGCTCGTAACGCGGCTAATGTGCATCCTGCACAGGTTATTCGATATGAGTAAGAGTAGTCTAGGAGACTAAGCTTGAAAAAACTGTGCAAAAAAGCTAAGTAACTGAAGCTGTGCAAAAAGCCCTATTCAAAGAGCTTAGGCAAAAAAATGGAACAAACAGCCCTAACAAAAAACGGTACAAAAAATTACCGTTCTTTTTCCGCCTAATTATTCGTTGTAAATATCTGGTAAATCATTCTCATAAAGTACAATGTCTCCTGGCTTAATACGTTGCTTGAGCCTATCGTTAGCCTCAAATAGAGATTCAACCCGTTCCAAACGCTCGGGATCGCCTCCTGCTTCTAGGTATCCTTGTTCAATCACTTTGCCTCTCTCCAAACCGACAATAAAGGCAAAGTCTAACTTGGCCGTAGCAATATGAGTTCCAAGTTTATGATTTTCCTCTGCTTCAATATCACCCAATTCAACCATCCCGGGAGTAATAATAAAGCGCTGAGATGACCTAAAAGCCCCCAGAATCTCGACGGCATTTTTAGCGCCAACAGGGTTGGAGTTAAAGGCGTCGTCAATCATGAAATAATCGCCCACCGCTTTCAATTCTAAACGGTGTTGTACGGGTTCAATTTGAGTAGCGGCTAGTTGCATTGTATTCATCCGAAGTCCTAGGTGATCACCAACGCCCAAAGCCAATAACAGGTTCTGTACATTATGTTTGCCTAAAAGTGGACACTGAATATCCCACGGTTTTGAGGGACTATCTCCGGAGTTTTTATGGAGTATAAAGTGTGTTCCTTCGGTAGTATAGCCCACTTCGGAGGCGCTTAAAAGTAATCCTGAGTTGGTTTCATCTAAGGAAGAGAGGCCAACTTGAATACGTTGAATATCGCTACGTTCTTTGCCCATTTTTGATACAATAGACTCATTTCCATTTAATACGGCCACGCCACCTTTTTTCAAACGATCCACTAAAGTACCTTTTTCTTTAGCAATGACTTCTTGACTTCCAAAGGTTTCTAAGTGGGCTAGACCCACGTTAGAGACAATGGATATATCGGGTTGAGCAATATCACAGAGTTCACCAATATTTCCGGCATAACGCGCACCCATTTCTAGAACTAAAATTTGATGATGTGCTTGTAAATCGTTGTTGATGACTTTGCAAATGCCCATCGGAGTATTAAAGCTTCCCGGAGTTACGCACACACTATAGCGCTCCTTTAGCACATCCCTGAGCATAAATTTAACACTGGTTTTCCCATAGCTACCCGTTATGGCAATTACTTTCAGATGCGGTAATGAGGCTAGTTTTTTACGAGCTTGACGTTTATATCCGTTTTGTATTTGCTGTTCAATGGGTGCGGTCAGGTAACCAGCTAGGAGTAAAAAAAGAGGAATAAAAATGTACCCTAAAGCCAAACCTAAGGCCAGACTTGGGGCATCAAATTGTATGTTAGCGGCTCCTTGTAGTCTAGGATGCGCAAAGGCAGTGTTAAACCACCCACCAAAGCATAAGTAAATCGCAAGAAGCGGAAGAAATACACTAGATAGCCCAAAAGGTAGAGATAAACGTTTTACTCGAGCAGTCCAAATCAGTGGTTTTTTTACTTTTTTAGCTCGGAATGCTTTAATGGAACTTAAGTACGTGATACCCCATGAAAAAAGGATGATAGCCTCAGCTGATAAACTAAGCCTTAGTTCGAACATCTCGGCCCCAAAGATGAGCAGCATGGTACTAATTAAGAAGTAAACCAAGCTTCTAGGAATAACTTTTTGGTCCCAATGCTCTTTGAGCCATCCGCGAAGTTCGTTCGTTTTATAACCCAATTGTTGAAACACATGCAGGTAATATAGCCATCTGAAGTAGAGCACCCTTAGCATGATTAGGGTAAAAATCACTGCAAAACTATCTAAAAAAAGTAGATAATAGGTATGTAGCATGAAAAAAATAATCAAGGAATGATGTCAACGGAAAAAATACCTGCTTCTCAACCCTCTTGTCCGAAAAAAAATTGATTCCTGTTAATAAGTTCTAAGAGTTAAAGATAGCTAAGAATAGTTGAAAATCTCGAGCTATTTGAATGAACTTCTGTGGTTTGGATTTCATCATACTTTATTGGCCTCGACGTAGTTTTTAGTCCAGTTACTTGGGCATTCAAAAAAAAGGACCGTATATTTAACCCGAAAAAATAACACATGCCTAGCATATTGTTCCATTCTCAAATAACTAATAAATAGAATAGCTGGTAGTATGAAATTAATTATTCCAATGGCGGGTCGGGGAACAAGAGTTCGGCCGCATTCACACACAGTTCCAAAGCCGTTGTTACCAGTAGCTGGAACCATGATTATAGAGCGTTTGGTAGAGACATTTATACGAACGATGGACCGAAATATTGAAGAGATTGTGTACATATTAGGGCCAGATTTTGGAAATCCAATTAAAGAACCGCTACAAAAAATGAGTGCTCGGCATGGTGCAAAATGTACATTTAGAGTGCAAGAAGTAGCCTTGGGAACGGCGCACGCGGTTTATTGTGCTGAACAGGATTTAGAAGGAGAGGTGATTATAGCCTTTGCAGATACACTGTTTGATAGTAAAGAAACTTTTAATGTGGATGGAGCAGATAGCGTCATCTGGCTTAAAAAAGTAGAGGATCCTTCTCGATTTGGAGTTGCAGTTTATGAGGGAGAGCAAATAACGGGCTTTGTAGAAAAGCCCACGGAGTTCATTTCGAATTTAGCCATTATTGGAGTGTATTATTTCAAAGACGGTGCGAAGTTAAAAGCGGAGCTTCAGTATGTGCTAGACAATGACATAAAAGGTCCAGGTGGAGAGTATTTCCTAACAGAAGCCTTAGATCGTATGATTCAGGATGGAAAACTATTTAAAATAGCAACGGTAGACGAGTGGTTAGATTGTGGGACATTACCGGCCTGGCTTGAAACCACCGGTATTATTGTCGAAAAAGAAGCGCAGAATTCATCAGAACAAATAGATACCTATGCTAAGCAGGGTACTACGATTATACCACCGGTTTACTTGGCTAAGAATGTAACCTTAGAGGGAGTGACGATTGGGCCTAATGTAAGTGTTGAGCTAGGCTGCGTTTTAAAGAATACCAAAATATCGAATTCTATTGTTCGAGATCATGCCACGCTGCAGGGTTGCTCGTTAGCGGGTTCAACTATAGGAGCACATACACAGGTTTCGGATGTGCGCGGAGAAGTGCATGTGGGAGATCACTCTATAATTTCTACGAAATAATACTGAATTAGTATTTGCTTATTTTGATATAATTTCAACATAAAACTTCGTGTATATTTTCAAAAGGTCTTTAAGGTTACATAAAGGCCTTTTTTATATTTTTTTGGTTTAAGTACTCAGAGTAGTAGTCATAACTCTAAATTTAGGCTTTTTGTTTCCACTAATGAGGCCACTCATGCTATCATTCCTAACTCTAGCACCAGCAAAATGACTAGTAAAACAACCGATAAGATAAAATAGAGGTAAGTGATAGAAAAAATGTGGATAGGATAACAAAAGGCTGATTGACAAGGCGAACATCCTTATCTTTCATTATGGAATTTCCTCATAACATACCCGTTGCACACCAAGAGCTTCTCAAAGAAATAAGCCTGCAAGCCCATAAATTAGGCCAGGACAGTTTCCTAGTTGGGGGATATGTTCGAGATTTTTATTTACATCGTCTCCAAAATGATGTGGACATGGATGTAGTGACATTGGGCTCAGGGATTGCCCTTGCAGAAAGGGTGCACGAGTCTCTTCGCAGTAAAGGCATGAAAACGAGTTTTTCATTTTTCAAGCAATTTGGTACCGCTCAGGTTAAAACGCCTTCGGTGGAACTCGAATTTATTGGCGCCAGAAAAGAGAGTTATCGGAGTGATTCGAGAAAACCGTTGGTCGAAGACGGTAGTCTTGAAGATGATCAAAACCGGCGAGACTTCACCATAAATTCCTTGTATTGGGAGCTCAACAAAGATCGGCTAGGAGTTCTGAATGATCCTTTTGGCGGTCTTATAGATTTAAAAAAAGGGCTTATTCGAACGCCTATTGAGCCGGATAAAACCTTCAGTGATGATCCCCTCAGGATGATGCGTGCCGTCCGGTTTGCCGCACAATTAGACTTTGAATTATGCCCTGAAACGAAAGCGGCTATACAGAAAATGGCCAGTCGTTTAGAGATTGTGTCCAAAGAACGTATTCGTGATGAGCTGAATAAAATGGTGAATAGTCCAGTGCCATCGGTGGGCTTCGCGCTCTTATTTTCCACTGGTTTGTTGGCCCAGTTCTTCCCAGAAATGGTAGCACTTCATGGGGTAAAGGAGCGTAATGGATTACGCCACAAGGACAATTTATGGCATACCTTAAAAGTATTGGACAATGTGGCCTCGGTAAGCGATTCGCTGTGGCTTCGATGGGCTGCCATCATGCACGATATTGCTAAACCCCCAACCCAAAGGTTCGAGGACGATCACGGATGGACCTTTCACGGTCACGATGCCCTAGGTGCTAAATGGACACCGCGTATTTTTAGACGACTAGCACTACCTATGGATGAGCGTATGCGTTACGTGCAGAAACTAGTTCGTTTACATTTGCGACCGATTGCATTAGTTTCAGATCATGTGAGTGATAGCGCAGTACGGCGTTTAATTTTTGAAGCAGATAATGATATCGAAGATTTGATGATTCTGTGTAGAGCGGATATCACGAGTAAAAACGAATTTAAAGTTCGAAAATTCATGAGGAATTTTGAGCGGGTAGAGAAAAAAATTATCGAAGTTGAGGAGAAAGATCGGATTCGAAACTGGAAAAATCCATTAACCGGTCAGGAGATTATGGATGCCCTTGATATTCTTCCATCCAAACAAATTGGTATTATCAAAGATCATATCAAAGAAGCTATTTTAAATGGAGATATTCCCAATGAACACGATGCGGCTTTTTCATATATGATGAATTATCACCAAGATTGGGTAGGACGGGAAGCATGAGTAGATGGTGGGTCACGCAGTCGTATGCGAAAATTAATTTAGGTCTCCATGTTTTGGAACGCCTGCCTAGCGGTTATCATATCCTAGAAACGGGTTTTTGTTTTATTGAGTGGAGTGACCGAATAGAAATGCGCCCCGCAGCGCAGATGGAGCTTCACATGAGCGAGCCAACGATTCCGGTTGATGATTCGAACTTGATCCTGAAGGCCCTCCAGCTCCTTCAGGAGCATGCTGGCCTCCGTGATCAATACCATGTTTCGGTGGACAAGCGCGTTCCAGCTGGCGCCGGCCTCGGCGGCGGGAGTGCGAATGCGGCAGCGGTGTTGCGAATGGTGAATAAGGTGGCGAATTTGGGTTTGGCCGCCGCCGAGTTGGCCGAAGTGGGCCTTCGGATTGGAGCCGATGTCCCATTTTTTATCCATAACCATGTGGGTATTGGGCGGGGGTTGGGCCATGAGATTGAGATGTGTGATATTCAACCCGACGCATGGATTGTTACGGTATTTCCAAATGAGGGTAGCTCTACGTTAGAGGCTTACGAACAGGTGTACCCAAACCCCGAACCTGACTTTAATTTAAAGAAGGTGCTTACTGAGGAAGAAATTGAAGAATGGTCTTTTCTTTTGATCAATGATCTGGAGCCTGGTGTGATTGCTCGTATTCCCCAAGTAGGGGATATGAAGGATCAGATGTTGGATTTTGGTGCTGAATTTGCAGGTATGAGCGGAAGTGGATCTAGTGTATTTGGCTTATTTCATCAAGATTTTGTGGCTACCGAAGCATATGAATCGTTTATTCGCTTAGGGTATGCTGCTAATTTGACTCGCCCTAAATTTGTACCCGATACGGGAGTGTATGAATTGGGATAAGCGGATACATGGATGGACCCGAAAAGATTATATATAGAAGGCTATTCTGAGTATAAATTATTGGATATAGCTCGGTAAAGAAGAAATTTTTCAAGTAAATTATCAGTACAGACGACATGCTCACTCACACGTAGGATTATGAATAAAGCCAAGAATACTATTTCATCAAGGAAAAAAACGAAAAACAAAACGGCCAATAAGAAGCCAGACACTTCCAAGGCCACGGCCAAGCAGGCGGGTAAAAAAGCAGGTCCCAAGGCGTCTCCGACAAGCTCAAAGAGGCAGGAATTTACTACCAGGTCAGGTTTGGATCGGGATTCTTTGCGCGAAGATATTAAGCTGCATTTACGGCATACCTTAGCCAAGGATGAGTTTTCTCGAACCCCTTGGGATGAATATAGAAGTGTGGTGCTTACTCTCATGGACCGGTTGCATGACAAATGGCTTTCTACCCAAGCTCATTATCATAAGACGGGCGTAAAGAGAGTGTATTATTTATCCATGGAGTATTTGATTGGCCGTTTATTGGATAATATTGTGGTGAATTTTGATGTACAACAGGAAGTGGCGGATGCCTGCGCAGATTTAGGGCTAGATTATGATGCTATTCGTAATTTTGAGTGGGATGCCGGCCTTGGGAATGGTGGTTTGGGCCGATTAGCAGCCTGTTTCTTGGATTCAATGGCAACCCTTGGTATTCCAGCTATTGGCTATGGTCTACGCTACGATTATGGGATTTTTTATCAGAAAGTGATTGATGGATTTCAGGTAGAAAAGCCAGATTTATGGCTGCGTTACGGAAACCCTTGGGATATTGTCCGACCGAAAATTCAGTATCCGGTTCATTTTTATGGCCATCAAGGTATGCACAGCGCCGATAATGGACATATACAGTATAGTTGGGATCAGACTAGCAAGGTGTTGGCGGTTGCCTACGATACGCCTATACCAGGATACAATAACAATGTGGTGAATCAATTACGTCTATGGAAAGCGGAGTCGGATACGGCTTTAGACTTACAGAGTTTTAACCAGGGACAGTACATTGATGCGGTTCGGGACAATCAGTTGGAACAAAACATCACACGGGTATTGTATCCAAATGACAAGGTTTTTGTGGGTCAAGAGCTTCGACTAAAGCAGGAATACTTTTTGGTGGCGGCTTCTATGCAAGACATTATCCGTCGTTTCAAGAACCAAACCGATGATTGGGAAAAATTCCCAGAAAAAGTGGCCATTCAGTGTAATGACACTCATCCCAACTTAGCCATTCCTGAACTTATGCGTATTCTGTTGGATGAGGTAAATATGCCTTGGGAAAAAGCGTGGGATATAACCGTAAAAACGATGGCGTATACCAATCATACCTTACTGCCAGAGGCCTTAGAAAAATGGCCGGTATCACTCATGCGAGGGTTGTTGCCTCGTCACTTAAATATCATATATGAAATCAATCGGCGTTTCATGAATAAAATCAAGGTAACTTACGGTGAAGATCATGGCAAAATGTCTCGCTTGAGTATTGTGAGCGAGGGGGAAAGTCCGGTCGTTCATATGGCGCATCTAGGTATAGTGGGCTCAACTAAAGTGAATGGGGTTGCAGCCTTACATTCTCGCTTGTTGGTGGAGAACATGTTCCGTGAGTTTAATGAATTGTATCCTGATAAGTTTACCAATAAGACGAACGGAATAACACCAAGAAGATGGTTAAAACAATGTAATTTAGAACTATCAGCGTTAATTACAGAGAAAATTGGAGACGATTGGATTACCGACTTGGATCAGCTGAAAAAATTAGAGCCTTTTGCAGAGGATGCGAAATTCCAGAAACGCTTTAATCAGATTAAACTGAATAATAAAAAAGTACTAGCGGAGATCATTCATGAGAATCAGGGTATTATGGTAGACCCCAATAGTATGTTTGACATCCAAATCAAACGTATTCACGAATACAAACGTCAGTTGATGGCGGCGCTTAATGTAATCACTCTGTATAATCGCCTGAAGGATAATCCGTCATTAGAAACAGTGCCTAGGACGTTTATTTTTGGTGGTAAAGCGGCCCCGGGATATACTATGGCCAAATTGCATATCAAGTTAATCAATGCCATTGGTGTTAAAATTAATGAAGACTCGGAAACGTCAGATCGTTTGAAGTGTGTGTTCCTTGATAATTACCGTGTTACCTTGGCTGAATCTATGATTCCCGCTGCGGATGTGTCTGAGCAAATATCTACGGCAGGAATGGAAGCTTCTGGTACGGGTAATATGAAGTTTGCGCTGAATGGGGCACTCACTATTGGAACCTTGGATGGTGCCAATATTGAAATTAAGGAGGAGGTCGGTGATGAAAATATATTTATATTCGGACTCACCGTAGAGCAGGTAGATGAGTTGCGACGACAAGGATATAATCCGTATTTGTACTACCAATCGAACCCTGAATTAAAACGCGCTTTAGATCAAATAAGAGACGGATTTTTCTCGCCTGAAGATCTGGGCCTTTTTCAACCAATCATACAGGCACTGTTAGAACAAGGGGATTATTTCATGGTCTTGGCTGATTATGAAGCCTATGTGAAAAAGCAGGAAGAGTTAGAGCAGGTGTATAAAAATCAAAAGGAATGGACCAAAAAAGCTATTTATAACGTAGCTCGAGTAGGTAAATTCTCTTCTGATCGTACCATAAAAGATTACAATGATGAAATTTGGAAATCCGAAGAAGTAACACTCGAATCCTAAACCCTCTAATTTGGTGGGTAGAGTATGTTCGGTAATTCATTTATTCTGAGCCAGGCTGATTCATACACCGCATCCACACAGCTAGTTGCTGGCTACGATAGTGTGGCTGCCAGCGAAGGCGTAAGCTTTCCACTGGTCGATTTGTTTGTCCCTGCGGACAGTGTAACGGAAGGAGTTCTAGAGACCATTAATAATTCAGAAGGTTGGTGGGAATGGTTGGTTTCGCTTAAAAGCTTATTAAACATTCCCCTTTTCACCTTGGCAAACACCTCTGTTACCTTAATGTCTTTAGTGGTATTCATCCTACTATTGACGATGTTTGTAATGGGTGCTTCGTATCTGAAAAAGATTTTGCGTGATCGAATACTGCCACGATTTGTTCAAGACGAGGGTTTACAATACACTCTAGCCCGAATGTCGCAATATTCTATTGTGGTAATTGGAATATTGATCTCTTTTCAGTTCTTGGGGGTGGATTTCACGGGTTTAGCCGTGATCTTTGGTTTCTTATCGGTGGGTATAGGTTTTGGCCTTCAGAACATTACTTCTAACTTTATTTCGGGGCTCATTGTGTTATTTGAGCGACCTATCAGTGTGGGTGATCGAGTGGTTGTTAACGGCATTGAGGGAGATATTGAAGAAATTAATATCCGAGCTACCAAGGTTAAAACTTTGGAGAATATCTCCATTATTGTACCTAATTCAGATTTTGTTAGTAAAGATGTAATAAACTACTCCCACGGAGATCCTACCTTTAAATTGATTATTAGTGTAGGTGTGGCCTATGACTCAGATTTAGATTTGGTGTTACAAACCCTTGACGAAGTGGCAAGTGAAAGTACCTCGGTAATGAAAAGGCGAAAACATAATATTCATCTTCGTTCTTTTGGAGACTCTGCTTGGAATATGAAGCTCATCGTCTGGGTTCCAAATGTAAAGAACCGATACATCGTACAAAATGAATTAAACCAAGCCATCGTACGAAAGTTTAACGAGCGTGGAATTGAAATTCCTTTCCCTCAACGTGATATACACATAAAGACGGGAAAAAACCCTTTTTCGGAATAGGTTACTAGGCGGGTAGTATTAGAGGGCTCGAGAGTTTTATTTGTCAAGGGAGAGCTGAAGTTGTTGCGCCTGATCTTCCTCATTTATATCTAAGTTGGAGAGGCTAATACCAAGTAAACGAACCGGCCGTTCACCAAATTCGGTATCTTTTAGGAGTTCTTGGGTGACCAGGCTAATTTCTGAAGCATCATTGGTATGGTGGGATAGGCTAAGGCTGCGTGAAATGGTTTCGAAATTATCGTATCTCAATTTCAGGGTGATGGTTTTACCGGCAGCCGGAATAGTACGCATGCCCTCAGAAATTGTGGCAGAAAGGCTTTCTGTAAACCGTAAAATGTATTCCCTTTCGCTAATATCCTCACGAAATGTGCGTTCTTTTCCGTAAGATTTCCGTATACGATGAGATTGAACTGGCCGGGTATCCAACCCTCTTGCCATTCGGTAATAGTAATGTCCTGATTTACCAAAAATTTGAACTAGGTCAACTAGATCCCATTTTTTTAAGTCAGCGCCGCATTGAATTCCAAGGCCCTGCATTTTTCGAAGGGTGGCCTTCCCTACTCCATAAAACTTTTTAATCTCCAATTCCTCTAAGAATTGTTCCATGGTTTCGAGGGGAATGACGGTCAATCCACCTGGTTTATCCATGTCTGAGGCAACTTTAGCCACAAATTTGTTGGGTCCAACTCCGGCAGACGCGGTTAGCTTGGTACGTTCGTAGATCTTTTGTTTTATCTCCCGAGCAATTAAAGTAGCGGATGGGTTTTGTGTGTGGTTTTCGGTTACATCCAAATAAGCCTCGTCCAGAGACAAGGGTTCAACTAGGTCGGTATATTCATAAAAAACATTGCGAATAATAGCGGATGCTTCTTTGTAGGCGTCGAAGCGAGCGGATACAAAAATTCCATGCGGGCATAATCGGTAAGCTTGTGAAGCAGGCATAGCCGAATGTACTCCAAATACACGGGCTTCATAACTTGCGGTAGAAACTACTCCCCGACCACTGGGCCGGCCTCCAACAATCACTGGTTTACCACGCCATTCGGGATGATCACGCTGTTCAACGGCTGCATAAAATGCATCCATATCTACATGAATAATTTTTCTTACAGGACTATTTTTCTCTTGTGAGGGATTCATCTGCATAGGTTGTTAGGGTACTGTATTCCGAGCGATGGGTAAAAGACTCAGCTCCCTTGCATAGACGCCGCGACGGCTTCCACCTTATCCAATACTCTTAGAAGATTTACTCCCCATAGTTTAGTTATTTTCTCATCACATTTGCCACACTTCACTAACACTAAGGCTATTGAAAAGGTTTCAGATGCATCATCCCAACCATGAACGCTTCCTCCTCCGTCAAAATCTGAGCTAGTTCCCACATGATTGATACCAATTAAATTGACCATGTAATCAAGGTGGTCAATGAAATCTGAAACAGCGGCCCCGTATTGACCCTTTTCTGATATCGTTGCGCTAAACTCGGCTTGAAGGGCACGATATTGCGTTATGTATTGGTCTCGATCAGTTGCCTCCATTGTCCGGATATAGGCCCAACTTTTTCGTTCAAAGCCTAAGGCAGAGGTACGGGCATCGAATAATTCATCTGAAGCGGCTTGCCATTGAGCATGTTTTTCTGAATCAACATAACTACGGAAGGCCACTGTTTGAACAACTCCACCATTCTCTTTTAGAGCCAATAACTCTTCATCGTCTAAATTACGACTCACGTCATTTACGGTCCTTGCCGAAGAATGTGAAGCAATAACTGGGGCTTTTGATAGGGCCTTTGTTTGCATGTTGGATTCTTTAGAGGGATGAGATAAGTCAATCATTATGCCCCATTTATTCATTTCGACAATGGCTTGTTTTCCTAAATCACTAAGGCCGTTATACAACCAAACATTGTCTCGTTCACCAGTATTGGAATCACAAAATTGACTATGGCCATTATGTGATAAGGACATATACCTCGCTCCCCTTTCGTGAAATTCTTTTACGCGAGAATGATAAGTTCCAATGGGATAGGCATTTTCAACCCCAATCATAGCAACTTTTTTTCCGCGAGCTTGGATCTCCTGTATCTGTTCAGCGTTTACGGCTAGCTCGATACGATCGGGCGCATACTCATCGACTAGATTTCTTATTCTTAATGGTAATTTTTAAAGCACAGAATAAGATATTTGTAATGTCTCCGACGGGTTCATGGTGAAAAGGCTTGGGGTTATTTAGTATATAGCTAAAGCATCAAATCAATAAAAGTTGAAATAATCGATTATCATTAAGTACATAAAATGGAAAAGTTAGCAATTCAATCAGAGCTTAGACAAATAAAACGCTTCGAAAATAAACCGATTGCTTGAGTAACACTTAGCTCTAAAATTAGTCTAGGATAGTGAGGTAGAAATAGTGTTGTATAAAAAATATCAGGCTTATTATAGTTATGGGTTTGACATAGCCCGAAGAAAGGAATAAGGTGGGGAGGCATCCCAAAAAATCAATTAGGGGACAAAAATCCTTTTCTGAGAAAAGCGCTTTTTTGTTGTAAATGTCTCAGAAACTCCCGACCATTAGACCATTAAAAGTTTGAGTTCAAAGGGCTACTATACCGTATGATAGTAAGAGTAACGGCATGGCTTGGTAACCAAACCCATTAACCCCCAAAAAGTTAATTGTCTACATGAAGCATTATAAGTTTTACGAGCAGGTCAATCATAATTTTGATAAGGCCGCTCCTTTTACGCGATTCGATAAGGGTATTTTGAATCAAATTAAGGTCTGTAATACAGTATATAAGGTGGTTTTTCCGATTAAAAGGGACGATGGGAGCATTCAAGTGATTGAGGGATGGCGAGTAGAGCATTCCCATCATAAAATACCTACCAAGGGGGGTATTCGGTACTCGCATAAGGTGGACGAGGATGAGACTATGGCTTTGGCTGCGCTAATGACCTATAAATGCGCGATTGTTGATGTTCCTTTTGGCGGAGCTAAAGGGGGGGTTAAAATTAGTACGCGCGAATATTCAGATAGAGAGTTAGAAAAAATAACTCGACGTTATACCTTCGAATTAATTAAAAAAGGGTTTATTGGCCCGGCGGTAGATGTGCCTGCGCCCGATTATGGAACGTCAGCCCGTGAGATGGGGTGGATTTTAGACACCTATAGGCAGATGAGTGACGATTTGAATGCCGAAGCCTGCGTAACTGGTAAACCAATACAGCAAGGAGGTATCCGCGGACGTACGGAAGCCACAGGGCGCGGGGTTTATTTTGGTATTCGCGAAGCTTGTAACCATAAAACCGATATGGATAAACTGGGTTTGAGCACCGGTGTTGAGAGTAAAACCTTTGTGGTGCAGGGATTGGGTAATGTAGGGTATCATTCTGCACTATATATGACCGAGGCGGGAGCGAAATTGGTAGGAGTGGCTGAAATGGAAGGAACAATTTATGATCCAAATGGTTTGGACTTGAAAGCACTCATGGACTATCGTAAGGAAACCGGCAGCATTATTGGATTTGGGAACTCCATAACACTTAAGGGCAGGCGGGTTATTTTTGAACAAGAATGTGATATCATTATTCCAGCCGCACTTGAAAGTCAAATAACCATAGAAAATGCCCCAAAAATTAAGGCAAAGATTATTGCTGAGGCGGCTAATGGTCCTACTACAGCAGATGCTCATGAGTACTTGAAAGAACGAGGGGCCTTAATTATTCCAGATTCATACCTGAATGCAGGCGGGGTAATTGTTTCGTATTTCGAATGGCTCAAAAATATTCAACACGTACGATACGGAAGGTTGAATAAGCGTTTTGATGAGGCTAGTTTAATGCGAATTGTCTCAGAAATTGAACAATTAGCAGGTAAATCGTTTGGGGAGGTGGAACGAAAGGTTCTTACCCGAGGAGCCGATGAGTATGACCTGGTAGATTCTGGATTAGAGGAAAGTATGATAACTGCTTACGAGCAGATTACTACTATTCGTGAGGAGCATAACTTGGATGATCTTCGGATGGCTGCATTTGTTAATGCGATTAATAAAATTGGTATTATGTATGAGCAGATGGGGATTTTCCCGTAAAGGAAATAGAAAGGTCCTTTGGGATTTGCGCCGCACGGATGGCAAGCTGTTGTTGCATATTGGCGCTACAGGCTAAAAAGCTTGCCGCTGCTGCGGATTCTTGATCGGCTAACACAATGGGTTTACCATTATCGCCGGATTCGCGAATAGGTTGCTCGAGGGGTATTTCACCCAGTACTGGTACAGCTAATTCGTCGGCTAGGCGACTCGCTCCTCCTTGTCCAAAGATATAGTATTTCTTTTCAGGCGCATCAGGCGGGATAAAATAAGCCATATTTTCGATGACTCCTAACACAGGAACATTCACTTTGTGAAACATAGCCACCCCTTTTCGTACATCATCCAGAGCCACATTTTGAGGGGTGGAAACAATTACGGCGCCCGATAACGGTACGGACTGTACGATGGTTAATTGTATATCTCCTGTTCCGGGAGGTAAGTCTAAAATCATAAAATCTAGTTCGCCCCATTCAACGTCATTCATGAACTGCTTAATAGCGCTGGTCACCATAGGACCTCTCCATACCATGGCCTGGTTTACATCAACCAGAAATCCCATGGATACTAATTTGATGCCATATTTTTCTAAAGGGATTAATTTTTTTTGGATGGTGATATTGGGCCGCTCGAATAAATCGAACATGGTTGGTATACTAGGACCATATATGTCAGCGTCCATGAGACCAACTTTGGCGCCATTTCTGGCTAAGGCAGCGGCTAAGTTGACGGCTACCGTTGATTTACCGACGCCCCCTTTTCCAGATGCCACAGCAATAATATTTTTGACTCCGGATAGTGGTGAGGCAGTGAGCTCTGGCGCAGGTGGCGGGGTTTGCCTTTGTTGGGATACATTTATTCCAATCTGTATATCGACCACTGCATCTCGATCGATGAATTTGTGTATGGCACCTTCGCAACCCTGAGACAATCCTTGAGCAAGATGGTCGTTTTGAGCGGGCATTTCAAGGGTAAACGAGACGTATTTATCCTGAACAATAATATCTTGAATCATATTTAAGGATACGATATCTACTTTTTTT
The DNA here is from genome assembly GCA_002323515.1 of Balneolaceae bacterium UBA1514. GTDB lineage: Bacteria > Bacteroidota > Rhodothermia > Balneolales > Balneolaceae > UBA1275. Next base: position 41,466 of record DCQQ01000042.1, on the reverse strand, counting down.
TCGGGATGAAGAACATGCGCCAGCGCGGTTTTTATTTGTTCTTTTTGAATGGCCATACTACAGTTTTATTTCTTGGGTGTTGAATTGTGTACGTAGACAAATTAAGATTGTAACAAAATACACAACTTCTGACTTGGTTGCAGAAATCCTTAGGACAGCGTTCCGAGATATTGGTTCATGAAACGGCAGTGGCTCTGCCAAGGGGAAGTATTAAGGGGCTGTGTAATGGGGATTATATTGTATGGGGAGGGACATTGGGTTGGGCATAGTTTCGGCGATGCAAAAAATTAGGACGATAATACCCATCCATACCGGAACCACAGATTAAACCCGCAGCTTCCAGTGATAGAAATCCGTCGGAATCTTCGCCTATAAGCGTATCCTGAATGTAGATTTCTTCTATTTGACCAATTAAAAAGCGACAACCATTTTCGATAATTGGCAACTCACGAATCCATTTACAGCCAAGTTGAATCGGACTATCTTGTACATAAGGTGCTTTAAAATCATTTTTCCACTCTTCTTTTAAGCCGACTTCCTTGAATTCATTTATCTGTTCGTCATAACTAGCCGAGGATTGATGCCCGCCCTCAAGTAGACCTTCGGTAACATTATTTACTGTGAAATAAGGATTTTTTTGTACTATATCGTAGGTGTGTCGGGGTACGGTAGTTGGGCGTAGTACAAAACCTAAGAGCGCAGGATTGCTACCTAAATGCGTAAGAGTGGAGATGATACACAGGTTGCTCCAGTCTTCGGAATGGGTACCGATGAGATGGATAGATTTATACCCTACCACGCTATTAATAAGATGGGCTTTTTTCCGGCTAGGTAGTTGAGCTAGGTGGTCTGTATTTAGGTGTTTCATAGTATTAGATACATAATTCAATTACAAAGGTAATATTTATAATGGTCATATTGTTATATGGCCGTAACCATAAGTGAGGCTATATCATTCTAAGCTAAACACATACCTTATGTAAAAAATCACTAAATTCACCCGTCCATTTACCTCATATAGCAGTCAATAACGCACTATGTAATTTACCGCCTAACCATATTCTATGTCTGATCGCTTAAAACGAACACCTTTTTATGTTCAACATCTTGAAGCAGGAGCTAAGATGGTTCCTTTTGCAGGATTTGAAATGCCTATTCAATACGAGGGTATAAAAGTTGAGCATCGGGCTGTACGAGAAAATGTAGGTCTTTTTGATGTGTCACATATGGGGGAGTTTTTTGTGCGAGGCCCTAAGGCTTTAGAACTTCTTCAATGGGTAACGGTAAATGATGTATCGACCATATCTATTGGTAAGGCACAGTATAGTTGTATGTGTTATGAAAATGGAGGCATTGTAGATGATTTAATTATCTACCGACTGGCTTCTAAAGAATATATGATGGTAGTGAATGGTGCAAATATTGATAAAGATTGGGATTGGATCGTCTCTCAAAATACAATGGGCGCAGAGCTAGAAAATGCGTCTGATGATTATGTCCTACTTGCTTTGCAAGGACCCAAATCAGCCGATCTTTTATCGGAGTTAACACATACAGATGTTCAGCAGATACCTTTTTATGCATTTGAACATGGCGAAGTGTGCGGGATGCCCAGTTTAATTAGCGCCACCGGATACACGGGTGAAAAGGGCTTTGAGCTGTACATAAATGTAAAAAAATATGATGCTCACAAGGTATTCGAAGCTTTGGTTACACAGGGTGCTGCTTTCGGATTTAAGCTTTGTGGGTTAGGGGCGCGTGACACCCTTCGCTTGGAAAAAGGGTATGCACTTTATGGCAACGATATTACGTCGGAAACTAATCCACTACAGGCTCGCTTAGGTTGGATTACTAAATTACCCAAAGGACCTTTCGTTGGCTCGAATGCGCTTATTGCGATAAAAGAAAAAGGAGTGGAAAAAAAGTTAATTGGGTTTGTGATCGAACATGAGAAAGCCATACCCCGAAAAGGCTATGAATTATTAGACGCTCAATCCAATATTGTTGGTAAGGTTACCAGTGGTGGAATGTCTATTTCATTAGAAAAAGGAATAGGCATGGCCTATGTACAAACCGATGCTTTGGCATCAAACGAACCAATAGTTATTCAAATAAGAAACAAAGAAGTTCCCATTACGGTTACTTCTCCCCCTTTTGTATAGGGTATAAAGGTGTGAATGTATGTCAGATTTAGCGACAATAGATGTGTATTTTTCAGTACACGGATTTCAAGAGGAAGATGTTAGAGGCAAGACGGTAGTCATTATTGATGTGCTTCGAGCGAGTTCTTCTATGATAAAAGCGCTTCATAATGGAGCGAATAAAGTAATTCCAGTAGAAGATTTGGCAGCGGCAGGTCGCATTGCACAGACTATGGAAGCTGGAGATTTTTTACTGTGTGGAGAAAAGGACGGAAGAAAAATTGAGGGGTATCATTTAGGGAATTCACCATTTGAGTATACCGAAGAAAGGGTAAAAGGAAAAACCTTGATTTTTAATACTACTAACGGGACCAAAGCCATAAAAAAAGCAGCTTTGGCCAAGCAAATTTATATTGGTACCTTCATAAATATGAGTTCTATTATCCACATGATTCAACAATGTTCAGACCAAGTGGTTCTTATATGTTCTGGCTGGAGAGGAAAGCAGTCATTGGAGGATACCTTGTGTGCAGGCACAATTTTAGATGCATTGGGAGCCAGTAATCAACCCCAAATATTGAAGGATGGTGCTAAAATAGCTTTTGCACTTTTTCAGCAGTACGGAGATTCGGTGGTGGATACTATTTTTCATAGTGACCATGCAAATCGATTAAAAGATTTGGTATCGGAAGATGATATAAGTTTTTGCTCGAAATTGAATACCCATGACGTCTTACCCGTAATGAAAGATGGAATCATTACTTTTAACCATGATTAAATAGATAGATGGCAAAAAAAACCAATAATAATTCAGTAAGCGGGAGCCTTAGCTCTAGTGCTAGAAAGGTTGAAATTATTGGGATTTCATTTATTGCTATTGCTGTATTGATTGGATTATGTATTGTTTCGTATACCCCAGAGGACGATCAGTACCTTCAGACCCTAACATTTACCGATATTTATAAGCCAGATGCTTCTGCCCGGATGATACAGAATTGGTTAGGTCCTCTAGGAGCTTTCTTGTCCTATCTTTTTATACATATCACCTTTGGATATTCAAGTATCATCTTTTCAATTGTTCTAGGTTATGTTGGGTGGCATGTGTTCCGGCAGCGATCACTTCAAGAAAAATACCAGACCATAGCCCTTAGTTTATGGGCCATGATATTGATCTCGACATTTCTGGGTTGGACCCATTCCAACTGGAATTTTCCTCAGCAGGCCTATTGGAGCGGTTCAGCTGGACTCCAAATCTCTGTGATCTTACAAAACATCACCGGTATTGCCTCATTGTTTATTCTGTTGGTTTTTATGAGCATAAACGCATTGTTATTTGTTGATCGTGATTTACAAAAAACCATTGATAATGTTAAGTTTTGGTGGAATGATTTTCGAGAGAAACAGCAGGATAAAAAAATTGAAAGAGAAGCTCTGAAGCAGCAGAAAAAAGAAGAAAGAAAGAAGCGTATAGCGGAGAAAAGAACTGAGTTAGAACGCAGCAAAGAAGAAAAAGAACTCGAAACAACACTATCAATAACGAGTGCAACCCTATCAACAAAACCATCAACTCGTGAAGAAAAGGAGCAGGTGGATATTGATGAAATTATTGAACGCTCTAAGCTAGAGGAGGAGCAGCGATTGGAGCAGCAGCGAGCAGAAGTGGCAAAGGTAGATGTTCGCTCTCGAGCAGATCTGATAAAAAATGTGGAAAATGAGAAACCAGAATCAGCCCCAGAAATAGATGATGTGGAGGTTTCGGTGTTTGTGGGTGAGGAGGAGGAACAAGCCGATGAAAAAGAGTTAGATCGTCAGAATAGAGAAAAAGCCAAGCAAGCGCCGGTTATCCGATATCAATTTCCAACCGTTGATCTGCTAAACACCCCACCAAACGAGGGGAATGAGGTAGATATGGAAGAGATTCAGGAGAATAAGCGCATTATAATGGAGAAGTTAAGCCAGCATAAAATTGATATTTTAGGCATCAATGCTATTGTTGGTCCAACGGTGACCTTGTATGAATTGCAGCCTGCACCAGACGTAAAGATTAGTAAGATTGAGAGTTATGCCAATGACCTTAAGATGGCTACAGCGGCTAAGGGTCTTAGGATTTTAGCCCCTATACCTGGAAAGTCTGCGGTGGGAATTGAGGTTCCTAATACTACTCGCGAGACGGTTTACATTAAGCAGGTGATTAAAACGCGTAAATTTGTAGAGACCGATATGGCCTTGCCTGTCGCCTTTGGTAAGACGATTGAAAATGAGGTATTCATGATGGATTTAGCCAAAATGCCACACTTGTTGGTTGCGGGTGCTACGGGCTCGGGTAAGTCGGTAGGTATTAATACCATTATAACTTGCTTGTTGTATAAATGTCATCCAGACAATCTAAAGTTTGTGATGATTGACCCAAAGAAAATTGAATTATCGCTATATAGAAACATTCAGAATCATTTTTTGGCTATGTTGCCAGATTCAGATGAGCCTATTATAACGGATACTTCTAAAGCGCTGGAAACGTTAAATAGCGTCACCAAGGAAATGGATGAGCGTTATGATTTGCTAAAAATGGGCATGGTTCGCGATATAAAAGCATATAACAAAAAGTTTAAGGAAGAAGGTCTTGAAACCGATTTGGGACATAGACACTTGGCTTACATTGTGGTTATTATTGATGAGCTTGCCGACTTGATGATGACCGCTGGAAAACAAATAGAGGAGCCTATTGCACGAATTGCTCAGCTAGCGCGTGCTGTTGGAATTCACCTTGTAGTGGCAACCCAACGACCCTCGGTTAATGTAATTACAGGGACTATTAAAGCGAACTTTCCAGCTCGTTTAGCCTATCAAGTGGCATCGAAGGTGGATTCTAGAACTATTCTAGATGTAGGTGGCGCGGATCAATTGGTAGGAATGGGTGATATGTTATTCACGAATGGTGCCGGTATGACCCGGATACAAAATGCTTTTGTGTCCACCGAAGAAGTTGAGCGAATTAATAGCTTCATAGGTTCGCAAGCTGGGTATAAGGAACCCTTTTACTTACCAATCGTCCATGACGAAGCTTCTGGTGGAGTCCCTGATCCATTAGAAGATATTGATGATATGTTTGAGACGGCTGCTAAAGTAGTCATTTTACATCAGCAAGGGTCGGTTTCATTACTCCAACGTAAGTTAAAAATTGGGTATAACCGTGCAGGACGTATTATTGATCAACTCTTTAATGCGGGTGTTGTGGGACCCTATCAAGGCAGTACGGCTCGAGATGTTTTGGTGGAAACCGAAGAAGAACTCCAAGAAATATTGGATGGACTCAATGATCTTTAAACGATCATCTGTTGACTATTTTTGCGTATCAAGAAGCTGTTGGTTAAGTCTTATGATGATGCTTTTTTGGGGAGGATCCCTCCTTGCTCAGGAAACTTATCTTAGCTTAATTCAGGATAAAGTCAGGAATGGAGAAATTCTATTAGCCCAGTTTAACTATGAGTTTACCGATGCATATACTCAGGAAAAATCACAGAATGAAGGCAGTATTTGGATAGGATGGCAGCAATATAGAATTGAGACAGCCGGTCAAATTATTGTGGTGGATGGAACCTTATCTAAGGTACTGGATCGTAGTAGAAATCGAGTTATTATCAGTGAGTATGATTCGGAACTTGACGATTTTGCCCCATCAAAAATTATTGGTGGGCTTGGAAATACCTATCAGGTGGTGGATACAAAGAAGCGCCTCAATTTTCAGGAATATAATCTCCAAAGTTCAGATGCTTTTAGCACCTTTGAGCAAATGAACATTCGTATAGATTCTGAGCTTAAGCCATCAAGTTTGACCGCTTTGGATATGGGAGCCAATCGTATGCAGACCAGTTTTTCTGAAGTTGAATACATCCCTGTTAGTTTTAATTTATTTGAACTAATTATCCCGGAAAATGCGGAAATAATAGATATGCGCTATGAATAAGGCAATAAAATATATCCTTGGCATAGTTTTCGCAGCTTTTTTCTTGTGGCTCTCTTTTTCAAATGTATCTTTCGAAGAGCTTAGACAGGCGACCATAGGTATGGGTTGGTCATGGCTCGTCCCCTTTGGTGTTGCGCTGACTTTTTCCCACTATATTCGGGCAGAGCGCTGGCGACTTTTACTAGGGGATACTACATTGATAGCTCACCGGTCCACTCTTTTTGCAGGGGTTATGTTTGGGTATTTAATCAATATTCCCTTTCCCAGATTAGGTGAAATATCCCGCCCTATGTATGTCGCCAAACAACTTCATGAAAGTAACTCAAAGCTTATAGGGACCATTGTTCTAGAGCGCTTTATTGATGTTATTTCCATGCTTATAATCATGGCTTTAGTCGCTTATTTTTTATTATCCGATTTAGATACCTTAAGCCGGCTCTTAGGGGTAAATCTAGATGATAGTGAAGTATATTCCGCTCTTTTTTTGAATACATGGCCACTAATTCTGCTTGGAACGGGGCTAATCACGGGTGGGTGGGTGCTCTATAAACGATTTACTAAAACCAATCTGAATTCTGCTTGGTTATTAAAAATCAAAGAAATAGTCGCTCAGTTTGTTGAAGGCTTAATGAGTATTAAAAAACTAGAACACCCCCTCTTATTTGTGGGGTATACCGTGCTCATTTGGGTGGGCTATATTGCTATGATGTACATACCATTTTGGATGTTTGATCTACCTTTAAAGTTTGACTTAGGTTGGGCAGATGCCGCAATTTTAACGATGGCCTCTGCGGTTGCATTATCTATTCCGACTCCAGGTGGTATAGGGAGTTATCACTATTTTATAAGTTACAGTTTAGGCATATTGTACATGGTACCAGAGCCTACAGGTTTAGCTTTTGCTACAATTACGCATGCCGCAACTTTGGCTATGGTCATACTTGTTGCCCCCATTACCTTGGCTATTGATAAGTTTCTTTCGTTACAGCGAGAGGCTACTGCCCAAAATGTCTAAAAAGTGTACCTTTAGTACTATGGATAATTATTCAATTGTACCACAATCTGCACAAAAAGAAGTGACCCGTTTCACATCGTCCAGTATTTCTTCCACCTTATATGGAGTTGCAATAGCTCTAATTATCTGGTTCATGAGTACCGACATATTTGCACAAGCTGCACAGAACACATTGCTACCAGAGATTAATCCGCAGGACATAGAAATTAGAAGTGAGTTCAAAGCTAATTTCCCTGGTCTTAGACGTCAACCTATTTTGGGTTTTAATCCAAGACCAAGAGTCTTTCAAATTGATCCAAACCGAATGCCTTTCTTAGAGTCGCGAGAAGCGGCTATTTCGGGAATATCAGTGACGGCTTTAGATAGACCAGAGGAGCCGGCCAAAATAGTATGGGTAACTCCACGGCGCCCAAAAGGTACTAGTCAGCTTGGCATGGGATGGTTTGTGAGTCCTGAGCTTAGAGTAAATTATTATTCACCGATTAAAGATGGCGTAATTGGAGCGGGTACTAATTTTCAGTCATCAGCTGGATACCTCGATAATGCCAGTGGATACAGAAACCTAGGGGTTGATGTGAACTATTCGAAAAAACTATCTGATAATAGAAACCTAACGAGTCAATTAAGCCTGAATAATGACTTTAATCGAATGTTTACTCTCAGCGATGAGATGCAAAACCTTTTAGATGGAGTTCCAAAGAAAGATAATCAGGGTGTAATTTGGACTGCTCGATTAAATGAACAAAAAAATACTTTCCATAAAAATAGTTACGCTGTACAAGTGGGTCTTTTTGAAAGCGAATTAAATTCGGCCATTATGGCTATTCAGGATAAAGTATCTTCCTCATTTATTAAGGCCCAGATAAACCGAAGCTGGCCAGGCCAACAAGCTCGTGAATATTGGAGTCTTCAATCAGGCGTAGATGTGCATTCGAATAAGGTAGATGGTAGTGTAACGTCGCTATACCTCATTCGGGCTGGGGCTGGATATACCCGCTTGATTGATTACACTTGGTCAGTGGATTTGGAGACATCATTGGCTTATGCAGACGATACGATTAACGGCGGTATCTATGTAGAGCCTGATGCCACACTTAGTTATAATTATAACGATCAGTTAGGTGGGGTTGCTAAGTTGTCGGGCGCACTAAAAAACCCAACTTTATTGGAATGGCAAGAATATAATAGGTTTATAACTCCTTCTACCCAATTACAGCATTCCTATCATATAGGTGTATCTGCAGAAGTATTTTGGAATTTCATGCAAACTAATAGAGTCTATTCAGGACTCCAGTGGGAGCATATTAGTCGTTTTGGTTATGTTCAGCGAGAGCTATTGGATATTACTAATCCGGACAATCCAACAGGGAACACGCAGGATTTATTTTATAATTTGAATTATGCCGATGCAAGGGTGTCTAAATTTTATTTGGGTAGCACGGTTGAATGGTTAGATGGGGATATTCAAGGCGCGGCAGAAATTAGTCTCAGAAGTCCACGCTTAACCTCTAAAAAAAATATACCTTTTGAAGAAAAAATTAGATTAGAAGGTAGTGTAAACTATTCGATGACCCCCAAGCTACAAATTGGAGTCAGCACAATGATTATAGGACCTCGAACAGCAATTGGTTCTCAGCAATTAGATGGCTTTATTTTAGTACATTCTAATCTGAGTTATTCATTTAACGAATACTTAGGTGCATACATTAGATTAAATAACCTGCTTTCTCAGCGTTATGAATGGTGGCAGGGATTTCAGGAAGCGCCATTACATTTATTTGGCGGTATAAGCTTTGAATTTTAGGATTAGTTAGAATGGATGAACATCAGATAGAAAAAATTTCAGCTCTCATTAAGGAGCGATTGTTGGCAAGTGAATCGGTTCTGTTAGAAGGAATAGGAACATTTAGTCGAATTCATGAACCGCAGCACATTTCCCGTGACGAAAAAGGGAGAACGGTTGCTCATCCTCCTAAAGATACCGTACAGTTTAGCTCTGAAGAATTAGGGGAAAGGGAATGAAGCAGTTAGATTTTATACAGTACGTTGCGCGGGAATTGTCTATTTCTGATCAGGAATCACAGGAATTATTACGTGAATTTTCTATTCACCTAAACAATGAGCTAAACGAAACCGCTTCAGTCCAACTAACCGGTCTTGGAACGTTAAAAAAAGATATTTTCAGGATTTCTCTAGAATTAGAACCCTCCTTCGCTATTGAAATTAATTACAAGTATGCCGGTATGCAGCCCATTGTTGTATCCGATGATTTTAATGTGGGTATAGAGGAAGATGAGGAAAACGAAGTCGAAG
>DCQQ01000042.1:0-31679 GCA_002323515.1 Balneolaceae bacterium UBA1514 | reverse complement strand
CTGAGGAAGAGCAAGAATCAGTAGTCGATGAAGAACCTGATTCTGAAGAAGATCTAGAAGCCGTTGACAACACTGAACCCGAAGTGGGTCCTGATCCTGAGCAGGAACATGAACCTGAAGAAGAAGTTGATCTTACTGATGGTCCCGTGTCTGAAGTCGAAGTTCAAGTAGAACCCGAAGTCGACAACGACGATGAAGTCAAGGCTCGAATAGCAAAACGAACCGCCTCATTACGAAGTCCTAAAAAAACAAAAAGGTCTAATCCTACTCCAATTATTATAGGAATAGGGGTTGTTTTTATTGCTGCAATGATAGCGGGATGGCAATTTTACCTAAAGCCTATACTCGACGAACCTGCTATGTTAGTGGGGGACTCTGGGACGGAACAATTGAATGTAACTGAGGCCATGGATTCTAACTCAATTAGTGAAGAGCAGCAACTGTCTGCTGCACTACATAATGAGAAAAATAGCCAAAAGGGGGAAGCTTCAGGTACTATGGTCATGAATGAAGAAAGTTCTATAATTAGCCCAGAAAATATTGCTTCAAGAATAAACACCGACTCAGTAGTGAGCGCACCAATTATGGCTAAAAATGTGGCGGAAATTCCGGTAGATCAACTTCGATATGGGCTTACGGGAGAGGTCGATGCCAGAGCAAATGATGGATACACTATGGTGCTTTTTTCACTTTCCAATCGTCAGAGTGCAATGAAAAAATATGAACTATATCGCTCTGCTGGATATCGAAGTTTACTTTCGCCCGTTAATTCAAGTCGCTTTGGGTTAATGTGGCGCGTTAGTATAGGGCAGTTTTCGACGGTTGAACAGGCCCTTGAAGTGGCTAAGGAACTTCCCAAAGAAATTATCGAGGATTACTTTATTACTAAAATCTAATTGCATTACCTATGACTCTATTTGCAAATTTATCAATCAGAACCCTTACCTTCCAAATGCAAGATAGCGCGATGGTGGACTCATTAACCAGTATAATGAAGCCTGGAAGCATTAGCTTTTTCGATTTGATGGTTGAAGGCGGTGTGCTAATGATTCCAATTTTGATTTTGCTCTTTTTAGCTATTTATGTGATTGCGGAACGTTGGAGCGCACTTGGTAGAACGAAGACAGACACAGCCGCTTTTTTGGCAGCTATTGAATCCATGCTAAAGTCCGGTAAACAGGATCAAGCGATACAGTATTGTGATACATTTGATAAGCCATTGGCTCGAATTATCAAGGCAGGTATCAAGCGATTGGGCCGATCGTTACGCGACATAGAAGATGCTATAGATAATGCAGGCAAGAAAGAGATATTCTTTTTAGAGAAGAAAATGAATTGGCTAGCGACCATAGCTGGGGTAGCTCCCCTATTGGGTTTCACAGGTACGGTTACAGGTATGATTGAAGCCTTTATGGATATCCAATCATTGCAGGGAAATGTAAATCCCAGCGCATTAGCCGGAGGAATTTGGGAGGCTTTAATCACGACGGCTGCAGGTCTTATGGTTGGTTTAATTGCCTTCGGTTTCTATAATTTTTTATTGGGTAAAATAAATCGGTCGATTTTTGAACTAGAAAATGCCTCCGCTGATTTCATCGACTTACTACAAACCCCAGCCACCAAAAAGTAGAGCATACATTATGGCTAGAAATTTTCGTCGAGATGATAAGCGCTTAGCCCCTCTTTCGCTGTTTTCACAGTCGTCCTTAACCGATATTGTACTTCTGTTACTCATTTTCTTTTTATTAACCTCGTCATTTGTGAGTAATTTTGGAATACAGGTTAATATCCCAAAAGCCGAAACTTCATCGGTCACCCAGCAAGATTATATATCTGTCGCAATCACCAAAGAGGGGCAATTTTACGTTGATGGCAATTTGACGGCTCAGGGTGAATTAGCTTTAGCTATTCGTGAATCGCGCAATACTAAGCCTGAAGGAATGATCGTCCTAAGGGCCGACAAAGATGCAAAAGTTGATGATGCAGTACGGGTATTGAATATTGGAAAAGCCTTACAATTAAAGCTGGTGATGGCAACCGAACAAAGTTCGTATTAGATGCAATCCGATTCTCTAAATATCGATGAACGTAGAGGGCTAGCGGTCAGTAGCATTACTGCGTTGCTTTTACTCCTTTTTTCTATTTTGTACAGCATAGATATGAATGAGGATATGCGCCCATCCTTTATTGAAGTTGAATTTGGAGAATTTCAGTCAGGCCAACTTTCTGAGTTTTCAGAGCAACAAAACGAGCAAGTTGCTACCCGCCAAAACCCTTCGGAAACCCCGACCGAAGAACCGGTGGAAGATGCACCCGAGCCTGAAAGCACCCCGGAATCACCTGCTCTTGAAAACACCAAGCCAGTAGACTTGCCTGATGAGATCGAAGAGGTCATTGAAAAGGCGGTTCAAACCCCTGAAACAGAGGTCTTGGATCCCTCACAAAATGCTTCAGAAGTGGCAGTGGAAGAAATAGAGATTTCGCCTCAAGCTCTAATGGACGTAGATCAAAGCGAAGGAGCGGAAGAAAGTGGCGATCCAGATGGCAATAGAGGTGTAACCGACTCCGATCAGGGTATCGGGACAGATTCCGATGAAACGGCTCCTTATGAATTACAGTGGGAGGGAAATGTTGATCGTGCTCCCATGTTTCAGCCTTTACCTGAAAATGTGGCCAATACCCAGGCTGTTATCACAGTACGTTTCCAAGTGCGTCCCAATGGAACTGTTGGTCTAATTATCCCAATTAAAAAAATGAATGCGGAGTTAGAAACTGAGGTAGAAAGCGTCCTGAGATCCTGGCGTTTCTCACGTTTACCTAGTGGAGTTCCTCAGCAAGCACAGTGGGGAACCATTACCTTTCGCTTCATATTTAGTTAATAGAAGTTCATCATCCAGAAAATATATCATCATTCAATGAAAAGATTTCTAGTCATCTGTTTAGGTTTGTCCATAAGCCTTAATTTTTTCGTTCAATGTAGTGATGATCCAACCGGTGTAGGTAGTAAATATCTAGAGGTGAACTCTTGGATACGGAGTCAAATGTCAGATTATTATTATTGGAACTTTGTGGTTCCTAGTATGGCTCCTGGAAATTTATTACCGGAACAATTTTTTAAGGACATCCTTTATGAAACCGATGAGTTTTCCTATATGACAGATGATGCAGAAACCCTACTTAATGAACTAAATGGAAGTCGATATTCATCGGGATTTAGCCCTGCTATTCTGTCATTTAGTTATCGAGACCAGTTATTTATGGTGGTGAAATATGTGTATCCAAATTCTCCAGCTCAGCAAGCAGGGTTGAAACGTGGTGATATAATTTTAAGCGTGAATGGGCAAACATTAAGTTCTTCGAATTATCAAGAATTATTACAAATTAACGGGACAGTGGCCTATGGATTGGGTAGCTATACTTTAGACGTAGAAACTCAGCAGGCGAATATCACCGACCTAGACAGTGTAATTAGTGTACGAAAGGAAATATTACAATTGGATCCAGTGATTACCACGAAAGTTATTGAAACGGGGGGAAAACGCATTGGATATCTTTTTTATGCTCAGTTTATTGATGGTACAGCTGACGTATTTATAGATAGGCTCAATGAGCGATTGGCCGCATTGAAGGCTCAAGAAGTTGATGAACTGGTCATTGACTTAAGATATAACCCAGGGGGAAGAATTACGGCAGCATCGCAGTTTGCCAATGCATTAGTTCCTTTAGAAACGGCACAAAAGAACGACATTTTCGTTGAATTTGAATATAATTCTCTTTTAGAAAACTTCTATCAAAATAGAGACGGAGTAGATTCAGAGAACCTATTTTTACGCTTTCAGGAAGGTCCGGTCAGTATGGGGTTAGAACGGATTTATGTGCTCATAACCAACCAAACCGCTTCGGCTAGTGAACTCCTCATACATGGACTAAAGCCCTATATGGAGGTAATTACCGTAGGATCCAATACATTTGGTAAATATTATGGTTCTTTTGTAATTACCGGTACCTTTCAAAGCCCTTCTTTATACTACGCAATTTTGCCAGTAACTTTAAAGTATTCAAACGCAAATCAGGAAACAGACTTTACAGATGGTCTCGAAGCGCAGATAGCCGCATCTGAAAATATTCTATCACCCAAGCCACTCGGTGATCCAGAAGACCCATTACTTGAAGCGGCCATTTCAGACATTTTAGGTCAGTTGGTAGCCCAAAAAACCTACATCAACACTATTGCCCCAACGGTTAATTGGTACCCCATCCTATCTAATCAGCTTCAATCTAGTGCGTGGTTTATTCAAGATTAGGCATTGCATATATGCCTAGGGTTTCGGTATTTAGTAATATTAACCCGCTAACGAAATAATTACGTGACTATGAGTTCTTTAAACGAAGTCTTCATCCTTTTTTTAGGTCAAAAAAATGGTGCTCAAGCCCATATAATTACTATTTTTATCTTCTTGATGTTGTTTTTCCTGCCTATGGACGCTGAAGCCCAAAGCCGCTCACGATCTTCTACCGGGTCTGAGGTAATCTTTGGGCATGGGCAGGAGATAGAAAACCCCAATGTTGCCCCAAGTGTACTTAAAGGACTAAACTACAGAAATATTGGGCCATTCAGAGGAGGACGCTCGGTGGCAGTTGCTGGCCATGATGACCAGCCTTATATCTACTATACCGGATTTACAGGTGGCGGGGTTTACAAAACAACTGATGGAGGTGCGACTTGGTACAATGTTTCCGATGGTTTTTTTAAAACAGGCTCAGTAGGAGCAATTGATGTAGCAGATTCAGATCCCAATGTTATTTATGTAGGAATGGGGGAAACAGATATTCGAGGAAACATGAGCGCTGGGGATGGTATGTACCGATCCACGGATGCAGGTAAAACATGGACTTGGTTAGGTTTAGGAGAAACGCGCTTCATCGGAGATATCGAAATACATCCAGAAAATCCTGACGTAGCATGGGTAGCAGCTATGGGTAAATTATTTGGCCCGGTTGAATCTTCTGCGCGTGGGATATATAAAACCAAAGATGGCGGAAAGACTTGGAATAAAGTATTGTTTAAAGATGCTAAGACTGGAGCAGTAGATATTGCCGTTGATCCGAATAATCCTAGAATATTATTTGCAGCGATGTGGGAGGCCTATAGAAGTCCCTGGGAGATGAGTTCAGGGGGTGAAGGAAGTGGTCTATATAAAAGTGTTGATGGTGGTGAGAATTGGACAGAAATTACTCAAAACCCCGGTATGCCTAAAGGCCTAGTTGGTAAAATTGGAGTTTCTGTATCACCTGTAAATTCGAATCGTGTCTTTGCAATTGTTGAAAATGCAACCGGTGGTGGTCTTTTTAGGTCTGAAGATGGTGGAGATAACTGGCGCAGGGTTAGCGCGAATAGAAATTTACGCCAAAGAGCCTGGTATTACTCTAAGGTAGTGGCCGATCCAGTTAATGAAGATGTGGTATATGTGTTAAACGTAGGCTTTTGGAAGTCCAAAGATGGAGGCGTAAACTTTGACCGGATTGGCACTCCGCATGGCGATCATCATGATTTATGGATTGCAACTAATAATCCAGAGCGTATGGTAATAGCAGATGATGGAGGAGGGCAAGTAACGTACAATGGTGGAGAAGGATGGTCTTCTTATTACACCTCGGCAACCGCCCAAATTTATCAGGTAGTAACGGATAATCAATTTCCCTACATGATTTATGGAGCTCAGCAGGATAATAGCACCTTTGCTATACGGTCACGGACAAGTGGTGGTAGTATTGGGGAGCGTGACTGGTGGCCGGTGGCCGGTGGTGAAAGCGGATATATAGCGCCTGATCCAGAGAATCCCAATGTTACCTTTGGGGGTAGTTATGGTGGATACCTTAATAAGTATGATTCAGAATTAGGACTTAGTGATCGCATCGATGTGTGGCCGGATAATCCTATGGGTGCTGGCGCAAAAGATGCTAAATATCGATTTCAGTGGACTTTTCCCATCGTGATTTCACCGCATAACTCGGATGTTTTATATGCTACTTCACAGCATGTGCACCGTTCTACTGATGAGGGGATGAGCTGGGAGACCATTAGCTTTGATTTGACCCGAAACGACTCAACTAAGCAGGATGAATCAGGTGGGCCAATAACCAAAGATGATACATCCGTTGAATACTACAACACGATTTTTTCTTTTGTTGAATCTCCCATTGAGCCAGGATTACTCTGGGCGGGAGCGGATGATGGGCTTATACATATAAGCCGAGATAATGGCGAGTCATGGGAGAATATAACACCCAAAGACATGCCTGAGGCTATGATAAGTATTATTGATGCATCACATCACGCCGCTGGGACTGCCTACATTGCTGCTACCAGATATAAGTTTGGTGATTTTAGCCCTATGTTATTTAAGACCACTAATTATGGAAAATCATGGTCCAAAATCATTACAGGCATTCCTTCGATGGATTTCACTAGAGCTATTAGAGAAGATCCCAATCGATCCGGACTATTATATGCTGGAACTGAAACGGGGGTTTATGTGTCATTTAATGCCGGAGAACAGTGGCAATCATTACAATTAAACCTACCCGCGGTACCTATTACAGATTTAGCGGTCCATAAACGTGATAAAGACCTCATTGTTGCTACACAAGGCCGGTCTTTTTGGGTTTTAGATGACCTAGCAGTATTACATCAACTTCAGGATAATATGTTGGCTAATCAGCATTATCTATTCGATCTCGAGGACCCTTATTTATTTGGGGGACGATCGTGGGGTTCTAGTGCCACCGCTGGTCAAAACCCACAGGGTGGGGCAGTGGTCTATTATTATCTAGCGGAAGGTGAGGATCAAGAAATTAAATTGGAATTTGTGGATATGCGTGATCAGGTTGTACAAAGCTATTCTAGCAAAGAAGACTGGCGTGGACGACCTCTAAGAGAATCAGCGTTGTTTCATGAAGATGAAGTGCAAGCACCAA
Organism: Balneolaceae bacterium UBA1514; assembly: GCA_002323515.1. Taxonomy (GTDB): domain Bacteria; phylum Bacteroidota; class Rhodothermia; order Balneolales; family Balneolaceae; genus UBA1275. The sequence continues at coordinate 24,701 of DCQQ01000042.1, read as the reverse complement.
GAGGATCGCTCAGTGATAAAGCTGGTTTACAATCCTATACTTGGGGACTAGATTATCCAGGAGTAACCAATATTAATGGACGTCAAATTCTCTGGGCGGGTTCAACCGATGGTCCTCATGCGGTACCCGGGACCTATACGGTACGTATGTATGTAGGCGATGAACTAGTGGGTGAAGAAGAGTTTGAGGTCAAAAAAGATCCACGTTTAGAGCATATTTCACAGGAGGATCTGGTGAAACAGTTCGAGCTAGTACAAACTATAAATGCCAAGTTAGATTCTACTCACAAAGCAATCAATAAGATTCGATCGGTTCGGGAAGATCTCCGCGAACAAATGGGTAGTTTAGGAGTAGATGAATCATCTAAGGCCCTTCGTGAGCGTGCACAAGCGATGATAAAAGTTATGACGGAAATAGAGGAGGCGTTGGTTCAAACCAAGGCGGAGGCTACGCAGGATGTATTGAACTTTCCTATACGTCTGAATAACAAGTTAGCGGCGCTAAAAAGTACGGTTGCTACGGGTTACGGGCGACCTGCGGCTCAGCAGTATGCTGTCTATGAAGACTTAGCAGCAAAAACGGATATGCATCTTACACGTCTCCAAAAGATTTGGAATGGTGAGTACACCGACATTTTAGAAGAATTTGAAAATCCAGTTATGCCTATAAATAATGATTAAGTAGATTCGTACATTATAGGGTATGGTCAAAGAAGCATTCCCTGTAACTGGTATGAGCTGCGCCGCTTGTGCCTCCAGCGTCGAGAGTATTTTATCGCACACAAAGGGGGTTCAGCAAGCAGAGGTTAATTTTGCCACCGAGCTGGTATGGGTAGAATTCGAGGAGATTTTATCACCAGAAGATCTCCATGAAGCTCTAAATAAGGTGGGATATGGACTTCTTTGGTCCGATGATGAATCTGGTGATGAGCTTGCGGAGGCCCAAAAAAAAGTCCATGAAGAGTACTATCATCAAGTAAAAACCAGGACGATTGTGTCTATTTTATTAAGTATACCAGTAGTTATTATTGGTATGGGTTTTATGGATTGGACACCTGGGCGATGGATTTCTTTGGTATTATCACTTCCGGTGTTGTTTTATTTTGGGCGCCATTTTTATGTGAACGCATGGAAACAAGCTAGACATAGCCAATCCAACATGGATACCTTGGTGGCTCTAAGTACGGGAATAGCCTTCCTGTTTAGTCTTTTTAACACCTTATTTCCTCAAGTGCTCTTATCCAGAGGGTATGAAGGCCATGTATATTATGAAGCTGCAGTTGTCATTATCGCCTTTGTATCGCTAGGTAAATGGCTCGAAGAACGTGCTAAATTTAATACATCTACTGCCCTAAAAAAACTAATGGGGCTTCAGCCTAAAAATGTACATATATGGATGGCTAAGGATAGTGCTGATAGTTCGTCTATATCCTATAATTTTGATGTTCAGCAAGGTGAAGAGCAAGTAATACCATTAAAATGGGTGAAAGAGGGACAGATTATCATCGTCCGACCGGGAGAACATGTACCCGTAGATGGGCAAGTCATTTTTGGGGAATCGTATGTTGATGAGAGTATGATTACGGGTGAGCCAATAGGGGTGTTAAAAAAGAAAGGAGAACCGGTCTACGCTGGTACCATCAACCAGAAAGGAAGTTTTTATTTCATAGCTGAAAAGGTTGGTAAGCAAACGTATTTATCGCAAATTATTTCATGCGTTCAGCAGGCGCAAGGAAGTAAAGCTCCTGTTCAGAAATTGGTAGATCGGATTGCAGGAGTATTTGTACCTGTTGTTTTGGGAATTGCTGTGCTGAGTATGGTCGTATGGGTGGTAGTCGGTGGGCAAGAAATGGTCATCCAGGCTATTTTGGCTGCGGTTGCGGTGTTGGTTATTGCCTGTCCGTGTGCACTTGGGTTAGCCACACCTACAGCGATAATGGTGGGTGTTGGTAAGGGCGCGGAGCATCAGATATTGATTAAAGATGCCCAAAGTCTGGAGCTTGCGCATAAGGTGGATACGGTGGTGTTGGACAAGACGGGAACGCTTACCCAAGCCCGGCCAGCCTTAACGGATGAAAAGTGGTTTTTAGATGGGTTAGAAAAAGAACAATCGAGTATAGCTGCAATAATTTGGTCTATTGAACATCAATCAGAACATCCCCTATCTGAAGCTTTTTTAGCGCATTACCAGCCCGATTATAATAGCAGTGAAGATAAAATTACCCTAACTCGGTTTGAAAGCATCACAGGGAAGGGTGTAGAAGCAGAAGATCAAGAGAGTAATTATTATACTTTGGGTAGTATTTCTTATTTGCGAGATCGGTATAAAAATCAGTGGAATACACATATACTATCCACTCATGAAGATCAGTTTAGGCAGTGGGAAAGTCAGGCAAAAACGGTCATTGGATTTGTAATGAATGAGGAATTGCGTGCATTATTTGCCCTAGCCGATCCACTTAAACCCACGGCTAAAGGTGGTATTGATGCATTAGGCCATCAGGGCTTGCGGGTCATTATGCTATCTGGTGATAGTTCTAAAACAGCCGAAGCAGTAGCGAAGGAACTTGGAATTGAAGAGGTATTGGCTCAGATGTTACCCGAGCAAAAAGCGGACAAAATACGAGCACTTCAAGCACAAGGTTGCATCGTTGCTATGGTGGGTGACGGGATCAATGATTCCGAAGCGCTAGCCGCTGCCGATGTGAGTGTGGCTATGGGACAAGGTTCAGATATTGCTATGGATGTGGCAAAAGTGACGCTGATTTCCTCTGATCCTGGATTGCTAGCTAAGGCATTTAAGCTTTCTCATGATACCGTTCGGGGAATTCGTCAGAACCTTTTTTGGGCATTTATTTACAACATCATCGGAATCCCCATTGCTGCAGGTGTACTATACCCATTCAATGGGTTTTTATTAGATCCCATGATAGCAGGTGCTGCTATGGCCTTTAGCTCAGTATCTGTTGTGACCAACAGTCTTCGATTAAAAACTAAACCACTTTAAACCTAACCGGTAGATCTATGAAGGTTTTAACATTTACATCAAACATAGCCTGCAATGGATGCGTATCTAAAGTTAAACCATTTTTAGATGAGCTTGAAGGGCTTGCAAAATGGCAAGTGGATATTGAGCATCCACAAAAAATTCTAACTGTTGAAAGCGATGAACTAAGCGCTGAGCAGATTCAGGAAGTCTTAGCTAAATCAGGATACCGGTTAGAAGAGTTATAAACTTCGTTTAAACCACGTTGCATCTTCATTTTAGCTAGAATAAAATGAATGATTTAGGGAACACACCAACAAAGCGCGTAGCTCAGTCGCCGCTTCATAAAACAATTCGAAACTGGGCCATCGGTATCACTTTTATCCTCTTGGTTTTGGTCATCACATTTGGCTCTACCTTTCCATATTTTTGGGAAATTAGAGATAAACATCGATCCGATACCTCAACTACACTGACTCAGACCTATGATTTATTCATGGCCGATTTGAACTCTATTGTTGCCGGGCAGTTAGGCTCGTATAAAAGCTGTCAAGTTCTGGAAATTGACACTGATGGAATGTTTTGAGTTCAGGGATTGAATCCGGAACGAGCCCCTATTTGATTGGGCAAGTGATTAGGAAAGATAACAATCATATCTACCCTGAACAACTACCCAATTTGTTGCGGGAAGAGAAACTTCAAGACATTCGGATTCGATTTCCAGAAGAGGAGTTAACTCTTTTTCTGGATCAATCCGCAGAAGTTAATATTGATGCAATTTCTATAGCGAAGGTGGGTTTAGGCCTGCAGGACAAATTAAATTTGGTATACGAAAAAGCCTTTTCTGCTGTTGTTGCTAGAGATTGGTTTCATTTTGAACAATGGGAATCCATTATAGACGAATTTGGACTCTCTGAATCTGACAGCTTATGGGTTATAGAACAGGTTGAGGTAAAAAAGTTCAAGTATTCAGTGTTTCAACTGGTCGATGGAAGCTTCTCCGCAACCCCTACTCCAGTGGTGGCTATTGGCGGAGAAGTATATCAACAGTCTGGCAGTAAACGAAATATTTATGAAGTATTTATCCAGTTGAGTCAGTTACGATTTCCCAACAGTGAAGTAGATGGGATTGAAAGTCTTAGAAAGGATGGAGTATTGGCTCAGAATGAATCTGGGGATGAATTGAAGGGATCTACTAGTAGTATGAGGTTTAAAACACTATTTTTGGAAGATAATTAAATCAAAGACCCAACCCAATCCCCCGCCATGATTTCTGCTGAATACGTAGTAGCACTCTTAAAGCAACAAGCCAGTGAAGAGCATGCAGAGCGTATGCAAGGTTTTTTTAAGACAGGAAAAGGGCAGTATGGAGAGGGAGACATTTTTTTGGGAATCCGAGTGCCGAATCAACGCGCGATAGCTAAGGGTGTATGGAACTATTTATCAAAAGATCAGTGGCCCATACTTATTCAGCATCCTGTACATGAAGTGCGCCTAACAGCTCTTTTTATTTTGACTCATTGGTATGAAAAAGCAAAGACTGAAAAGGAAAAAGAGCAGTGGGTAGCGTGGTACATAAAATACCGAGCTTTTATTAATAATTGGGATTTAGTGGATACCTCGGCTCATAAAGTTATGGGAGATTGGTTTTGGGATAGAGATCGAAGCGTACTTATGGATTGGGTGGGATCGCAGGATTTGTGGGAAGTACGTATTGCTGTGGTGAGTACCTATCGTTTTATCAAACGGGGCGATTATTCTAGCACCCTTTGGATGGCCGGTCAATTATTCACCCATCCACATCATCTTATTCATAAGGCTGTTGGCTGGATGCTCCGTGAAGTGGGTAAAATGGAAGAAGAAGTATTGTTAGAATTTCTCAATCAACACTATACTCACATGCCTAGAACAATGCTTCGTTATGCTATTGAGAGATTAGATGAACCCCTTCGTAAAGACTATTTGTTAGGGAAAGTAAAAAATTAATTCTCTACTCTTCTTCGCTATTATAACTGTTATATTTCGAGATAATGATACAGCCATCTATCATATCTCAAATTTTCAGGCCGATTTCTATTCGGTCTATATCCTTTTTGACACTCATTGCAGGTCTAGTGCTTAGTACCGCTATGTACTCTGCACTACCTATGCCCCTAGATAATGAATCCGATGTGTTATTGGTGTTGGATGCAGAGGATACATCTCCGGTAATTGGAGTAAGTTTTTGGAGCAAAAAAGCAGCTATATCAGAAATAACTAATACGAAAGGGCAAGTCCGGATAGACCGTTTTAAAGGTCAAGAACAGATTGAAATTCAAGCTTTAGGATATCGAAAAAGAGTAGTGAGTTACCAGGACTTACGGGCACTAAACGATACCTTATATTTGGTGCCTGAAACCTTTCAGCTTGAAAATGTGGTAATTTCGGCCACTAGATGGAGGCAAAATTACACCTCCGTTTCGCAAGCTATTTCAGTTATTGAGCCGGAAGTAATTCAGCGTCGCCAGCCTCAAACGATGGCAGATGCACTTGGGCTCAGTGGGAAAGTCTTTATTCAAAAAAGTCAACAAGGTGGCGGTAGTCCAATGATTCGTGGTTTTGCAAACAACCGTTTGCTCTACAGTGTAGATGGAATCCGTATGAATACGGCTATTTTTAGAAGCGGTAACATACAGAATGTCATTAATCTAGACCCTTTTTCTATGCAACGCATGGAAATATTATTTGGCCCTAGTTCGGTGATATATGGAAGTGATGCTATTGGGGGGGTAATGAGTTTTGAGACCTTGACTCCAGAATTTGCATTGGATAGTTTAAGAAAGGTTTTTAATCCGATTGTTAGTGGGAAAGCTGTAGTTCGGGGGACAACGGCAAATAATGAACGTACCGGACACCTGGATCTACAATTAGGATGGAATAAATGGGCGTGGCTTGGAAGCATAAGTAGATGGCAGTATGACCATCTTAGGCAAGGATCGAATGGTCCGGATGATTATGTGAAAAATTATTACGTGAAAAGCTATCCTGCACATGATTGGCAAAGTACTGCTGACCCACTTATTAATGGTCGAGTTCCTGATGAAATAGTCCAGCAGAGCGACCCATTACTACAAATTCCTTCAGGATATGATCAGTGGAATACAATGCAAAAAGTTCGTTGGCAACCCACAGATGGAATGGATATACGGTATACCTTTCAGTTTTCTGAAACCTCAAATTACGGGAGATATGACCGTCATCTTCGAATGCGAGATGGATTACCACGATATGCGAGATGGGATTATGGGCCGCAGGGCTGGAAAATGCATCTGTTATCACTAAAGCTAAGTGGAGGAGTACATAAACCCGTTTATGATCAATTAATAATCAAAGGGGCTCGGCAGGATTTTTGGGAAAGCAGAATGAGTAGAAACTTTGGAGAGTTATTCACCGAGCAGCAGGAAGAGTTGGTTCATGCCAATTCAATTCACATTGACGCCATAAAGTGGTTAAGCGAGCGAATATTACTTAGCTACGGGGTGGAATGGGTGCAAAACAAGGTGAATTCGAAAGGATTTGTGCAACGTTTAAATGAAGAAGAATCTGAACTAGGTACTTCTAGATATCCTAACGCAACATGGAACTCATCGGCAATTTTTTTACACTCGGATATTCAATTAAATACAAAGATCAAGCTACAAGCCGGTTTACGTTATAACACCTATAATATCGATGCTCAATTTGGAAACTTTGAACGCTTAGATATAGTATTATTCGATGAGGCCAATCTCCGTGATCGAGCCCTAGTTGGGTCTCTTGGGTTTATAAGCCGGCCTAATTATGATTGGGTACTTAAGCTAAATTTGGGAACAGCCTTTCGATCCCCTAATGTGGACGATATGGGAAAGATTTTCGATTCAGAGCCTGGAGCAGTAACCGTGCCTAACCCATACCTCAAAGCAGAATATGCTTGGAATATAGATGCAGGACTAGTTCACAGAGTACGGAGTGGGCTTAAGATTGAATTGAACGCGTATTGGACCCATTTGAAAGATGCCATGGTACGTAGGGATTACGAGCTAAACGGGCAAACAACTATGCTCTATCAAGGAATTGATAGTCGGATACAGGCGATACAAAATGCGGCCTATTCTCGAGTCTATGGCATGCAGTGGAGTCTGGATATCCAATTAGGTAGCCGGTGGATATTAACCACCCGAATGAACCTGCAAAAAGGAGAAGAAGAGTTGGACAATGGCGCTATAAGCCCCTCTAGACATGCGGCACCTTATTTTGGGGAAAGTAGTCTTAATTATGAACATAACTCATGGTCTGGGACCCTAATACATCGCATCCAAGGAACAAAATCGCATAGTCAAATGGCTATAACAGAACGCGGAAAAACAGAGCTATATGCACTTAATGCAGAGAATTTAACCTACGCTCCTTCTTGGGGTGTGTGGAATCTAGTTGGAAAATATGAGATTGCTGATAGGGGGAACATACTTCTAAAAGTAGAAAATCTTACTGATCAGCGTTATCGACCCTACAGTTCTGGAATTTCTGCATCAGGGCGTAGTGTTCAGCTTGGTTTTAGTGTGCATTTTTGACCCACCAACATGAGTTAGAGGCCATGCACCCTAGAATTTGAGGCGGTTATTCATTAAACCCCACCCATTAGTGGTTCATTTATGGCTCGAATACTGGAATTAGGAAGTCCTTCTGGATGATGTGATTTGACCGCCTCTATAGTTTCAAGGACCAGTTCTAGGTGAAGTTTTTTTGAACGATTATAAAACTCTTGAGCCTGTTGACTAAGCTTGGGCTTTCCGTGTAGTGGTTTATCACTTACGCTCAGTAGTGTTGCGTGAGGAACACGATACCTAAATCCATTGGTTGCAACGGTTCCGGATTCCATATCAATAGCAACGCTCCGGCTTTGGTGGATACGCTGCACGGTATCTTTAGCTGAAAACTCCCAATTTCGATTTGCAGTAGTAAATACAGTTCCTATTCTGTGTTCAATACCATGCTGGTCGAGCGCTTGTTTTAGATAACTGTTAAGTAAATGATTAGGAATAACAGGGTTTCCGATAGGAAATACGTCGTCCAACACTCGGTCGTCCCGAAAATACCCACTGGCAAGAACGAAATCCCCAATACGTTGGTGATTTCGTAAACCACCGCAATGGCCAACCATAATCATTGCGTCGGGTCGTAATACCGATATGTGATCGGTTATGGTTTTAGCATTAGAGGGGCCAACCCCAATATTAATAAGACTCATACCGGTATTGTTAGGTTGAATCCAGTGATAAGCGGGCATCTGAACCCCTTCATTATCTGGTTTTATCGCATCTGGAAACCTTTCTTTGAAGACCTCTACATGCATGCCATAGTTGGTAAACAGGATGTATCGCTGAAAATGTTCCGGCTTAGTTCCAGTGTAATGTAGCAACCTATTAATGGAAAGATCTACGCGCTCAGGAGAAAACAAAAACAACTTTTTCTTAGTAAAATCCCATTCCTCTTCATCCATATGAGATAATAGGGTGGGATCATTGAGTGCAATACGTGTTCTTTTTTGATGTAATTGTATAGAGGCTCCTTTGCTTAAAAGCCTATACAGTTCGCGGATTAAGTACCATCTAAATACTTTTGGGTGAGCTATTTCTCCACGTAACCTTGGGTTATGCTTGGAATATTCTCGGTTAATTTCAAGATGAGGATAGAATCCTTCATCAAAAAGCTGATCCATGCGCTTGCAGAGTAGCTGTACATCTTCTTTGGTAAATGAATCAGGTGAGATGGACATAATTTTTTTCATATACTAATATAAAGAAATTTAATTTGAGGAGATAATACTGATAAATGCTAGAATACTGTAGATTCTTCACAATCCTTACCCTCAGGTATGTCCCTATTTTTACTAGATCATTATGAATGCTGATTTCACCTTTACCATTGAATCTTGGAATACTGAACAAGAACGCACTTTGCAGGTCACAAAGATATTTGAACTACTACAAAGGGATATGATATTGGCTTCAGAACAGCATAGAACAAGTTTTTCTGTGTTAAAAGCACCGGATTGGATAAACGTAATGGCATTAACTAAGGATCAGAAGGTGATTCTAGTCGAGCAGTACAGATACGGAATTCAAGCCCCTACCCTAGAGTTAGCGGGTGGGGTATGCGATCCTGGTGAACATCCACTAGAAACCTCCAAACGCGAACTATTGGAAGAAACCGGCTTTGCTTCCGAAGAGTGGATTTCATTGGGAAAAGTTAGTTCAAATCCGGCAATGCAAGATAATTATACGCATAGTTTTTTAGCATTGAACTGTAAAAAAGTAGCCGAGCAAAAGCTTGATGGAAACGAGCGTATTCAGGTGCATTTATTACCCATTGAACAATTTTTAGACTTTATTCAGTCAGGAGTTATTGATCACTCACTTGTAGCAGCCACCACTGCAAAGTATTTATTGCATACGCGTGATAAGCACCTTTAGTTCGGAAAATTTACAAAGCAAAGTGGGATGAACGAAGGTGTTCGAAGGTGAACGAATGAAGTCGCATTATCCGTTACTATAATCCTGTTAAGTTTTGGAAGTTGTTTACATAGTAACTTAGAAAACGAACAAGTTTTACAGGTTAACGTATCAACTAGCATACACATCAAAGTACACAATAAATGAACGAGGAAAATTAATGAAAGAGATTGGAAGTAAAATCGATACAGATTTTATGATAAAAACGGTGAAAGATGGCCAAGAATACGAACAACTTTTCTCGTCATTACTTGACCGCCGAGCTATTGTATCGGTCTATATGAAAAACAACACTGGAAGCTGTGATAAACAGACCGCAAGTTTAGCTGAGCATGCATCTTGGTTTGCTGAAAAAGGGTATCAATTAATGGCCTTAAGTAAAGATACCTGTGGCTCACATAAAAAATATGCTGATAAACAGGGTATTTCATTTACCTTGTTATCCGACCCTGATCATGCTTTTGCAAAAGCAACTCAATCTATAGTGGAAAAAAAGATGTACGGAAAAGTTTATAAAGCCCCTTCCCGTTCTGCCTTTGTTATTGACACAGATGGTACTATTTTGGCAGTCATTGATAAAGTGAATACCAAAGCGCATGCCGAGGAGCTAAAAGAGCTGGTAGAAAGTTTGTAATCTATTGCTTAAGATAAGAATCTAATTACTGCCCAATTATTTACATCTGTTATTCCCATTAAAAAGACCCATGAAAAGACTCGTAATCGTAGAATCCCCAACAAAAACAAAGACTATAAGTAAGTATTTGCCAAAAGGATATGAGGTGGATTCGTCCATGGGGCATATCAGAGATTTGCCTTCTTCGGCTAAATTGGTACCTGCTAAATATAAAAAAGAGAGTTGGTCTAGTTTGGGTATTAATCCAGATGACCGATACTTTGCTATTTATGTGACTCCGCCGGATAAGAAGAAGATTGTAAAACGTCTTAAAGATAAGCTGAAAGGGGTAGATGAGCTTATATTGGCAACGGATGAAGATCGCGAGGGGGAGGCGATATCTTGGCATTTATTAGAGGTATTAAAACCTAAAGTACCAGTAAAGAGAATGGTATTTAGAGAAATTACTAAAGAAGCAGTTCAGAATGCGCTAGAAAATACTCGTAAAATTGACATGAATTTGGTTTATGCACAAGAAACCAGACGTATTTTAGACCGATTAGCGGGATATACGGTTTCTCCTTTGTTATGGAAGAAAATCGCACCCGGACTATCTGCTGGGCGGGTACAATCTGTAGCAGTTGAGTTCATTGTTCAACGCGAACGAGAGCGCATGAAATTCCGAAAAGGAACCTATTATGACCTGCAAGCAATGGTTCAAAAAGAGGGGAACCAAAGTCAATTCAAAGCAGATTTGACTCATGTTGATAGTAAAAGAGTTGCTAATGGGAAAGATTTCGACGAAAATACGGGTAAGCTTAAAAAACCGGGTTCTGTCGTTTTGCTGGATGAGACACAAGCTGGCTCATTGGTAAGCCAACTTAAGAAGGCGGATTGGAAAGTAAGCGATGTCGATGTAAAAGTTCAAAAGCGAAACCCAGCTCCTCCGTTCATTACCTCTACATTTCAACAAGAGGCTAACAGAAAATTTGGTTTTTCAGCACGCGACACGATGAGTGTGGCTCAGAAGTTGTATGAAAAAGGGTTTATAACGTACATGAGAACAGACTCTACCCGACTATCTGGCCAGGCAATAGAAGCGGCTAGGGAAGGCATTGTTGATCAGTATGGAAAAGAGTATTTATTCGAACGTGTTCGAAATTATACCGTCAAAGGAAAAAGTGCACAGGAAGCTCATGAAGCTATCCGTCCGTCGGGTTCTCGATTTGTTATGCCTGAACAGTCGGGTTTACGTGATAGGGAGCTAAAATTATATGACCTTATCTGGAAGAGAACCATTGCTACTCAGATGGCTGAGGCGGAATTAGAGTTTACCAACGTCAGTATAGAAGCTACTTCTACCGAAGCAACGGCTACTTTTCGAAGTAGTGGGAAGAAGATTTTATTCCCAGGTTTTTTCCGCGCTTATGTTGAAGGAAGTGATGATCCAGAGGCGGCGTTAGAGAACCAGGAGCAGTTTTTACCCAATCTAACAGCGGGTGATCGTATCGAATTACAAGATCTGGTTTTCAGTGAGCACGAAACCAAACCACCTGCGCGCTATACCGAGGCCACTCTTGTAAAAGAACTTGAAAAAAGTGGAGTTGGTAGACCGAGTACCTATGCTGCGGTTATATCCACTATCCAAGATCGTGGGTATGCAAAAAAAGAAGGTAAAGCATTGGTCCCAAGTTTTACTGCTTTTGCGGTTACAGCTTTGTTAGAGCAACATTTTCCTGATCTGGTTAATAGTGGTTTCACCTCAAATTTGGAAGATAAACTAGATAAAGTAGCCAATGGAAAACAAGACCCGGTTGCTTATTTAGACGATTACTATAAAGGAGTTAATGGGCTTAAAGCAAAAGTTGATTCCCAAGAAGATCAAATCGATCCTCAAAAAGCCAAATTGTTAGATTTGCCCCTTGAAGGTCTGGAAGGAATTAATGTAGCTATTGGTCGCTTTGGGCCTTATGCGAAAATGCAAAAGGATGGCGAGGAAATCACAACATCACTACCACTGGATATGGATCCGAGTGATTTAACAGCAAGCAAGTTAGAAGAGCTTATAAAGAGGTCAACTGAAGAAGATAAGCCCGTTGGACTTGATGAAGATACAGGCCTTCCTGTATTTGTATTATCGGGCCGTTATGGTCCTTATGTTCAATTGGGTGAATTGACCGAGGAGGATAAAAAACCGAAACGTGTTTCTTTACTTAAAGGGATGAGTCCCGAAGAAGTTGACATAGAATTAGCCTTAAAATTGCTTGCTTTACCACGCATGTTAGGCGAACACCCGGAAGATGGAAAAGTAGTAAAAGCAGGAGTTGGTCGATATGGCCCCTATGTCGTGCATGATGGAAGTTTTAAGTCATTGACTAAGGATGATGATGTACTGAAGATTGAGTTAGACAGAGCAGTTGAATTGCTAAGTCAAAAATCAGCCAAGAGAGGGAGCTCAGAACTATACGATTTAGGTAATTTTCCCGATACCGAGACTCCTATTAAAGTAATGAATGGCCGTTATGGTCCTTACATTAAATACGGTAAAAAGAATATTGGCTTACCTAAAGGCAAACAGCCTGAAGACATAACCAAAGAACAAGCCATTGAATTGATCGCCACAAAAAAGTAGCCTATTTAATAAGGCTCATACTGCGGGTAAGTTTTCCATTCGATGTTTTAAGCTGATAAAAGTACAATCCGCTGGGTAAGTTGGCTGGGTCGAATAGGATCGTATGTGTGCCTGCATTCCGATATTCTTGCAGTAATTCTTGAACAGGCATTCCAAGTTGATTGTAGACTGTTAATTCAACACGTTCCGCTTGTGCTAGTGTAAAACTTATATTGCTCGATGGATTAAAAGGGTTTGGATAGTTTGGAGCAAGGCTAAAGATCATTTTTTGAAGTTTGGCTTCCTCTTCACTATTCGTGCTGTTGTTGTAGGTTCCGTACACTTTTAAGCTAGGGCGATTTGCACTACCACTAAATTGGGCAGATGCGAATCATTTTGAGTACCGGTTCTGAGAATCTTCGTTTCAAATAAGTATCACCCCATAATTTGGCATATCACCTTTTCGCCATTGATCAAAAAGTGTAATAAAATCTTCTGTTCCTTTTAGGCTATAACTTCCACTGCCTTGGATGCTCCCTTCAAATAAAATTTCCTCACCAATATCCCCACCTTCGTTATCTCATAACATATCAGGATATACCCGGTAGGTCCATGTTAGATCACCTTAGGTGGCAGAAGTACCTTTCCCTTCATTTGCTGATGCATCAGAAATACCCTCTGCCTAGGCTCCCAAAACTACATAAATACGAAGATCTTGCGCTGCATTTTGGGTTTTGTTCATAGATAGGGATAAAAAGAACTGAATCAATAGTCGCATTGGACGGAATTTCAGTGCTAAGGTTAAAACGAATTAGGGTGCGACGTAAATTAACATTATTTGTTTTAACGATGAATATATATTGCCCTTTGCTGTTAGCGATGTTTCCTTGACTTGACTCATAAAGCGTTGCATCATCTGTTGCATTAAGAATAATATCGAGATTCTATGTGCATAATTTAGACGGATTAAATATAGTGAGGACCATGAATAAGGCACATGTTAATAGATATAGGGTCGATTGGTGTGGACGGGCGATGTTCTTCAAATGAGTTAAATGGCTATAGGTTTTTAGATTAGTCTTCTTTTGATTCTAATCGTTTATTCTAAAGATATTTGCATATAATTAAACGGAATCTAGTACGCCAAAGTTCAATTATACCTAAGCCAATTGTAACTGCCGTATACTAAAAAAGAATGGGCGAATGCTTATAAAAATGTTAAAAACCCACAGTTAAAATCACCCATTGACACGCGTCTATTCGTAAGGTATTTTACTACTACAAAAACAACGTTCACCCTTCATGCAAAAGAGAAGCAATTATCATTTCACATACCCAATAAATATTGGGGAGCTTGACTTGGCTACTATGGTAAGTATGTATCGTAGTAGGGGTGAACCACGAAAATCAATGCCAGGTGAATATTTTTGTTGCGCATTGAGCCATGAGTTGCTTAGAGAGGGAAAATTCTGGTTTGGTTTATTTTACTCGCAAAAAGTATGGGATGAGCTAATAACCAAAGGGAGCGAAGGCTACCCATTGACAGAGGCTGAGTTCATCATACTTGGACTGGTATACAGTAGCGAAGATGAACCTCCCCATCGTGAATATGTTGAGCGTCATTCACGGGTTGTAGACAAACTATCATATCTTATTTTGAATGATTTACGTGGTTTTGGCTTTCTAGTTGAGGATGAAAGTGGCTATGTTCGTATTACTCCACGAGGCGAGCGGGCTTTGCATGGGATTGCTCGAAGAATGCATGGTAAGCGCTTTCTTCCCGAAATGATTGATCATACTCCTAAGCCGGAAGTACCAAAAATAGAAGAAGCCCAACGCCGACATCAGGATCAAGGAAATCTGTTTATATAGATTTATTGCTCAGGGGTGTTCATATGTACATTATTTGTAGTGTTTACGTCGGCTAATCGCTCAGTCGGATCAATACTGACGGACCGAATGTTTTCGATAGGCATGGGAATGGTAAATGAGTAGCTAGGTTCTACCCAAGGCCAGTCTTCTAAAATGGTCCGTTTTAGGTCGTGTTCAGTTGGTTTTTCTCCTCTCATTATTCGCATGGAAATATAAAATTCCTCTTTTGAACCGTCGGTATATTCAACTCGAATATCTAAGGGCATAGGCATGAGACCAGTTCGTTCTAACTCTATTTGCGTGGTACCTGCTAGGCTTTCGCTTGCTTCTACTGATGCGATTCCATAATCAATAGTTTTAGTAGTATGAACAAAGTATTCATGGAACCAATCCAGTATCATCCCAGATTCTTTCTCCATGAGTCGAATAAAATCTAAATCGGTGGGATGTTTTAATTTCCATTCATCGTGGTACCTTAGCATGCCTGATCGAAATGCTTCTTCACCTATGATATATCGAAGCTGATTCAAGTAAACGGCCCCTTTAGAATAGGCCGCGCGGCCATAAGCAAAATTGGTATGATAGTGATCCGCGTGGGTAGCCATAGGCTCTTCCTTTCCAGAGTCCACTAACCGCTGATATCCTCTCATCGATCCTGTATGAGGATTGCCCGTACTTTCAAATAAATATTGCATGGTTTCAGAACTTGCAAAGCTAGTGAAGCCTTCGTCCATCCAGGCGTACAAGGCTTCGTTGGTCGCTAACACATTTTGATACCAACTATGGTACAGTTCATGAACTGTTACCCCAACAAGGCTTCGTAAATTTCTAGCACCAGTGATTAAGGTTCCCATTGGATACTCCATTCCACCATCTCCACCCTGAATAGTTGTAAATTGTGGATAGGGGTATTTTCCGAAGTGGGTATTTGCATACTCAAATGCTCGGACCGTGAACTCAGGAAGTTGTTTCCAGTTTTCTAAATAAGTCTTATTTTCTGCATCTGTCTTATTCACGGCCAATACGGGTTCTTGATATAGGAAATGCAACATTGGGCCATTTGGAACTTGAGCTTTAACGTGGGTAAAGTCAGGATCGGCTCCCCAGAAAAAATCTAGTACATCTTCAGCTAGAAAATGCCAGGTTAATTTATTGGTTTCGTGACTCACCAGAACTCCTTCATCCTCATACCCATGTCCTACCTCATTTGGATTTTGTACTACTCCGGTACCACCCACAACGTAGTTTTTATCAATAGTGATTTTAACATCGAATCGCCCAAATACCCCATGGAATTCTCGACCTATATAAGGATTAGGGTGCCAGCCTCTATAATCATATTCAGCTAATTTAGGATACCATTGACTCATTGAAAATCCCACTCCTTCAGCATTATTCCACCCACTACGGCGAATTTGTATGGGTACCTGTGACTCAAAATCCATTTCAAGAATAGTTTGTTCGCCGGGTAATAATGGACGAGCTAACGGCGCTACGAGTATGGTGCCTTCCATATTAAAACGTAATTCTTGCCCATCTTGGCGTAGGCTTTGAACTCTATGGTATCCGATTTCATCCTCACTAAGATTGAAAATTCTGTCACGAACACGATTATCAGGGTCTTCTATGGTGCGAGATCGAACATCCATCATGCTACCAGGTTGGAAGGCATTGAAGTATAGGTGATAAAATACTCTATTGATCACATCTGGCGAATTATTGGTATAGACAATACGCTGCTCACCGGTGAACTGATGAGCCGGGGCATCCACAACAATATTCATAGTATAGTCTACTTCTTGCTGCCAATAACCGGCCGTATAAGCACTTTTAACACTAGGAGTAGAGGCCTCTTGAGCAAAAAGATAGGTACTCCCTATATACAAGAAAAAAATTGAAGTTAGGATTCGCATTTTCATAAGTTGTATGGATTTGGTTACAGGAATCGATGGGATGCTGTGACAGATTATAAAGACGTTCTTGAACTAAACGCTCTACCCAATGTCACCTCATCAATATACTCTAATTCGGTTCCCATTGGAATACCGTAGGCAATTCTGGTGACTCGAATCTCATAGGGCTGCAAAAGTTTGTTGATATAATAGGAGGTAGCTTCGCCTTCAGCATCGGGATTCAGGGCTAAAATAACTTCTTGTATGGACTCCTCACGGACTCGTTCCAGAAGCTCTTTAATTCGGAGTTGGTCCGGCCCCACATTATCCATAGGTGAAATAATACCACCGAGCACATGGTAGCGGCCTTGAAATTCATTGGTTCGCTCAATTAAATATACATCATTAAACTCTTCCACTACACAAAGAGTGCTGATCTCACGCTTTGGCGAACTACAAATAGAGCAGGGATCGGTATCACTAATGGAGCCACATATCGAACAGCGAGATACTTTTGTAGTTAGATCCAGAATAGCCTGTGCAAGATTTTGTGCATACTGTTCATTTTGTTTTAGTAAATGAATAGCTATTCTTTGAGCTGATTTTCTGCCTGTTCCAGGAAGTTTGGAGAGCTGTTCAATGACTTTTTCTAAGTGTTCTGATATTAGTTGCACAGATGATAAAAATAAGATGGAATTCTAGATACTCGTAGCTTCGCTGGGTTTTAGAGGCCGAATTTTGACAAATCAAAACCAGGAATATTCCCGCCAGGAATCATCCCTTTGTAAGCATTTTGCATTTCGGTCTGCGCTGCTTCCTCAGCTTTAGCTAGAGCTTGATTAACTCCAGCAATGACCAAATCCTCGAGCATCTCCTTATCTCCTTCGTTTAATAAACTCTCGTCAATTTCTAGCTTCATAACTTTACGTTGCCCATTGGCACGAACGGTGACCATACCTCCGCCAACTTCTGCCTCAACGTGAATTTGTTCCAATTTGGCCTGGCTCTCTTTTACTTTTTCTTGCATTTCCTGCATTTTACCGAACATGTCGGCCATATTAAAATTATTCATAATATATTCATTTAAACGCGTCGTTAATATTCTAGTTCCGCACCAAGCTTATCCACAATATCTTTGAGAATAGGATCCTTTTGAACTAATTCCTTAAAAAATTCATAAGGATTTTTCTCTTTAGCCTGGGTAATTTTATTGGTACTTATATCTATTTGTAATCGCACCATAACACCAATGTGTTCCTTTAAAAGCAAACTTAACTCTCGAGCTTTTTGATCCAGCATTTGCTTTGAAAGAGGGTTATCACACTCTAATATTAGCTGATCACCTAAAAGGTCAATGGGCTTTACTCGTTCAACTTGAAGCTCTAAAATTTTTGGTATCCGGCCTTCTAGACCTTTTAAAAATGAAGACCATTGTGCCACTATAGCATCAAAGCTGAGTTGCTTATGACTATCCCCTTTATCGGTTGTAGTCTCAGCGTCTCCACTTTGTTCGCTTTCTTCACTCGAATCTTTGTTTACTTTTTCGTGGGATAATGGTGTATTTGTCTCTTGTGTTCCAGTCTGCTGCTGCTCTTTTATAGGATTTTTCCCTTGCTCGGGCACATTATTTTCGTCAAATATTTGTGGGCTATTTTCAGTCTTAGATTCTGAAGGACTACCTAGTGAAGGACTGCCTAAATCCAAATCATCGAGTTTGGACTTTTTTCTTAGGGTTTCTAGTTTTGAGGAGCTTTTTTTAATCACCTCGGGTTCTTTTTTAGCAACCGATTCTTGTAAAAGTTCCTCCTTCACCTCTAGTTCAGGTTCAGATTCAGAATCTAATTCCGGCTCGAGCTTTGACTCTATTTCAAGCTCTTGTTCAGGCTCATGTTCCTCCTTTACCTCAACTCTCAAATGATTTTCTATTTCAGTGCGCTTAGAAGCATGGGAAGCATCAACCTTTCCGAGGCCAGTAGGTAAATTTTTGACTCCCTCAATAAGCTTTTTTAACCCATCAAGGGGTTCCATATGAGCCATTTTTAAGAACAGGAGTTCAAAAGCAATCCGAGGTTGATTTAGCTCTTTTATCTTGACTTGCTGTTCACTGACCAGATATAGATACCGCATAATATCAGTGGGATCCAGTGTTGATGCGGCGTGAAAGTACTTAGTTTTTGTATTTGCAGAAGCTTCAATCAAAATCATCTGCTCACCTTGCTTTGCGACATAAAGATTGCGCAAGTGCTCTACTAAGCCGACTAAAAATTCCTGGATATCATAGCCTTCTTGAAGTAAGGTATGAATGAGATCAAGTCCACCAGAAGTGTCCTGGTTAATCACGCAGTCCATAAATTCAAATAAACGGTCTGAACCAACCACGTTTAATGCCTTAAGTACAGCTTCGTAGGTGATGTTATCCCCACAAAATGCGATAGCTTGATCTAATAAACCAAGGGCATCACGTAACGCGCCGTCAGCTTTTTTAGCAATCACATGCATTGACTCATGATCAATAGAAATCTCTTCATCAGCAGTAATTTTTTCGAGGCGATGCACGATCTCATCCACCGAAATTCGTTTAAAATCGAAACGTTGTACTCTAGACAATATAGTAGGCAGAACCTTATGTGGCTCGGTTGTCGCAAATATGAAAATAGCATGCTCGGGTGGTTCTTCTAGCGTTTTCAAAAGGGCATTAAATGCCGCTTTCGAGAGCATGTGAACCTCGTCTACGATAAATATTTTGTATCGCCCATTTTGTGGTGGAATCCTTACACTTTCTCGAAGGTGATGCACGTCTTCTACCTTATTATTTGAGGCGGCATCGATTTCGATGATATTCAATGTCTGGTTTAGGGCTTCTCCATCAACCTGATCATCAATTCCATTAATTACGCGCGCCAGAACCCTAGCCATGGTGGTCTTACCTACTCCTCGGGGCCCACAGAACATGTAGGCGTGGGAGAGACGATTTTGTTGTACAGCATTCAGAAGCGTACTGCTAACATGCTCTTGAGAAACAATGTCTTCAAAGCTTTGAGGGCGGTATTTTCTAGTAAGGGCTCGGTAGGAATTAGACATAGGATAAAGGTACAAAAAAGCGGGACGATTTGAAGGCCAAAGCTAGCTATTCATGAGTCGTTCAATTTCGTTTCGTTCTTTGGCAATATGAGTTAGATTTTCATAGCTGTTTTCAGTGACTACGATATCATCCTCGATACGTATACCACCAAAGCCCATAAATTGATGAACCTTTTCGGCGTTCAAAAACATACGTTTAGTAGGATCCTGAAGCGCAGGCTCTAATACCGCAGGTACAAAATAGATCCCTGGCTCAATGGTAATGACCATGCCGGCCTCTAATTCCCGCCGCGCCCGTAAGTGAAAAATTCCCGGACGATCAATTCGTTCCACCCCTTTCGGGTATCCCCCAACATCATGAGTATCCAAGCCCAAAAAATGCCCCAAGCCATGCGGGAAAAACAGAGCAAAAATGTTGGCTTCCATTAGGTCATCCAGTGAACCTTTGATAATACCCACCCCGAGCAGTCCTTTTATCATGGTTCGTGCGGCCATCATGTGTAAATCCTCCATTCGTACTCCGGGTCTAATAGCTTCAATAACCTGTTTTTGGGCGGTTAAAACGGCATCATATACCGCTGCTTGATTGCTTGTAAAACGTCCATTTACTGGGAAAGTACGACTGAAATCCGCCGCATAGCCCTTGTATTCAAAGCCTGCATCTATTAGAAAAAGCTCTCCATTTTGGGTTTGACGGGTATTCGAAACATAGTGTAAAATAGCAGAATTCGGTCCTGAGGCATAGATTCCATTATACGCATCTTGTTGTAGGCCATGTGACATTTGTACCTTAGTGAACATAGCTTTTGCTTGATATTCGTACATGCCAGGCTTCCATGCCCTTATTACCCGTTCATAGGCCTTGTCATTCACCTGACTAGCCTTTCGTAAGCACTCGAGTTCCTCTTCTGTTTTGATGACCCTAGCATCGATTAAGGCTTCGAATAAAGCCTCAGAATTAGTAGTTATCTCGGGTTCATGCGAACGAAGCAGCTCCTCCGAGTCCTGATCTAAGCAAAAAGTGGTCGAGGGTTGTAGTTGTTTAATTACCTCGGGTAGCTTGTCAATGTAATGTACATGATCGGGAGAATATTCGGAGCGGTATTGATCCAAACTTTTAACGTAGCCGTGCCAAACGGCATACTGCGCATCTCTTTTGGGGACAAATAAGTGAAATTCCTTTGAATCAATGTCCAATATTACCGCACAATCAGGTTCATTAACTCCGCTTACATACCAAAAATTAGACTCTTGACGAAAGGCGAATTCATAATCGGTTTGGTAGCGGTAAATGACCTTAGCGCCTTCCAAAAAGATAATCGATTGTTGGGTTTGTGAAAAAAGAGAATACAGTTTATTGCGATGATGGTGATGCATTTGAATGATGTGAATTATTGTATAGGTTTAATAATATAAACCCCAAGAATACCATCAAAATGGATAACAGCCTCCTCGGAGGTTATTTCGTTTGAAGTTCCATCCTGAACACCCATGGTAAGTTCTGAATTTTCTAGAGGGTATTTTACCCCTTTGGAACTGAAATTTTTTATGGGTGAGTGAACGGGGAAAAAAGAAATCCCTGTACCCACAGCCAGCTTGGGTGTATATGGCGAGTGTACTAGGAAAAGCTCTCCATAATTGTCTTTAAATCGGATGTCTTCAAAGCGGTCTAGATAACGAAGTAGTACAGAAAGATTTTTAAGACTATGATCAAAACGTTTGCCAGTAGCACCAAGAATACACACTGTTTTTGCGCCTTTTTCCAGTGCATAATCTAGACTTTTCTCTAGGTCATTGGTTTTTTGATCGGGCAGTTCCAATAGATTTATCCCTTTATGACGTGTGTACACAAAGCTATCAAGGTCTCCGACCACAATATCGGGTCTCTGTCCATATCCTAGATAGACATGCCCGCCGCTATCTGCGCCTATTTTTAGTTGAGCTTGGGCTATTTCTTGTTTCAATAAGTTTTTCTTCGGAGGGATTCCTCCAGCAATAATCAATGCATGCATAGATAGTAATGATAGGTGAGAACGTGGGAAGTTGCAGCGAATACTAATATATTGAGCATGAAGCGTTATCGGGTGTTACACCTTAATATCGACCGTTAATAGATTAATGTTCGCTTATGTATACCAATTTAATAGCAAAACTTCTTTCACACAGCAAAATAGCAGTTTTTTCACACATTCGTCCAGATGGAGATTGCATAGGATCTCAAGTCGGTATCTGTCTGTGGTTAGAACAAAATGGGGTGCAAGTGCGGGCCTTTAATCAAGATCTTCCTCCAGAGAATCTACAATGGTTAGTGGATTTATTCCCAGCGGAAACTCCCTCGCCGAATGATTTAAACGAATTTGATGCGGTTATATTTGTTGATGGGAATCAGCTTTCTCGATTTGGAGAGTTGGCTGAGAGCTTAGCAGAAGCTAAAATACCTCTTTATATGATTGACCATCATCCCGACCCTAGTGATATTTTTAATGAGATGATTTCAGTGGCAGGGGTTTCTTCTACCTGTGAATTGATTTATGGATTATATCAAGCCCATAACCCTGAGCAATTAACACCAACTACTTGTAAAGCATTATACACAGGGCTGGTCACAGATACAGGGTCCTTTCAGTTTGAGAGTGTTACTCCAGCCACCTTGGCTGCCGCATCTGATCTACTAACTCGCGGTGGGTTTCGCCCTAACGAAATTATGGACGCGCTATATGCCAACAAAAGTCAGGGGCAAATTGCCTTGTTGGGAAAGGCTTTAGATACTATTGAAACTCATTTGGACGGACAAATTGCTAGTATTACTATCACTCAAGCCATGTTTGATGCCACTGGAACGGGGCCTAACGATACCGAGGGTTTTGTAAAATATCCATTAAGCCTAGAAGGAGTAATGGGATGTGTATTATTTAGGGAAGATGCGGATCGGATTAAAGTGAGCCTGCGATCCCGAAGTTCTTTAGATGTGAATAAATGGGCTAGAAAAATAAATGGTGGTGGGCATGCAAAAGCGGCAGCAGGTTGGTTTAAAGCGCCCATTCAACAAGCTAAGGAAGCAGTATTAGCATTAGGAGAGGAGAGTATTAAGCAGGCGAAAAACAGCCTGAACTCTATGCTTATCTTAATTATAGTAATGGTATGGGCCCTTTTGGCTGGAGCATGTACTGGAACT
This sequence comes from Balneolaceae bacterium UBA1514, assembly GCA_002323515.1. Lineage (GTDB taxonomy): Bacteria > Bacteroidota > Rhodothermia > Balneolales > Balneolaceae > UBA1275. The sequence continues at coordinate 1,942 of DCQQ01000042.1, read as the reverse complement.
GAGCAAAATAGTGAGTCTGGTGGGTTTTATAATTCCGAGGATAGTATGGTTCAGAGCCAACCTGAATTTTCAAGCGAAGACACTTTCCGGATGGGTGATGAGGTGGAGGTAATGGACAATTCAGGATTAAGAGCATTATCTCCAGAGCAGCAATACATGGAAGATTCCGAAGGACGCAGGATTCGTGGTGGAGCCATTGATCGTTCTAGAGCCAATGCTATAACGACAGCAGTAGAAAAGGCTAGTCCAGCTATTGTGAGTATAACGGTAACTGAACTACAAACGGGTTTTGCGCCAACTAGAGATCCGTTTTTTTCTTTCTTTTTTGAGCAGCCTGTACAACGAGAAGTACAAAATATGGGATCGGGTTTTATAATTAATGCGGACGGCTTAATTGTCACCAATGAGCATGTTGCAAATCCCAATGCAAAAACTATCATGGTTACCCTGCCCAATGGTTCCAGTTATAAGGCCGATATTTTAGGCTCTGACGAGCTGGCAGATTTGGCCTTATTAAAGATAAGTTCGGATACAACCGAGTTCCCTTTTGTTGAATTTGCTCCTACCGAAGATTTAATGGTGGGTGAGTGGGCTATTGCAATGGGTAATCCTTTCGGACTTTTTTCCGATGGTCAACCCACGGTAACCGTTGGGGTAATAAGTGCGACCAAACGAGATTTCAGACCGGACCCACAAGAGCCAAGAGTATATATTGATATGATTCAAACCGATGCAGCTATTAACCGTGGAAATTCCGGTGGGCCATTGGTTAATTCGAATGGAGAAGTGATAGGGGTGAATACGTTCATTTTTACAGGGGGTACGAGCAACGGATTTGTTGGTTTGGGTTTTGCAATTCCCAGCGAGCGTGTTCAAAAAATTATAGAACAATTAAAGGATTCAGGCGAAGTGCACTTAGCTTTCGATACGGGTATGGAATTCACCCCTATGACGCGCGGTCTGGTTCGACAATATGGCTTGCCTCCGGTACCCGGACTCTTTGTATTAAGCGTAAATAGGAGTGGGCCAGCCTATGAGTCCGGCGTTTTACCCGGCGATATAATTATGCGAATTGGTAAAGAACGTGTTGCTAGTCAAATGCACGCTTTTGCCTTGATGCGTGAATATGATGAGGGCGATTTGATGCCTATTCGTTTGTTCCGAGAAGGAAAGGAGTATGAAACCGAAATGCTGCTACGACGAAAAGTGCTTAACTAAGCTATTTGCGTTCAAATTACTTTAAACTTACTTATATATAGGTAAGTTAGCTCTGTGACTCACTATATAGCCAGTTTCTGTACCTTTCGCTACCTTCATCTTCAGTAATAGTGTAGGATATTATACACGGGCAATCGTAAGGGTGGTGTTTCTCTACAAGTTTGGTGAGTTGCTTCATGTTAGAATAGGGGGTTTTTACCAGGAGTATACACTCTTTATCTTCTGTGATCTTCCCCTCCCACCAGTATATTGACTCCATTCCCTTTACAATATTTACACAAGCTGCTAAGCGTTTTTGTAGAATTTTATGGCCTAGATTTTTAGCGGTGACTCTGTCAGGTGTGGTGATATACACCATACGTAAGTTATAATACATAGCGTCATTTTGTTTTGAATGGTTCGTACATACGTGAAGGTAATTCAATCTGGAACTTGGCCAAATTATTGGATAAAACCTTGAGAGAGGCTTAATAAGTTTTAGGATCCAAATGAATTAGAGGTTAAAATGTTGAATCCTTTTAAAATTATAAGTAATTATTTTTGGTAAAATTTTTACCCAATCCACTATTGGACTATATGTGGATAAAAGCGTAATTTAAAATCTGTTAAAATTTTAATGATCATATTAAACCCACTGCTTGATTTGCGAGAGTGGCGGAATTGGTAGACGCGCTAGATTTAGGATCTAGTATCTTAACCGATGTGGGGGTTCGAGTCCCCCCTC
>DCQQ01000036.1:31707-41778 GCA_002323515.1 Balneolaceae bacterium UBA1514 | reverse complement strand
AAGAGCGCATGAAAGCTGTAATGACCGAACTAGAAAAAACTGATAATGTTATACTATTTATTGATGAATTACATACTATTGTTGGAGCAGGTGGTGCAAGTGGATCTTTAGATGCATCTAATATGCTGAAGCCAGCCTTAGCAAGAGGAGAAGTACAGGCTATTGGAGCAACTACGTTGAACGAATATCGTCAATTTATTGAAAAAGATGGCGCTCTAGAACGTCGCTTTCAAAAAATTATAGTAGACCCTACCAGCCCAGAAGAAACTCTAGAGATACTCAATCAAATCAAGCCAAAGTACGAAAAGCATCATTCAGTACGCTACTCCGATGAGGCTCTTGCCGCCTGTGTTAAACTTACTGATCGTTACGTTCCTGATCATTTTCTGCCCGATAAAGCAATAGATGCTATGGACGAAGCTGGTGCTAGGGTCCATCTAGCAAATATCAATGTACCCAAGCACATCATTGAACTCGAGGAGACCATCGAAAAGACCAGCACTGAAAAGAATACGATGGTAAAAAAACAACGATTTGAGGAAGCAGCTCGCCTTAGAGATAAGGAAAAGAGACTTATTGAAGACCTGGAAGTAGCACAAAGGGATTGGGAAAAAGAATCAGAAGAAATTGTTTTTGATGTCCAAGAACACGATGTAGCCTCCGTTATTGCGATGATGAGTGGCGTTCCCGTGAATAAAATCTCACAAAACGAGGGGCAAAAACTCCTTAACATGAAAGATCAATTAAAAGGAAAAGTAATTGGTCAAAACGAAGCAATTGTAAAATTAACCAAAGCTATACAACGCACCCGTGCTGGCTTAAAGGATCCATTACGACCTATTGGCTCTTTTGTATTTTTAGGACCAACGGGTGTGGGTAAAACCGAGCTTGCCAAAGTATTGGCTAAGTATCTGTTTGATAAAGACGAAGCTCTTATTCGAATAGATATGAGTGAGTACATGGAGAAATTCAGTGTATCTAGACTTATTGGTGCTCCTCCTGGCTATGTAGGATATGAAGAAGGTGGCGTTTTAACAGAGAAAGTACGCCGCAAACCATACAGTGTAGTTTTGTTGGATGAAATTGAAAAAGCACATCCCGATATATTTAACATTCTCCTACAAGTGCTAGATGATGGTATCTTAACGGATAGCTTAGGTCGTCGTGTAGATTTCAGAAACACTATCATTATTATGACATCCAATATTGGTGCTCGCGATATTAAAAATATGGGTAAAGGAATTGGCTTTGGTGGTCAAGGGGAAAATACTTTTGACTATACAAAAATGAAAAGCACCATACAGGATGCTCTTAAAAAAGTATTCAACCCCGAATTTTTGAATCGTATTGACGATGTAATCACCTTTAAGCCTCTCGATAAAGAAGATATCTATCAAATAATCGATGTACTGAGTGAAGAATTGTTTCACCGCATTAAAGAGGTAGGCTACAATGTCGAATTAACTAAAGGAGCTAAAGACTTTATCACGGATAAAGGATTTAATCCAAAATATGGTGCTCGACCACTTAAAAGAGCTATTCAACGATACATTGAAGATCCACTTGCCGAGGCACTACTCGAAGACAAAAAGCCCGAAGGTTCGACCATCAAAATTAAATTGAATAAAACCAGGGACGACTTAAGTTTTAGCTGGACTGTGGCTAAGCCCAAAACCACGAAAACATCTAAGAAAGCTCCCACTAAAGTCTCCGAAATAGAGAATGCAAAAATCAACGCTGTTTCTGCTGAAAACAATGATCTAGATAGCAGCGCCGCGGAAAGTAAAAGCACTCCTAATTCCTCCCAAGAACAAACAAATAAAGTATAACTATTAGTTTACAGTAAACTCGGTTGCCAATCCTTTCATTAAAAGGCGATTGTCTTTGTGAGTAAAATATATTGGTGAGAGTTGCTCTGTTACAGAAATAGCAATGGTTTGTTTTGAAATTCGTCGCTCTGCAACATTAATTGAGTGCAATTCTACATCGGTTACGGTTGGATAGAAACGTATGTCTATACCCGAATCATACACTCGAATGCCTATAACATCGGCTGTGAGCACTGCTATGGTACTTTTTGATGGTAAATACGCTGCAGTTAAAATGGAATTACCCCTAATAGATGAGCTACCTATTCTTTGTGAATTGTGCGAATCGTAAACTCCTACTCTACTACCTGAAAACAAAGTGTGGTATCGACCGTCCTCAGAAAACTCAACCCCTTCAACTGGTTGCGAAAACTCCCATTGAGCAATGGAATTTCCATAACGATCGAATACCTTAACTACATCATCCAGTCCATCTTGGGCGGTAACTATAGCAACGAAGGCTCCGTTGCTGGAAACAAACACTCTGCGTAATTGCCTGCTTGTGCTGTAATGAAGTGAAACAGATCGCTTATCTGAGGTGATAATTTGTGCCGAGGAACCTATTGAGTTACCGAAAACTATTTTTGGATTGTATATTACATAGGTTCGAAATTGTGGATCAGTTGCTAATTCTGAGACGGCTTCTCCATCTTCGGAACCGGAACTATTGGATTCGCTGTGTATGATTTGTCCTTGTCGATTTATCCATAAAAAGTTAGCAATGTTTTCTCGAATAATACTTCCAAATGGGCTTCCATAAACTAAAAAAGAAGGATCTTTGCTGGAAGGAAAATCATAATCAAACTGCTGTAATACATAACCCGATTCATCCGAAATCGTGACTTTATTTTCAGCATCCAAAGTTTCTATAAAAATAGTTGGCTCCGCCTTGCCGGTCATGGAAACTTGTAAGTCCTGAGCATAAATACCTCCGTGCCATCCAACACACACCCATAAAATGCTTATTTTGAGTAAAATTGAGTCTGTTAGATTGAATCGCTTTGGTTTTTTTGGACAGATTTTCATTCGCTTCCTAGGTCTTATTGGCTTAAATTACATTTAAAAATACAGCTATTATTTTAGACATCCTTAAATAGTTTAATCAGGAATTTTAAGAGAATATTTAAATCATGAAGTACCATCTTATCACAGGCGGTTGCGGTTTTGTTGGGCGTAATTTTGTAAAAAGACTCTATTCTACCACGCAAGACACCTTATTAGTAATAGATGACTTATCGGTTGGCACTCATCCAACTCAGTGGTTAGATCCAGGCATTGCCAAACACAAGGAGGGGAACGTTGAATATTTTGGTGATGACAAAAGAATTATTTTTATCAATGAAAACATCCGTTCAATTTTGAATGGCCTTGTTGAACGAGAAGATTACCTTTCTGAATATTTTGCCCTAGATATCGACCATTTCACTGACGTGTTCCATTTTGCAGCTATCGTTGGTGGCCGAGCAACAATCGATGGAGATCCAATGAAAGTAGCACTCGATTTGGCTATTGACGCATTATTTTTTAGATGGATTTGTCTTCATAAGCCTAGCCGTGTCTTGTATCCAAGTTCAAGCGCGGCTTACCCAGTAAACCTTCAAACGGAATCTGACGCTATTGCATTGAGGGAATCGGATATAGATTTTAAGAAGATGGGTCAGCCTGATATGACCTATGGTTGGACTAAATTGACAGGAGAATATTTGGCGTCTATAGCGGCCTCTCATTATGGGGTTTCTGTAACTTGTATACGACCATTCTCGGGTTATGGGGAAGATCAAGACTTAAGTTATCCTGTACCTGCCATTGCTAGAAGAGCCGCTCTATTAGAAAATCCTTTCGAAGTATGGGGTTCTGGTAAACAAGGTCGTGATTTTGTTCATATTGAAGATGTGATGGATTGCACATTACTTGCAATGGATCACATTAAAGATGGGCATGCAGTTAATATCGGATCAGGTCAACTGACCTCCTTTTTAGATTTAATAGAGGTATTCACCTCTTTTGCTGGATATGCTCCTGAGATTAAACCATTGCTAGACAAACCAGTTGGTGTGCATTCGCGTTATGCCAATATAGATTATGTACACGAATCCTTAGGATGGAAGCCAAAACTTTCACTCGAACAGGGCATGAAGCGCGTGTTTGATGTTGCAACCTCTAAATATACCCGAAGTTAATACAATGGGTAGAATTGTATGCTTTGGTCCCGGTCCGAGGTTTAAAGGTGGTATTGCTAATTACAATACTTCTTTAGCTAAAACATTGGATGCAGAGACCGACCATGAAATTCATATTGTATCGTGGACCCAACAGTATCCCTCAATTATACCACGAAAGTTCGAGGATACTAGCTCAAAAATTGGTTTCATGGAGGATAGTAGTATTAAGATTCACTATCTAACGAATTACAATAACCCTTTTAGTTGGTTACAAACCGCAAAGTTCATCGCAGGCATAAAGCCTGATAAGGTGATCTTCCAATGGGCTATTGCTATTCAGGGGCTACCGATGGGGGTCATCGCCCGCAAACTCTCTGAGATGAGTTCCGCAGAAATTATCTTTGACCTACATTTTGTTCAGCAAAAAGAGGGAAGCAAAATAGATGATCTATGTACGCAATATGGCATTAAGCCTGCTAATACCTACCTGACCCACTCATATAAAACGATTGATGAACTTAAATCACTTTATCCCAATCAACGCTTTAATGTAAATGAATCAGGTGAACGCGTTGGGGATGATACTGAAACAGCAAAAAAATCCAATCCTGGGAAAACGGTCATTAAATTGTATCATCCAGTGTATGACTTATATGTCCCTGACCCAACATTTAATGTCGAGGCATTTAAAAAAGAATTCGGGCTAAATAAACATGTATTTTTGTTTTTTGGCTTTATCCGGAAATATAAAGGCTTACACATGGCCATTGAAGCGTTCTCAGAAGTAGTAAAGTCACGGGATGATGTGAGCTTCTTGATTTGTGGGGAGGAATTTTGGACGACCTTAGATCCTAACAAATGGACAACCAAACTGAAAAATGTTCTGTTTATTGGCCTTAAAAGGATACTTTTATCAAAGGGTTCTGATGAGCGGAATTACAGACCGCTTGAACGTATAAAAGCCTTAAGTATTGAAGACCGGACTGTCGTAATAAACACCTTCATCCCTAACGAAGATGTTCACAAGTATTTCCAAGTGGCTGATTCAAGTATATTATTTTATGAAACAGCCACGCCTTCTGGCGTTGAATCACTCACCTACAATTTTGAATTACCCATTTTAGCCACCCATGTTGGACACTTTCCAGAGACTATTAAAGATGGATACAACGGATACTTAGCCGATGCTGCCAATACTGAATCAATGGCTCAAATAATGCTCAAATCGATTGACCAGCCTATTGAACGGAAACATGTTCGCAAAGCTGCAGAAAAGATGAGCTGGACGAATTATGTTCAAGCAATACTCAAAAATTAGCCACCTGTTAGCCTAAGCGTTGCAACTAAAACCTTTTGAGTTATAAATAGGCCGCTTGTTGTACCTATCTTTATGCCTTTAAATAAATTTCATATTTAGCTTGTCATCAGAGTAAATATTGCAGTATCTTTGGTGTTTGATTAATCGGGGAGTGGCGCAGTCCGGTAGCGCATTCGCTTTGGGAGCGAAGGGTCGCAGGTTCAAATCCTGTCTCCCCGACTTTTAATCATCTCTTCTATGAGTATGCGCCCATAGCTCAACTGGATAGAGCAATTGCCTTCTAAGCAATAGGTTTCAGGTTCGAGTCCTGATGGGCGTACAAATAATAAAAGCTAAGTAGCATGTTAACAATTACTTGGCTTTTTTTACCTTTTCAAAGGTAAAACTATGGTATAACAATTACTCTCAATTCTTACTTATCTGTTCCTTCAATAACTTCTGGGTTGTCTCCCAGTCTAAGGTAGATTTAAGTCTACCATTATTACTTTACTTATCTACTAGCTTTAAGGTTTCCTCTGCACCTTCATATTTACCGATTCCAATCTTTTAAAATTTTAAACTTTATTGTTTACAATAGCAGGATTATCTCGTATTTTTGAAATCTTTGAAATTAATGAATGTACTCTGTGGCGCCTAAGGCGACTACCTACTGTAAATGGCGACATGGCCGAGTGGCTAGGCAGAGGTCTGCAAAACCTTCTACGGCGGTTCGAATCCGCCTGTCGCCTCACATACTTTCTTTAATTGTTTGATTTAATGACCTGCCGCGTTCGTCTAGAGGCCTAGGACGCCGCCCTTTCACGGCGGTAGCACGGGTTCAAATCCCGTACGCGGTACCATTTATGGAGCCCGTAGCTCAGTCGGTTAGAGCGCCAGGTTGTGGCCCTGGAGGCCGTGGGTTCAATTCCCATCGGGCTCCCAAAATGAAAAAATGCCGCGTTCGTCTAGAGGCCTAGGACGCCGCCCTTTCACGGCGGTAGCACGGGTTCGAATCCCGTACGCGGTACTTTTTACGCTATGTTTTCTTCCTACTCGATCACTCAACACCCCTCCTCCCAACATAGCAAACATAGCGGAAAAAGCCAGGGCACTTACAATCCAGCCTTTAGATAAGCTGGATAGTTCGAATAAGGTATCTAAATAAACTATGGCACCAGAAATCACGGATGCATCAAATCCAAACAAAAAGCCACCTATTGAAACGATAAATGTGTAGCACAGTGGGGAGCGATTCTGCATACCTAATCTATTTTGTATTTTTCACTCATACTCAAATGTACATAATTCTCATGAGTTGCTTCACATCGGTGCAATTGGAATGAGTAATTAAACTAAGAAATACCATTATATTGATTAAATGTGTAAATTAAATTCATGTTAACTTGATATGAGAATTACACTAAAACACATTGCGGAGAAAACTGGGTACTCTATTTCAACCGTCTCTAGAGTATTAAATGGAACCAATAAAATTAGCCTAGATGTACAAAGAAGAATTGTACAAGTGGCTGAAGAATTGGAATATTCATTCAACAAAAACCAGATTCCTATGTATTCCAATGGTACTAAGGATATCGTTCTCATTTCGGAACTGGCTCATGGTGAATTTTATGCCTCGGCCTATACAGGATATTTCAATGCGGCTGCAAAGTTAGACGTAAATTTATCCATGATTAGTGCGAATCAACACGAGAAGAGTCTATTTGATATTATTACTGCTCGAATTCAGCATCAAGTAGATGGGATCGCACTTTTTGTGCCGACAATGGAACATAAAGATTATAAAAAGCTATTGGAAGACTTAAATAAAGCTCAAATTTCCATTCCTATTATCTCCAATGGCCTTATTGAAAACCCTATCCTACCGACCATTACCTTTGATGGGTACTCAGGGGGCTTTGTTGCTGCTGAATGTTTTGATCAGCGAAACATGAAAAAAGTGGGTATTGTAAAAGGACCTTCGGGTAAAGCAGAAAGTAGTTTTCGTGCTAATGGGTTCAAAGATTATTGTATGCACCATAATCTAGAGGTGGTTTGGGATGTTCAAGGTGATTTCACTTTTGACAGTGGATACAAATCTTTTGAGTCCTTTCAACATAGTATCCAACAGCCGCAAGGAATTTTCTTTAGTAATGATTTGATGGCTGCTGGTTTTAGTATCGCGGCTACAAACGCAGGGTTACAAATTCCACGTGATGTTTCTATTATTGGCTATGATAACTTACCAGTATGCTATCAACTCCAACCCAATCTTAGTTCCATAAAAACTGATTTTGAGGAGCTCGGAAGACTTAGCATCCAAACAATATTAGATATAATTGAAAAGAAGGACCGTTTGAGATCAACCCTTAGTTTAGTCCCTGTCTCTTTTCACAGAAAAAATTCTGTCGCGTAGACGAAACCAAACACAGTAGTAGTATCTTATTCACTCCGTTTCCTGATAATTGGTTGTCTATTGTGAATGTGATTCTTGTTGATAAGCTCGCCTAAAAAACCGGTGGATAAGAATTGAACACCTAAAACCATTAACAAAATTCCGAGAAATAGTAAAGGTCGGTTGCCTATTCCTGCATTATAAAAAATCCGAATTCCTGCCATGTAAAGGTTGATAAGAGAACCAACAGCCATCATTAAAATACCAATGGTTCCAAAGAAATGCATGGGTTTTTGCAGATATTTCTGAACAAAAAGAATGGTTATCAAATCCAAAAAACCGTTGATAAATCTGGACAATCCAAATTTTGTAGTACCATATTTCCTTGCTCTATGCTGGACAACTTGCTCTGTAATTCGTCCAAAACCTGCTCTTTTCGCTAATAAAGGAATGTATCGATGTAATTCTCCATACAACTGAATGTGAGTTAAAACATCTGCTCTATAGGCTTTCAAACCACAATTGAAGTCATGTAAATGGATGCCAGCAGCTCTTCGTGTAACCCAATTAAAAAATTTAGATGGTATGGTTTTACTTACTGGGTCAAATCGTTCTTTCTTCCAACCGCTAACAAGATCATAACCCGATTCCAAGGTACGTATCATTTGTTCTATTTCAGCTGGATCGTCTTGTAGATCAGCATCCATCGTAACGATATATTGCCCTTGAATCTCGTTAAAACCTGCCTGTAATGCGTAACTCTTGCCCTGGTTTACACCCAGTGAGATACCCTTTATCTGGTTATTAGCCTCAACTAATTGCTCAATGATATTCCATGATGCGTCCGTTGACCCATCGTCCACAAAGATGAGTTCAAAGCTTCTAAAGGGCAATGCTCGTTTTATTTGATCGACTAATTCGGGAAGTGATTCTTCTTCATTGTAAAGAGGAACTACAATGCTAAGTTCTAGACCTTGATGTTCGGTAGCTGGGTTCACAACAAACGATTTTATTGATTCTAAAATAAAAAACGTACTTTTACAGAGTTATAAAATACACTTTATATAGGCTATGAAAAAATTGTATTATTCTATGGGCGAGGTAAGTACACTAACCAACTTACCCCCACATGTGTTAAGAAATTGGGAAAAAACATACCAAGAGCTTAAACCAAAAAAAAATAGCGCGGGAAATCGCGCCTATACAGATGAAGATGTAGCACTTATCTTCAAGATCAAAGGGTTGGTTGAAGACCAAAAGTTTACTAGTGATGGAGTAAAAAAAGTCTTAAAAAGTATGGATCCAACCAAAGCCTTACATACTCAATCGGCACTTACCCCGGAGATGCGAAAGAATTTAACGGAAGTGAGAATTTTTATGAACCAACTTCTTCAAAAGCTCTAGTACGCTGTGATAGAATAAGCACAAAAATAAAAATGACAGATAAGAGTAAAGCCACACCGAGAAGGTGAAGTACCTGCAATACTCCAGGCATATCTAACCATTGAAGGCCTATCCCAATCATAACTTGAGACATAACCCCGATAGGAATGGCATAGCCAAGTAGAATAAACCCTTTTTTACCACTGTAACTTGCTTCTGATTGATCCTTTGAAAACCTATAAACACGATAAGAAAGCAGCGCTATTGTAATAAGTAAAAGCCAAGAGAAACTTCTATGAATTTTATAGACTATTCCTAACTGCTCAATCCATAGACTTCGGTCTGTCAAACTCATCCCCACTTTCACCACGTCAATAGACTCACGAACCTGGGTTCCAAGTACCATTTGTATTATGCTTAAAACACCAATACCGATACCTAATTGTAAAAATCGTTGTTTTGATTTTTGACTCATCTGCAATTCAACAAAATTTTCTTTTGACTTAAAACTTGCATATAACAGTACTCCTACAATAATCATTGCCAGTAGCATATGTAGGGTTATCATACCTGAAGCGAGCCCAGAGCGCACCACCTGCCCACCAAGCCACGCTTGAAACAATACTAGAATCAATGCTAGTAAAGAAGATATCGTAACACTTGGTTTAGATCTACGATATCTAAGGGAGGTTAAAAAATTAGCGGCGATAAAAAACCCAACTAACACCCCTATTAGCCTATTCAAATACTCGATCCATGTTTTAAATGCATTGAAACTGTCTACATCAAACCGTGAAGGCAGATCTGACACATGCATAGGAGGTATCCATAACCCATAGCACTTTGGCCAATCAGGGCAACCTAATCCAGCGCCCGCAGCTCGGACTATTCCTCCCACCATGATTAGAAATAGAGTAGCTGATATGGTGCTTAAAGCAGTTTTTTGATAGAGATTTAATTTCATCT
>DCQQ01000036.1:9641-31329 GCA_002323515.1 Balneolaceae bacterium UBA1514 | reverse complement strand
AAAATTACACTTATGAACGCATATTTGCTTGAATATCATCGAAAATAAGTTGTCCTCCCAAAACAGCCTTCGCGCTAAATTATCTGATTACTACATACTTACTAAGCCCGGCATCACTTTGACCGTACTTATGAGTATGTTAATGGGGTTTTTGATGGCAAGCGTTGTGGTTAAAGGGTCTATTGATTGGGTCTTAATGATCCATGCAACCATAGGTACTTATCTCATTGCAGGAGGTACAGCCGCACACAATCAATTTTTAGAAAGAGGCCTTGACGGATTAATGAACAGAACTAAGGCACGTCCATTGCCAACCCAACGAATTTTAGCCTTTGAAGGCAAACTATTTTCAGTTAGTTTAATCATTATTGGCTTGGGTTATCTAGTGTGGTTTACCCACCCTGTAGCGGGTGCTATTTCGTTAGCAACTACGCTCATTTACTTGGGAATATATACCCCTATGAAGCAAAAGACAGCATTTAACATCGTTGTCGGGGCAGTTCCAGGGGCTTTGCCTCCAGTTGGTGGATGGGCTGCAGTAACAGGGACCGTTATCGATCCTGGGATGTGGGTATTATTTGCCATCGTTTTTTTCTGGCAAATACCTCATGTTATGGCCATCGCTTGGGTCTGCAAGGATGATTACTCTGGAGCAGGTTTTAAAATGCTTCCTAAAGGTGATCACAATGGGCTAAAAACCTCCATTTATGCCCTTTTCTGCATACTAATTTTATTTGGAGTCAATTATTCATTATATGCCCTCGGCTTAGCTCATGCCTTATTTTTAATAGGTAGTATCCTCATAGGACTTTTTTTTCTTTTTTTTGGTTTACGTTTCATTCAATCAAGATCACATAAAACAGCACGGGCACTCATGTTTGCCTCTATTGCCTATCTACCTCTTATCTGGCTTGTTTTAAGTATCGATGTTCTAATTTACTAATCCCAAATTCTCAAAGAATTACCCTATGCATTATTACCGGGTTCGTGACATTGCCGACACACTAAAAGACAGTTTTGATTATCTAAGAGCACATGGTAAACATTTATTGGGAATTTGGAGCCTGTTTGCTGCCCCACTTATCTTACTATATCATTTTTTGTTATCTAAACTGCCTCTTGAAGAAATACTGCAGCAATTTGAATCAGAAGAGCTGCTGCTTGGGTTCAACGGGCTAGATGCAATTGATTCAATGATGGGACCCATCTACCCTTTAGTCATTATTTCCGCAATTCTAAGTCAAGCAACCTCCATAGTAATAATCCTTGAACACATCAAATGCACCAAGGACGCTGTACCCATGAACCCGGAGGATATCCCCTCATTATTCCCTAAAATTTTAGGATTCAGTGTTCTTTATTTTTCGGTTTCCATGATTTTAGGTCTTTCAATGCTCTTCTTTTTTTTCCCATTTTTATTCATGGGAACCAAATTAGCAGTTAGTTTTCAGAGCTACATTATCGGAGAAAAGTCACTGATAGAAAGCTTGGTTCATAGCTGGAACATAACTACCTACCAGGCATGGCCTACTTTTGGGCTTTTGATTATTTTACTTCTTCTGATTGTCATGATTAGCTCATTAATTCAAATACCTGCTGAATTCATTCGAATAAGTTTAGATAAGGTATCTTGGATGGCCAGTGATGTTGGTGTATTTATTTCTACATTACTCAGTGGCTTGTTCAACGTATTAACCGCTCTCACTACTATAGTATTCCAAACAGTATTGAGTTTCCATTTTTTCAATCTAAGCGATAGATACACCAGTGAGATTTCGACAACACCCATAAAGTAGCCTTTAGTTACGCAACATTATTGTGTATTCAGCGAGTGTAAAGAGTACTTTAAATATTATTTAAAAGATTAGACTGTTAAATAAAGGGCTGCTAAAACACAGGTCTATTGATACAATGCCCTATTAAAACAAAGCAGGAAATAAGCTAGGATTTATTTCCTGCATAATTCCATAAGCTGCGTTGAAGATATCCTCAGCATTTGGTTTGCTAAAGTAATCCCCATCGGAAGAGTAAGCGGGGCGATGGGCTTTAGCTGACAAGCAAACAGGAGCGGCATCCAACAAGTAAAACCCCTTTTGCTGCTGTAATATCTTTTGAAGTATGTAAGCGGAGGCTCCCCCAGGTACATCTTCATCAACGATGAGTAGTTTATTGGTCTTACTGAGTGATGTCCGAATGAATCCGTTTATGTCGAATGGCAACAAGGTTCGGATATCAATCAAATCTACTCCAATACCAATTTCATTTAGGTCGGAGACAACACCTTTGGCAATATTAAGTGTTGATCCATAAGAAACTAAAGTTAGATCATTACCTTCGTTGAGTAAGCTTGGTATTCCTAATTGGATAGTGAATTCGCCAAGATTATTTGGTAAGTCTTCCTTTAACCGGTACCCATTTAGGGGTTCTATCATGATGGCTGGGTCATCTCCTTTAAGCAAGGTATTATACATTCCAGCCGCTTCGGTTAAGTTCCTAGGTACGCACAGGTGAACGCCGCGTAAACTTCCAAGTAGTGTCGACATGGGGGATCCCGAGTGCCAAATACCCTCTAATCGGTGCCCGCGCGTTCTTATAATCACAGGTGATGCTTGTCCGCCTTTGGTCCGGTACCTTAGACTAGCTAAGTCATCGGACAGTACAAATAAAGCATAAAAAATATAATCCAGATACTGAATTTCAGGAATAGGACGAAGACCTCGAATAGCCATCCCAATTCCCTGGCCAATGATGGTTGCCTCTCGAATACCTGTATCCATTATACGAGAGCTGCCGAACTCTTCCTGTAATCCTTCAAGTCCCTTGTTAACATCACCTAGTGCTCCCACATCTTCACCAAAGGTGAGAAGTTCAGGATATTTCTTGAATAAAGCTCTAAAGTTATCCCTGATAACAATTCGGCCATCCACTTTAACAGGTTTAGTATCATAGCTAGGAGCAATAGGCTCCACACGTAAAGGAGAATAAGGCGTATGACTATATAAGTGAGAATGATAGCGGTCTTGGGTAGTTATTTTAAGATTCTCTAACCATTCAACCAACTGTTTTTTAGCCTCCGATTCATCAGAACCAAGGGTTCGTAAGGTCTTATGAATGCTCGATATGATATCCTTTCGAATTGGGTTTGGGGTAGATTTCAAGCGCCGCATAATAGCATCAATAGATTTTGATGCACTGGTTTGAGAATGCGGCAAGTTCCCTTTCAAAGAGCGCATTAGTGTTAATATATAATCACGTTCCTGCTTAATAGGACCAATATACTCCTGCCATGCCAATTGCTTAGCTGCCAACGCCTCTTGCTGAGCCTCAGATTCTAAGACATCAAGCTCCGCTTCCGTTGCAATTTTTTTGGCTAAAATCCATTTCCTAAATTGCTGGAGGCAACAATACTCACTTTCCCATTCAAGACGTTCCTTACTTTTATATCTCTCATGAGAGCCGGAGCTAGAATGCCCCAAAGGTTGGGTGAGCTCTTCTACATGAATGAGTACTGGTACATGCTCAGATCGAGCCAGTTCAGATGCTCTGGTATAGGTTGCAATTAAATCCTCATAATCCCAGCCTTTAACCTTTATTATTTCTACCCCACTGGTTGATTGGTCCCGCTGCATCCCACTTAACGCCTCAGAAATACTTTCTTTGGTGGTCTGAAACATTTTAGGAACACTAATTCCATATTCATCGTCCCAAACAGAAATAACAGCCGGTGCTTGTAAGACCCCTAAGGTATTCATGGTTTCCCAAAATACACCCTCAGATGTACTGGCATCCCCTATAGTTCCAAACACAACTTCATTACCTTTGTCGGAAAATTTCTTCCATTTTCCAGATTGAAGTTTTTTCTGACTCCGATAAATTTTAGAAGCTTGAGCTAGACCTGCAATACGTGCCATTTGCCCAGCTGTCGGTGAAATTCCAGATACTGAATTTTTCCTACTCACCTGATCTACCCAATCCCCGGCTTCATCTAATAACCGTGAACCAAAATGAGAATTCATTTGTCTACCAGCTGAGAATGGGTCTGCCTGGACGTCGGGATGAGCATACAATTGGGAAAAAAATTGAGTTAATGTGGCTTCACCAATGGCAAACATAAAGGTTTGGTCACGGTAGTACCCACTTCGAAAGTCACCATTTTTAAAGACCTTCGCCATCGCTAACTGGGGTAACTCTTTCCCATCCCCAAATATTCCGAACTTTGCCTTACCCGAAAGCACTTCTTTTCTACCCAAAATGGATACATGTCTACTAAGCCATCCCAAGCGGTAATCCTTTAGGATATCCTCTTTCCTTTCTTTGAAAAAACGCGATCGCTTTTTTTGGGTTGAAACTTCAGACATTTTTATAGAACAGATTTACGCACAGTTAATAAAAAAAACTCTTGATACCCTATTAATTAGATATACAATATAATGCACTGTTGCCTCCCAAAAAAGTATTTCAGATTACTAATCTGTAAATACTTTACATAAAGTAACTTAACTTACAATAATATAATCAGTACTATCAAGCTATTCAGTAAAACCACCCCGGGTCATCTTCATGGGATCTAATGCTGTATCCAAGTCCTGATCAGATAGATCCGTCATTTCCTTAGCTACTTCTTTCAAGGAACGACCCTCTGCATATGCTTTTTTTGCAATTTTAGCGGCTAAATCATATCCAATAATAGGATTGAGTGCCGTTACTAAAATTGGGTTTTTACCTACTTTATCGGCGATAATATCTTCCCGAATGGTTAATTGGGAAACCGATCTATCGGCCAAATTTTTTGCTGCATTTGCTAACAACTCGATTGACTCAAGAAGGTTATGAGCTACTACCGGCAGCATGACATTCAACTCGAAGTTTCCTGATTGACCTGCCAAAGAAACGGTAAGATCATTTCCCATAACCTGTGCACATACCATAGCTACAGATTCTTCAATGACTGGGTTTATCTTTCCTGGCATAATGGAAGAACCTGGTTGCAAAGCAGCCAATTGAATCTCCCCTAGACCACTGTTAGGTCCAGAATTCATCCAGCGTAAATCATTAGCCATTTTCATCATCCCAACAGAGATTGTTTTCAGTTGAGCACTCATTTCTACAGGAGCATCGACCGTTGCTTGAGCTTCAAAGTGATTTTCAGCCTCTCTAAAGGATACCCCTGTTTGCTTGGAAACGTTTTTTGCAAATTCGGCCCCAAAGTTCGGGTTGGTATTTATCCCAGTGCCCACGGCCGTTCCACCTTGAGGTAATTCAGATAAACGTACATTTGCATCCTGAATTCGGTCTACTCCTAAACGCAGTTGTCTAGCGTAGCCCCCAAATTGCTGAGCAATGGTTATCGGCATTGCATCCATTAAATGTGTCCTTCCCGTTTTTACGACATGCTCATATTCGGAGCCTTTGTGCTCAAAAGTCATAGCTAAATGTTGCAATGCGGGTATAAGCTTATCCTTTAGTTCAATGACCGCCGCAATTCTAATGGCTGTGGGAATTACATCGTTCGAACTTTGCCCAAAATTTACATGATCATTGGGATGAACAGGAATCTGTAGGTTTGGGAAAGACTCATTCGCCAATCTCGCTACAACCTCATTGGTGTTCATATTGCTCGAAGTTCCTGAACCCGTTTGAAATATATCGACTACGAATTCTGCATCATGGTCTCCATCAATAATTTGTTGCGCAGCTACCTGAATTGCCTCAGACGTCCCTACTTCCAACTTTCCCAAATCTGCATTTGCTTGTGCTGCATTTTTCTTGATAATACCTAAAGCCTTTATAAATGCCCTAGTAAATCGAATCCCACTTATAGGGAAATTGTTACTTGCTCTTTGTGTTTGAGCTCCATATTTAGCGTTTTCGGGGACTTTTACTTCCCCCATAGAATCTTTTTCTATTCGATACATGATTTTTTATTGAATGAAGTTCTACCCAATCCGAAAAATGAGTGGTTATCAGTAGCTATAATTTCTTTGCATACATTCTATATCGCTTGTCTATTCGGGCGCCTAAGCGTTGAGCGAGATGAATCATCTCTGTGTTGTTGTCCAATACCCAACTTAGTTCCGATTCTACAAAATTTCGTTTGAGGGCGAACTCAATAGTTCTTTGATGGAAAAGAGCATCAATTCCCTTGCCTTGAAACTCAGGAAGAATACCCATCAAGGCTGTTCGTATTCGGTTAATCTTCCGTTTTCCCCATAAAAACTTAATGAACCCGAAGGGAAATAAGTTTCCATTCATTGTTCTGAAGACCTGATTTAAATCGGGGAGCGCTATAGAGAAGCCAACAGGTTTACCGTCCCATTCCGCTATATGAGCAAAATCTTCATCCAGTATCGTCTTAAATTCTTTAGCAAACCCTTTTATTTCCTCCATGCTTAAAGGTAGAAATCCCCAATTATTTTTCCACGCCTCATTATAAATATCCCGGACTATATTTACCTCCTCATCAATATTTTTGAGTGAAACAGGTCGAATTTGGATTTGAGGATATCTCCGCATAATCATGCTTTTTGCTTTCCGCATACGATCGAAATCTACATTAGTTTCATCAAGTACAAAGGCTAATAAATCACGAGCTCCATCATATCCAGCACTCAGGGCAAGCTTCTCATAATAAGGTTTGGAATAAGGCATCATGATGTAGGGAAACTTATCAAACCCATCGACTAAAAATCCTAACACATCCATCATTCCTGGATTAGTTGGCCCAAGAATTTCTTCAACTCCTTGCTCTCGTAACCAGTCTTCGGCCACACGAAATAACAAATCAGCAGTAGGCTGATGATCAATACATTCAAAAAATGCAAAATGGCCTGTATTCAATCCATGCTGCTTATTAAAGCGATCGTCCACTACAGCTGCAATTCTTCCTGCCGGTTTATCGTCGTAATGAGCCAAAAACATGGCCATTTTAGCCTGCTTAAAGAAAGGATTTTTCTGTTTATCGATTATCTTGTTTTGCTCTTGACGCAGTGGCGGCACAAAAAAACCATCGGTCGCATAATGTGTGTACAGAAATTCAATAAATTCCTTCCTTTCGGGTTCTGTACTTACAAAGGTTACACCACTTGCAGCCATGCTCACCTCAGGAAACTAGAGAATTACCATTTTGATCAATAATTCCGTGTTTCAACCCAACTTTTCTAAATGCCTCAAGTATTCTATCCAAATGCTCATCGGTGTGTGAGGCCATATAACTGGTTCGAAGAAGTGATTGACCCTGTGGAACAGCGGGCGGAATAACAGCATTCGTGTATACACCAGCTTCAAAAAGATCTTTCCAAAACTGGAAACAAAGCATCATCTCGCCAATAACAATAGGGATAATTGGAGTTTGTGAGGTCCAAACGTTGAAGCCTAACTTACGCAACTCGGTGCGCATATAAGTCGAAATTTCACGTAATCTAGTTAATCTCCATGGCTCATCAGCCATAATATCCATTGCTTTCAATACAGTAGCAACATTTGCGGGAGGCATCGAGGCACTAAAAATGTGGGCAGGTGAGTGATGTCGAATATATTCTATCACTTCTCTTTGGCCTACTAGGAAGCCTCCTAAGGAGGCAAAGGATTTCGAAAATGTTCCACTTATCAGGTCTACTTCTTCAAGTAACCCATAAGTTGAAGCCGAGCCTCGCCCTCCTACTCCGATCACTCCTACCGCGTGAGCATCATCTAGGTATAGTCGAGCCCCAAACTCTTTTGCTAAAGCAACCAATTCCGGTATTTTCGCTAAAGTGCCAGACATAGAAAACACACCATCACTTATAATGATTTTACCTGCTTCAGGATCTGTTTTTTCTAAAAGTCTTCGCAAATGATCCATGTCGTTATGATTGTAACGCATGGTTTTTGCAACCGAACACTGAGTACCGACTACTATACAGGCATGATTATCTTTATCAGAAAAAATAATATCATTTCTACCCGCAATGGTTTGGATAGACCCTTCATTCGTTTGATACCCTGTGCTAAACAACACACAAGATTCTTTATTCATGAAATCTGCAAGCCGTTCCTCTAGCTCAATATGAATATCTAGAGTACCGTTTAAGTATCTAGACCCCGTACAGCCCGTACCATATTTGACTATGGCCGCCTGAGCTGCCTCTATGGTTCTTTGATCATTGGTAAGACCCAAATAATTATTTGAGCCAGCCATAATAACTTCGTTACCTTCTATTTCTACAATAGTGCCATCAGTAGCTTCTAAGGGTTTAAAATAGGGATACAAGCCTAAAGCCTTAACTTCGTCAGCTTTGGTATATCCAAAGGCTTTGTCGAAAATATCTGACCGTACTAGAGGTTGTGTTTCAGCCATTAATTAAATATCAATTTCGTAGTAATCGTTATAATATAATCAGTATAACAAAGCTATCAAATAAACGGTTCCTTTAGCAATTAGCGTTTAGACTGCAATCCACTTTGGTTTATATCTGCGATAATATTCTCGTTCAAATTCATGTAAGAAGAGCTCATAGACACAGACGGTATGCTGACATATCATTCAGCCGTTATACAACAATAACTTGAATAAGATACTGAATATATTGCTCCGCTACCTTATCCCACTGGAAATTTTCCCATACATATCTACACCCCATCAAAGACAAAGGAAATAACGAATCACTGCTAAGAAGTTGCTCTAATTCAATCACATATTCCTTTGGGCGCCCACTCTTCACTTTAAATCCGTTAACTCCTTGCTCTACTACATCTTTCATCCCCTCTAAATCCGAACAAAATACAGGAGTGAAATGCAGATTCGCCTCCAATAATACAATGCCAAAGCCCTCCATATCTCCCTCTACTTTGATATTGGGCATCATAAACACATCTGCTGCGGTGTACGCTTTATGAACCCAATAATCCGATTTCCGGCCTAATATGTGCACTTGGATATTTCTTTCAACCAATGTCTCAGCATTACGATAGACAGCATTTAGTATCGTTTCCCGCTCTGGTCCATCGCCAACTAATAGATAATGACAAGGATGATTCAGCTGGGTAAGTACCTTCTCAATAAACCAAGCATGCCCTTTTCTAGGTACCTGTCGACCCACCGAAAGTAGAACGGGTTTATCCAACAGGTTGATATTAAGTTGTTTACCCAATTCCTTTTTTGCTACCCTTTTTAGCACTTTTATTTCTTTTACAGCTTCGGTTGGTTCCAAGACTAGAAGCTGTTCAACATGTGCCGGATTCATGTAATCCGCATCCATTGGCAACAAATCTTGAATTTGAATTCCATTGGGTAATGCTACTCCTTTTCCTGGGTCCATGCCGCGATCAATACAAGCTTGCCTAGTAGCCTGCGAAACTGAAATAACTCCATCCAAGGCATTCAATACCTTACTGACGTGCTTTTGATACCACCCATAAGGCATTGTTACATCCTGACCATGATTAATAGTGACCATCGGTATAGAAACCTTGCCTTTTAACCATCTAGCCATACTTGCCGTAACCATAGAGGAAAACAAGATTACATCCGGTTTAAAACTATCTACAACTTTTGGTATTTGATGTCGTAGCTTCAATAAAAATAGAAGCGTTCTCGATTCAATACCTTTCCAGGGTGCTTTTTGTATGATTGTTTGAATTTCCACCGTAGGATTGTCCTCTAGAGCTTGAACCAGCTGCATACTAACGCGCTGCATTCCTCCCATGTTCTCGAGTGGGGATTCATCTGGAGGATGAGAATGTGAAATGTATAGAACCTTTAGTGATGATTGGGACATAAATCGTATCTGCTAAGGACCTATTGGTTGAGGTCTGCTTGAAAATTAGACATCACTATTCTGTAATCAGTAACCAATGCCTCATTTATGTGATTCCACTGGTAGTTTAATGCAAGCTCGCGTGAACGCCTTCCCATGTTTTGTAAAGCAGTTGAATCTGAAATCATTTGCTCCAGTTTTTTGGTAAAATCATCGACATTTCCAGAGCTAGCAAGTCGGCCATTTTTTCCCTCTACTACTAAAGAGGATGAACCTATCGCATTTGCAACTAGACAGGGGACTCCGCTAGCCATTGCTTCTAAGGTTACATTACCGAAAGTTTCAGTGTAAGAAGGGAATAAGAATAAATCAGAACTGGCGTAGGCTCGAGCTAAGTCTTCACCTGAATAAAAACCGGTAAAAACCCCATAAGGTAACTTTTTTTGAGCCTCGGACCTTGCTGCTCCGTCCCCCACCACTAATGCTCTTACCTTTGGATTTCGTTGTTGCATTCGTTGGACACTTTCTATGTAGGTTCCCAATTCTTTTTCCCAAACTAACCGAGAAACAAAACTCACCACAATCTCATCCTCTGCGAAACCCATTTTTATTCGCCACTCAGGATCCCTTTTTTCGGGGCTAAAAAGTTTGGTGTCTATTCCTCTTGCCCAAATTTTCATATCACCAGTGATACCCTCAACACCTAGCTCATCAATCATGGATTGACTAGGAACATATACTCGTTGACATTGGGGATAAAACCATTGCGTCATCTTCTTAAAAGGCCATTTAACCGGTCCTAAAAAAAGTTTGTAATAGTCTACATAGCTCAGGAAATGAGTGTGATACGAACTTACCACAGGTAAATCATGCTTTTTTGCCCACTTTAGTGCCCCTATCCCAAGCCCATCGGGAGTAGCTATATGTATGAGAGTAGGCTGAAAAGCCTCTAACTCTTGCCGGAATTTGTGAGGAAAATGTGTGGCTATACGGTATTCCTTTCTACCGGGCACGGGCATAGAAACTGAAGGAGTGACCCTCAAAGTACCTTTATGAGGGTTTATTTCAGGATTTGGTCCACTTGGAGCAAAGATAAGTACAGGAATATTTTGCTGCTCTAAGTACTGAACTAATCGATTCAATGTTAGGGCTACACCATCTCGAATATGGTTATAATTACCGGTGAATAGGGCTACTCTTAGTTCGCTCATTTAGATAATCAACAGATTTGATAACACGTTCACTGCCTATTCGCTCAAATAAGTATAAAAAAGCAATCGGCTTCTTTGTATTTTAATTGTAGTTAGTTGATAAATAACCAAAAGAATTGTACTCAAGATTATCCATGATAGAATCTTCAGATTTTATTCAATCACCAATCAACCCGTAAATATACGCATTTATGAAAGCCTTTGTTACTGGTGGAACTGGTTTTGTTGGAAGTCATCTAGTTGAACACTTGCTAAAGATGCCAGAATGTGAAGAAGTTCGCGTTTTGGTCAGAAATAAAGAAAAATGGTTAAAGGGGCTCGACTACACTCCTGTTAAATCCACATTGGAAAACCTAGAACCAATTAAAGAAGAGCTAAAACAGGTTGATGTACTCATTCATGGGGCGGCTATTCTGCATGCCCCAAGCTATTCTGATTTTTTTAGAGCCAATGTAGAAGCTACCAAAAATTTGATAGAACTTGCGGTTGAATCTGGGATATCCAACATTATTATACTTTCCTCTCTCGCCGCCGCCGGTCCCTCTAGCCAAACCCCTCTCACAGAAAAAGCTCCCTTGTCCCCCATCAGCGCATACGGTCGTTCCAAAAAACAAATGGAAGAAGAAATTCATCGACTCTATACTGAGAAAAACTGGGCAAACCACCCCACCTTAAGTATTAAAATTATACGCCCCCCAGCCGTTTACGGACCCAGAGAAACAGATATCTATGGATTATTTAAAGCCCTTAATTACAGAGTGGCACCTATACTAGGCAATCCCACAGAAAAAATCCTTTCCCTAGTTCATGTTCAGGATCTGGTAAAGGGTATCGTGGCATCTAGGCTCTACGATCGAGCTGGAATTCACACCTACTTTCTCGGAGGTTCTGAAGATGGGTATTCATGGAATGAGATTTACAAAGAATGCGCTACCATTCTCCAAAAGTCTCACCTACGGATCCGGGTGCCAAAAGGAGTGCTTATGACCATAGCAAAAGTGGCCGAAACCATAGCTCCTATTTTTGGAGTGTATCCTGCATTAAATCCAGATAAGGCTGAAGAACTTACACAGTATTGGCTTTGTAGCCCAAATAAAGCGAAAGCAGACTGGGGTTATACACCAGAAATCAGCTTATATGAAGGCTTGAGGTCTACCTTAACTTGGTATCAAAAGCATAATTGGCTATAATTAAATAGTAAAAGAATCGTACTTTTAGGCAGGTTCTATTGTTGCTAATTGATGCTAGTTGAAAACATGCTAAGCGCGAGACTGAATGGTAGTAGATTTAAGCTAGTCAAGCGTAGCTTCACATACATTTTCAAGTTTCCATTTGTTAGCATCAGACAATCGAAATCAACCCATGCATTTTCAATGAAAGTCGAGAAAACAAACATAATCTACTCTATAATTTTATCATTATTCATTCTTAGCCAGCCGAATTTACTAGCGCAGGCTACAGTCGAAGGCCTTTGGTTTACCTCTTCGATGAATATAGAAAATGTGTTAGATATCGCTTCAAGTCCAAGCCATTTATATGTTCTCTCAGAGCAGGTAGGATTAGCTGTTTTTAGAGTTACCAATGATAATACACAATGGTTATATACCAATAGTGGGATGCAGCGACGTGGCAGTAAAATTACTTCGGATATTCGCTTTGCCTATTTATTTGGCAACGGAACACGATTGACTGTTTTAGAGCCTACCTCTGTGTTGGGGGTGTATTCATCCACCTATTTATCCACAGAGCCAAGGGGGGTAGCCCGACTTCGTGACCATGTGTACCTAGCATTAGGAGACGAGGGTTTAGGGGTGTTAGGATTACAAAGTCCTGAAGCTTTTGATTCTCCTGTTGAATTCATTGCCAATGAATTACTCCAAAGAGAAACGGTGCTGGACGTATTAAGTACTCCTCGCTCCCAACAACTCTTTGTACTCAGCCCTGCTAAAGTTCATAATTTTTCGTGGACGGTGGATCAGGATACCCTAGAATGGGTTAGTTCCATTGACATTAACCAAGCTATTGTTCATTTGCACTTGGTTGATAATGAATTGTTTGGGAGTAGTGAAGCAGGGGTTCTTTTTCGGATTGGCGAAAATGGCTCTAGCTCACGATTAACTGATATTGGTACTGCTATAGTGGATGTTATTAAATACCAAGACACCTATTTCATTGAAAGCTCTAAGAAAGAAATTTGGCTGTTACATAATAATGAAGTAACCCGTTGGAAGAAGGATACTGGGGCTCAATACAAGTTGACAGGAAGTAAAGATCAATTATGGCTTCATGAATTTGGTGCTATTGGAAAAGTGAATGTTGGCTTTGAACGAAGTGAGGTGTCTCAATCAGCAGATACAAAACCACTACCAAATTCAATCACACTCCTACCCTATGAACCTAAAATAGTACCCTACCCAAATCCTATTCTTTTTGGAATACAAGTCTCAGAGGATTGGCCAACTGAAGCACTTAGATTTAGTGTTAAAGGAGCCCCTAGTGGAATGAAGGTCAAAGGCCAGGGAATATTTTGGCAGCCCCAATTCAATCAAATCGGTATTCATCGATTGCAAATCATAGCTCAAAGTTCTACAGGGTTGCTGGATAGTACCTTTATACAAATAGACATCACCAGTTTTAATAATCCTCCTAGAATAAGCCCTATTCGTACCAGTACATTAATTATGGGAGATCCCTATTCGGTTAACTATACAGCTATAGATCTAGAAGCTAAGCATAGTCAAGAATCATTGATTCGCTTTTTAGGAGTTGATCTACCGGAGGGTGCACGCTTAAATGAAAAAAGTGGGCAACTCACTTGGACTCCGGGTGAGAAAGATTTGGGCGTTCACCGATTCAAAGTAATAGCAACCGATGCCTTAGGGGCTGCTAGCTCGGTTGAGGTAGAGTTAAAGGTAATCGATTTGCAAATGGATAACAATTAGACAGAAGCATGACTAAATCCGAAATGGATACCCTTTTCGACTCTAATTGTGCCGAATGCCTATTATCGTGGTTTGACAACAACAAAAGAAGTATGCCGTGGCGAGATTCCAAAGACCCTTATGCTATTTGGATCTCAGAAATAATGTTGCAACAAACCAGAGTAAATCAAGCACTTCCTTTTTTTAATCGATTTATGACGGCCTTTCCAAGTGTTCATGACTTAGCTGCGGCGTCAATTCAACAGGTTTTAAAACAGTGGGAAGGACTTGGATATTATAGTCGGGCAAGAAATATTCACAAAACAGCCAAGATAGTGGCAGATGACTATTCGGGTTCATTTCCTAAGGAATATAAAGAGCTGCTATCACTCCCAGGAATAGGACCTTATACTGCAGCAGCTATTGCAAGTATTGCCTTTGGATTAGAATATGCGGTGATGGATGGAAATGTGATCCGAACCGTTACGCGATTTTGCGGGATTGAACAGGACACCCGAAAAACAGGTACCCGAAAACTAGTTCAGCAAGAAGTAGATAAATGGATAAAAGGACAACCACCCGCCGACTTCAATCAAGCCATGATGGAATTAGGCTCTACGGTATGCAACCCTAACAAACCATCTTGCGAAACCTGCCCTCTCGCTTCAAAATGCATCGCGTACCGAACGGCCAAGACCGAGCAAATACCATACACTTCAAAAAAAGCAAAGCGACCTCATCAAGAAATTTCGGTAGCTATTATCATAAATGATCAAGAAGAGGTGCTAATTGCCCAACGACCTGAACATGTTATGCTAGGTAGTTTATGGGAATTCCCCGGTGGAAAACAAGAAAGTAACGAAACCAGCATAGAGGCACTGCATAGAGAAATTCAAGAAGAGTTAGGTATAGAAATCAGTGTAATAGAAGAGTTTATGAGCTTAAAACATGCCTATTCACACTTTACTATAACTCTGAGCGCTTTTCTTTGTGTTTTGAAGCCAACCAAAACACGGCAAACCCCAACAGCCAAAACAAGTGAACAAATTAAGTGGGTTTCAATTCAGGATTTAAAAAATTACCCCTTCCCAAAGGCAAATAAGACCTTAACTCTTGCCCTAATAAAGCGATTTGCGTAAACGATCAAAAAAATACCTATTGCAGCTTAAGCCTGTTTTAGACCAATGGGTATCGAGAATGGAGGTTCCAGCGTATATAGAAGATGATCCTATTCAATTTTTACATGCTTTTGAAGATGCAGAAGAAATAAATGTAGCTGGTTTTTTCGCGGCTACAATGGCATGGGGTAAGCGCTCTATCGTCATTACAAAGGTGGATGATTTACTGTCGAGAATGGCGTATAGACCACTAGATTTTATGGGTAATTTTACGGAATCAGATGCGCGTAGATTAACGGGCTTTAAACATAGAACCTTTAATTCCGAGGATATGTATTGGTTAATCAAAACCATGCAACAAATCCTTATTCACTTTACCACCTTTGAGGCCTTTTGGACAAATTGTTTGACTATTTCGAAAGCGAAAAATCGTCCGTTAATGGGAGTCTTCCACGAAGAATTTTTCAGTTTTTTTCCTGAAATACCAGCTCGAACCCGTAGGCACATTTCTAATCCTGAAAAAGGGGGCTCATGCAAACGGCTCTATATGTATCTACGCTGGACAATTAGAGGGGGCCCAGTAGACGTGGGAAGTATGAACTTTATGCCGCCTTCCCAAATTTATATCCCATTAGATGTTCATGTGGCTAGACAAAGCAGAAAACTTGGTCTAATTACCCGAAATCAAAATGACTGGAAGGCGGTGGAAGAATTACAAGAGCAACTTCTATTACTAGACCCACTTGACCCTTCCAAATATGATTATGCTTTATTTGGTTTGGGGTTAAATCCTCATTGGTTAGATAAAAAATGGATTTTAAATCACATCTAATGGTCTATTGCTGTCTGTGATTTCTGTTTTCGTAGGGTTTCCTTTCGTTATTTCCACATAGAACTATTTTTTATCTAGAAGAAAAAAACCATATATTTAAATCTCTCAATATTGAGAAATAATACAATGAAAGGAAGTGAGGCTCAATGCTAGGCGTTGAAGTTAAAGACAACGAAAGCGTTGAACGCGCGATTAATCGTTTCAAAAAGATGGTGACTCGTTCTCGTATTCTTAATGAATTTAAGGATCGTCAACAGTTCACAAAACCATCTATTGAACGACGGGAAGCCATGAAAAAAGCCGTCCGTGAGCAGCGTCGACGTCAACGAGAAAACTTCTAGTTTCTCTCAAGATTGTTATCACATAGAAGCCCTGGTTTATCTAGGGCTTTTTTTTTGCCCAAAACTATTTAGTATATCCTTTAGGTGTGAAGGCTTGTTGTTTGAGTGATGTTGGTCCTTAGCCCAACTATGAATATACCCTAGTTTTTCAGCTTCTTTAATGCGCCTTTCCAATTGGCTAACCCGCCTTAGTTCCCCGCCTAATCCTATTTCACCCAACCAAAGTTGATTATTATCCAAAGCTATATCCAATAGGGATGATACCAAAGCCACACAAAGTGCAAGATCGGCTGCAGGATCTTTTATTTTTAAACCACCAGCGACATTAACATATACATCTTTATCCGAAAATTTAAACCCAGTACGTTTTTCTAAAACGGCCAAAAGTAGCAAGACACGGTTGCGATCCATCCCGTTAACGGTGCGCTGTGGAGTCCCATAGGCACTAGGACTAACTAATGCTTGAAGTTCAACCAATATAGGTCGGCTTCCCTCCATTATACAACCAATAGCACTGCCAGACACTTCTTGATTTCGTTCTGCTAAAAAATAGGCAGAAGGATTGGGAACCTGATCCAAGCCATCGTGCTTCATCTCGAAAACCCCTACCTCATGAGCTGGCCCAAATCTATTTTTTATACTTCGTAACAAACGATAGGTATAATGATCGTCCCCTTCAAAACTAAGCACAGTATCTACCATGTGTTCTAACACCCGAGGACCTGCGATATCCCCTTCTTTAGTAATGTGGCCAATTATCATAATTGATAAACTGGATTTTTTGGCCAATTGTTGAAGCAAAGCAGCGCACTCTTTTACCTGAGCAACACTGCCTGGCATGCTACTTAACTGATCTCTGTAAACAGTTTGAATAGAATCAACTATGAGTAAATCAGGTTGCAACTTTTGTGCCTGCTCAATGATGGATTCGATACGTGTCTCGTTGGTTAACCAGAGTTTTTCAGAGATGACCCCAATGCGTTTGGCTCGATGTTTAATCTGCAAGACAGATTCTTCACCAGCACAATATAAAATAGACAAGTTTGGTTCGGCCTTAGCTATTTGAAGAGTGAGTGTACTTTTACCAACCCCAGGAGCTCCACCAATGAGCACATAGGATCCTCTCATACATCCTCCACCCAACACCCTATCAAATTCAGTAATTCCCGTTTGAAATCGAGATGCCTTGGTAGCCGTAATCTCATTGAGCGTTTGGGGTTTAGGTACTTGTTCTGGCTCTAAGCCTGCGATTTTAGCTTTGTGCGGCTTAGTTGAACCCGTTATTTTTTCTTGCTCGATGAAACTATTCCACTCTTTACACCCTGGACAACTTCCTAGCCACTTGGGCGATTCATGTCCACATGAGGTGCATACAAAAATTTGATTCGATTTAGCCATAAACAATAATAGAATAGTGATGTATTCAATTTTTCCTTAGTCAGATAGCTTGAGTATGTTCGTCTACAATGATAAAGAGTTTCAACACCTAAACTAATTATTCTTAGTTACTTTTATATTCATGCACTTCCTGGTTTACATACCATGTAGTAGCCATCATTCCCATCGCAATGGTAATATAATAGCTAATTATACGCCATAGAAATAATGCAAGACCAATAAAGGCTTCCCTTGAAATTAGTGGACCTTGAAATAAAACAAAGAGTCCTTCAACTCCACCGCTACCACCAGGAGTTGGTACTACCAAAAAAGCTAGATTCATCGCCAAGCTTCGTAATACTGAAAGCAGTTCTGGTGCTGGCAACAAACTTAGTATTACAATAGGTGCAAGTGCAACTCTAGCTAGCCATGACATAGTAGAGTAAAAAAAAGCTTGTAAAAGAAAACAAAACGGCTTGGCTTTGAGCTGATAGGCATATTGTTCAAGGTTTTGTGCTTCAGAATGTATTTTACCCCTGTGTTTCCGAAGGAATGGTAATTTTGCAAACCACTTGATAATTTTTGAAATAGCTGATGGTTTAATTAAAACTCCATATGCGAGTACCCCAGCGTATGAAAGCAAAGAAACATACAGAATAAGCATAGATGCTTCACCCAGAAAACCCACCGATGGCGGAACTACATCCATATAGATACCGGCCACAAGTAAGATTGGGATAGCGATGGCAAACCAGATTTGATCCAATAATACACTATATAATATGATCGCAGTAGACTCACCTAATCGTAGTCCTTCTTTAGTCATAGCATAGGTTGCCATAGGGGCACCACCTATGGTAGAGGGGGTAACTGCTGAAGTAAAGTCCCAGCTCAATTGCACCCTAAATGCTCCTAACCAACTAATAACTCCCGCAGATAAAAAGCGAATTTTTGCTGCAGAAAACCATACCCTCAAGAATGAAACCACCAAAGCAATGCCTAGCCCGGGAAGTCTTTTGGGTGCTAAATACGCTAGAATGCCGGGGGTATATGTGTACCAAATGACTCCAGCCATTGTCAAAAGACTCAGGGAAATAGAAAAAAACAGATATTTTTTAGAGATTATCTGTTTTGGACTATCTACATTTTGCTTTATTTGACTCATACTATAGTATAAAAAAAAGCCTTGCAGGAAACTCTACAAGGCTAAAAAAAATAGCTTTGTGAATTAGGTTGTCCACCCAAATTCACATGCACTCTGTTTAGGTGAATTTACTTTTAAGCAATATCCACTTCTTTGTTTAGATATACATCCTGAATCATATTCAGAAGTTGTACACCCTCACCAATAGGACGTTGGAATGCTTTACGACCACTAATAAGTCCCATTCCACCTGCTCGTTTATTAATTACCGCTGTTTTAACCGCATCGGCAAAATCATTTGAGCCAGAAGCTCCTCCAGAGTTGATTAGACCTGCACGTCCCATAAACGAGTTAACTACTTGGTAGCGGGTTAAATCGATAGGATGCTCGGATGTTAATTCAGAATAAATGCGCTCGTCTAATTTACCATATGACGAGTTACCCGCATTTAAAGCCTTGTAACCACCATTATTGGTAGGTTGCTTTTGTTTAACAATATCGGCACCAATAGTTGATCCAATATGATTTGCCTGGCCCGTTAAGTCAGCTGAGGTATGATAGTCAACACCGTCCACTTTGAATGCGTCATTACGGGTATAGCACCAAAGTATGGTAGCCATACCTAATTCATGAGCATATGCAAAAGCTTGGGCTACTTCTTTAATTTGCCGGTTGGATTCTTCCGATCCAAAATAGATCGTTGCACCCACTGCTGCTGCACCCATATCATAAGCCTGATCAATTGTACCAAACATAATTTGATCAAAAGTGTTAGGATAAGTAAGGAGTTCATTGTGATTAATTTTCACAATAAAAGGGATTTTATGCGCATACCTTCGAGAAACGGAACGTAACGCACCAAAGGTCGATGCTACTCCATTACAACCCGCTTCAACGGCTAACTTTACAATATTTTCAGGATCAAAATAGTCTGGATTTTTTGCAAATGAAGCACCCGCAGAATGCTCAATTCCTTGATCAACCGGCAGTATAGAAAGGTATCCTGTCCCACCAAGTCGACCCGATTCCATAAGCCATTGTAGGTTTCCCAATACTCTATTGTTTCGATCCGAATGATACCAAACCTGATCTACATAGTCTGGAGTAGGTTGGATTAATTGATCTTTTGTAACTGTTTTACTGGTGTGATTTAGCAAGTAGGAGGCTTCATCGCCCAGTAACTCTTCAATCTTCGATATATCCATGAGTGTATGTTTAACTTATTGTACTAAATAAGGTTAAAATATAGGAGTATTACAGTCCAATGACTAACAGAAATCCCAAGTTATATTGAGAAGCTTCAAATAGAATAGTAGATATTCGTATCTTAGGAGTATGAGCAATAAAGATTTTTTCGAAAGCCTACTTGGCAAACAAGACCGTCCCTTATTTTTAGCTCCTATGGAGGATGTTTCAGATGCTCCATTTCGGCAAATTTGTCGCAATATAGGGGCTAGTATGGTCTTTACTGAATTTATCAGCTCCGAAGCACTCATCCGCGATTCTGACATTGCCCTGCATAAAATGAGTTTTAAAGAAGCTGAACGCCCTTTAGGAATTCAAATTTTTGGCGGACGTGAAGAGGCTATGTATGGTGCTGCTAAAGTTGCTGAAGCAAGTAACCCCGATGTAGTAGATATAAATTTTGGGTGTCCCGTGTATAAAGTAGTCAAAAAAGGTGCTGGCGCAGCATGTTTAAAAGACATAGACATGATGGAGCGTATGGCTGGGACAGTGGTTGATGCGGTTGATAACATACCTGTTACTGTCAAAACACGTTTAGGTTGGGACGAAAACTCAATCCGTATACAAGAGGTAGCGATTATGCTGCAATCGGTTGGAGTGAAGGCCTTAACTGTTCATGCCAGAACACGAGCCCAAAAATACAAAGGTGAAGCAGATTGGAACTGGCTTAAAAAGCTCAAAAATACCCCTGGATTACACATCCCCATTATTGGTAACGGCGATGTAGCTAGTCCTGAATTGGCTGCAAAATTATTTAGTGAAACAGGCGTAGATGCTGTGATGATTGGCCGGGGAGCAATAGGAAATCCTTGGATTTTCAAGCAAACTCGATCATATCTTGATCAAGGCAGTTATTCTGCTGACATACCACTTCGAGAGCGTCTTGAGGTCTGCGCTAAACAGCTTCAGTTGTCGGTCGAACATCAAGGTGAACGTTATGGTGTTATCATAATGAAAAAACACTATGGTCAATACCTAAAAGGAATTCGCAATGGCAAGAAACTCCGAATGGAATTAATGCAGCACAACACTATGGAACCTATACTTGAACGCTTACTTAATTATACCGAGGAAGAGCATTTCTTTGTAAGCGCTGTTTAATTACTTTTGAAGCATTAGTTTTGAATTGTTAGGTCTCTATCGTTGGGTCTCAATAACATTCTTCAAAAAAACCAGCTACAAATATTCCTGGTCAATATACTTTTTTAAGATATCAGGTATTTTAACACGGCCGTTTTCGGTTTGATAGGTTTCAACAATGGCAGAAAGCACCCTAGGGAGCGCCAGCCCCGAGCCATTAAGAGTATGAACCATTTCGGTCTCTTTCTCCCCTTTTCTGTATCTAAGTTGCATTCTTCTGGCTTGAAATGCCTCAAAATTGGAACAAGAACTCACCTCTAACCATCGTTGTTGACCTGGGCTCCAAACTTCTACATCATATTTCTTTGTTTGAGTGAAACCCATATCACCTGTACACATGAGCAGGGTCTGATAGGCTAAGCCTAGTTTTTGAAGTAAAGACTCTACATGTATCCGTAACAATTCCAACGTTGCATACGACTCTTCTGGCTTAACAAAGTGAACTAGTTCAACCTTATCAAATTGATGCAATCTGTTTAACCCTCTTACGTCCTTGCCATATGACCCTGCCTCTCTTCTCCAAGAGGGGGTGTGGCATACATAACGAATCGGTAACTGCTCTTCAGAAAGTATCTCGTCCCGATGGAAGTTGGTTACCGGTACTTCAGCAGTTGGTATAGCAAAA
>DCQQ01000036.1:0-9345 GCA_002323515.1 Balneolaceae bacterium UBA1514 | reverse complement strand
CAGTTGGTATAGCAAAAAAAGCATCCCTTTGAATCTCATACATCATATCTTCTTTGTCAGGAATTTGACCTGTACCCCGAGCTGAATCCTCATTAATGAAATAAGGGGCCTGCATTTCAATATAGCCTGCTTTATTAGCCTCATCTATAAAAAAATGAATGAGCGCTCGCTGCAATTGCGCTAGTGGTCCAAGGTAAAAAGGAAAACCTGCACCCGTAACCTTCACCCCTCGTTCAAAGTCCAACCAACCATGTTTCTCTAGGATATCCCAGTGCGGTTTTAGCCATGATTGTGTATCGGGTGAACCCCAAGTACCGTACACTTGATTATCTTCTTCTGAATGTCCAATCGGAACACTTGGATGCGCAACATTAGGTATCCGAAGTAATAATGATGTACGCTCCTCAGCAAACACATTCAGCTGATCTTCCAATTCTTTGACTTCATCTTTAGATTTAGATGTTTCCTGAATAATGGCTTGAGCTTCCTCCTTTTTACCACTCGCCATCAAAGCCCCAATTTGTTTTGCTGCCTTATTACTTTGAGCTCGAAGTGTATCTACCTGGTGGACCAATTGCCGCCACTGTTCATCTTTTTCAATGACTTGTTGAACAAGTTGAACATTCTTCTCCCCTTTGTTATTCATTGAATCTATGACTAACTCTGGATTTTCCTTTATAAATGTGATATCTAACATGTTGCTTTAATTAAGTTACAGTTCAAAGATACAAGGTCTGGAAACATTTAGTTGAGCTTTTTTACTTGTTAAAGATGTTAAAGTGATTCCCTTTTATTCACTACTTTTGTACTTTATACTTTAGAAAATTAGGAATGCAAACCTATATTTTAGATTATTTAGGCAATCCAACACTCTTACCAACCTAAGGTGGGCACTCATCCAACCATATATTTCCATCAAATAAACCGTCCAGACCATGATACCATTACTTGACGATATTGACGTTAAAATTTTGAATCACTTACAAAAACATGGCAGAGCTCAACGCAATAAAATAGCGGAACTCGTAGGGCTATCTGTACCATCTGTTTCAGAGCGCATGAAAAAACTAGAAGAGCGTGGACTTATTAAGGGGTATCACGCTATTCTTAACGATAAAGATTTTCACTTTGACATTAGCGCCTTTCTGTTTGTTCAGGTAGACGGTTCTGAGAATTACAGTAGTTTTGTTGAAGAAACGTTGAGAGAATCTGAAATTTTAGAGTGCCACAGTATTACCGGTGAGGGCTCACACCTATTAAAAGTGCGCACAAAAAATACGGCCTCATTCGAGCGCCTCTTATCACGTATTCAATCCTGGGATGGGGTGGACAAAACTCGATCAAATTTGGTTCTTTCTAGTTTTAAGGAAACGCGAAGCTTACCTATTGAGCAATCCACTGAATTATTAAAACGCTAGTCTTGCCCTAATAAGAGTCTTTCCTCTCCTACCTCTGTAACAAATTTCGTATATTACGACATAATGTCATAATAATAGATATGGATAGAGAAATATTTCAACAACAATTTGGACTTTTAGGTAGCTCTGATGCACTTCGCCAGGTAGTAGATAAGATAATGCAGGTTGCTAAAACTGACATTACCGTTCTCTTACAAGGAGAAAGTGGAGTTGGTAAAGATGTTACCGCCCGCTCTATTCATGGCATGAGCCATCGTAAACATAACGAGCTTATCATTGTAAATTGCGGGGCTATTCCTGAAGGCATAATTGAAAGTGAACTATTTGGGTATGAGAAAGGTGCCTTTACTGGGGCAAACGATACTCGGCAGGGGTACTTTGAAAAGGCCGACGGTGGAACTATTTTTTTGGATGAAATAGGTGATACACCAAAAAATGTTCAAGTAAAACTACTCCGAATTCTAGAAAATGGAGAATTCTTTAGAGTTGGCTCGTCCAAAGTCCAAACGACAGATGTTAGAATTATTGCTGCCACTAATAAAGATCTATGGGAATTAGTAGAAGAAGGAAGTTTCAGAGAGGATTTATATTACCGATTAGATACCGTTCAAATCTATGTCCCCGCATTACGAGATAGATCAGAAGATATAATTCCCATTTTCAGAAATTTTGTAGAACATTATTCTAGAAAATATGACTCCGTATTCAGAGGGTTCTCTGATGAAGCAAAAGCCTTACTTAGCTCCTATCGTTGGCCTGGTAATATTCGCGAGCTTCGAAATGTTGCAGAGCAGCTTGTTGTACTAGAAAAATCACAATTTGTCGACGTTGACACCCTTAGAAAGTACTTAAAAGGACGTCAAAGTATAGGTTCTGCGGATAATTTACCCATGCTACAAGGAAACTTAGACAATACTGATAGCAGAAATCAACAATCTGCTCATCAAGGTTCGGAATTAATCTATCGCGCTCTTCTTGAAATAAGTAACGATATTGGTGACCTAAAAAAAATGCTAGCAAATCTAGTTTACTCGCTTTTATCAAGTAAAAATAATCCTCAATTACCCGCATTACTAGGTGACGGAGGACATACATCTTCACTGGACAATGTTAACGAGAATGCTCATAACGGGCTTACAAATCCAATAGATTATTCTAATCCTGAACACATTAAAATAGATCACACTCATAGCGCTCAAAATCAAGATGCCATGAGTTACACCGCTAGACATCAAAAGAGTGAGATAAAAGGAGAAGAATTTGAACCTTATGATGAACCAATTCAGGAAGATGAGGACGAATTTGTATTACAATTAAAAGGAAAAGAAATCCCTTCGCTCGAGGAAACCGAAAAATTTCTTATTCAAAAATCGTTAGAAATTTTTAATGGTAATAGACGTAAAGCTTCTGAAACACTTGGTATTAGTGAAAGGACTTTATACCGGAAATTGGATCAATTCGGATTAGAAAAAAAATAATAATTGCTCAATAATACACTAGATATGGAACATGGAGCAAATTCCGACGATCGGACTGGCACAATTACGAGGTGGTCAAAAAATAAGGTCTTGATCTATATTTTTTTAGGTATAACGAGTCTACATCTATCATGTCTTAGTTATAGTTTTACGGGAGCCTCCATACCTGAAGGGGTTAATACCATTTATATCCCCTTCTTCCCAGATCAATCTGGTAGTGGTTTAGGGGATTTAAGTGATAGACTGAATACTACGCTGATAGAACGATTTGTAAATCAGAGTAGATTGCAATTAGCCTCTAATCTAGAATCGGCAGATGCATTCATAGAAGGCCGCATCCAAACATATAGTAACCGGCCCTTTGCTATCGGCGGAAATGAGCAGGCCAACCAAAATCAAGTTAGTATTACAGTGCAAGCCCGATTTCAGTATGCAAGGATCGAAGAAGCGCTTTGGAATAAGAGTTTCTCAAGTAGTTTCACTTATGATCCCACCGAAGATCCAATTAATGGGGAATTAGAAGCGGCTACCGAAGCATTATCTCAGATAGCCAACAATATGTTCAACGATGCCGTTAGTAACTGGTGATTTCAACGATGCTGTGGTAATTAGTGTAATTCCCGCCAGGTCTACTGAATCAAAATCAATCGATCTTTGGATTCAATTGAAGTGCACAAGGATACTAAAAATGTATTTTCACTTTTTATCTGTAGCATAAAGCCAATATATTAGGCACATATGAAGACTCTTCCTTATACCATACCACCCTCTCTAAATAGCTATGTTAAGCAATTCGACACCGATCCAGTGCGAATGACACGAAAGCTTGAGCGTCAGGTTGCAAAAAGAGATCCTGACGCGGTAGGACACTTCTTGTTGGCTTGGTTTCATCATGTTCAAGGTAGTCAAAATAAAGCCATTGCGGAGGCTCTTAAAGCTAAAACCTATGCTCCTGGTAGTCCACTAATGGAGCACTTACATTACTTTTTATTACATCCTGAACAATTTGAAGCCAAAATTCCTCTATCTGTTAAAAAAGGGAGAAAGGTATTGGTTCAAGGATCCAGAACTGCTCAAATACTTGATCTAGATCGACTTATTGAACTCTTAGAAGCAGTTGAAAGCCAACGCGTAAATTATTCCTACGAAGAAGTAAGTGATGAAGATTTAAGTGAGGACTCATCGGACGTTGCCGAGATTATATCGGAAACTTTAGCAAAGATACATGAGGCACAAGGCAACAAAAAGGAAGCTATTCATATGTATGAACGCCTTGTTATTGTGAACGAAGAAAAAGCGGACACCTATACAAGTAAAATTGAAGAGTTGAAGTCTAATCAATAGCACAGTATGCCCATTGAATAGCCAATCTTAACTCCAATTTAGATTGTACTCATCTTCTTTAGTATTTCTTGTCTGTTATCCCAAATAAGGATTATGAAGTTTTTCGTGGCCAATAGTTGTAACTAGTCCATGCCCTGGATACACCTTAACCTGGTCTCCTAATAATAGCAATTCTTGACGAATACTAGTAAGCAATAACGATAAATCACCTTTGTAAAGATCTGTCCTACCTATGCTCTCTTTAAAGAGCGCATCACCGGAAAGTAAGAGTCCAGCATTTTCAACAAAAAACGAACAATGATCGGGAGCATGACCTGGCGTGTAAAGTACTTTTATTTCTATGTTTTGTAGCTTTACAATTTGGTTATGTGTCAAAGATAGAGGGGTGACAGAAGGAAGAGTGGCATTAAACCCAAACATGCGAGCTTGATGCTCAAAATTTTCCCATAAAAAAGATTCTCCTTTAAAATGGTACACCGGAGAATCAATTGTTTGTAGAAGACGTTGCAAACCTAAAATGTGGTCTACATGGGCGTGAGTTAGAAGTATACCATTAACTTCAATGTGATGAGTTGCCAAGAATTCAAAAAATGTATTGAATTCCTTATCATTTGAAAAACCCGCATCTATTATCAGAGCATGTTTAGGGTCATCCCAAAGCAAATAGGTATTTTGTGCGAATGGCCCTACTTCAAAGCGCTTAATATGCATAAAAAAACCATCCTAAAGATGGCTCTAAATTACTTTTTCTTGTCGTACATTCGCTTGAATCGATCAACTCGACCAGCTTTGGATGTGAAATTGGTATTTTTGGTATAGAAAGGATGGTTACGTGAATCAACTTCTGGCTTGTACACACCATCTTTTGTATTCAGCGTACTACGTGTTTTCATTTCAGTACCGTCACTAAGTAAAACGGTTACTTCTTTATAATCTGGGTGAATGCCTGCTTTCATATTCCTATCATTTATTTTTCAGAAATCAAAGATAAAGAATAATCTGTAATCTCTCAATTTATTCGTTAATAATAATTCTTTTATTCTAAATCGTAACCAGAACTGGTATCTAATTGGTCTAACATACTACCCAACATGTCAGTGTATTTGGTAGTCTGATTAATTTCTTCCTTACCAAGCATTGAATGCTGATGCAGTGCCTCCAAAGTAATGTCCATCCAAGCAACGATATCTTGTTCGTTTGTTGTCTCACCCATTACTCCAATTACAGCAGTTCTCAAACCCTTTACTTCATTTAATGCTTCCCTGTACTCTTTATCATTAATGTGATCGCCTAAGATTAATTCGCTCCCTAACTCGAAATGCAAACCTATTGCCTCATAAATCGATGGAGATTCCTCGTTACGCTTAGAAGGGTCTGGGAAATTATTTTTGTATACTTTGGTAATTGCTTTACCAACAATTAGTTTTGCTACATTAATGGCACCCTCTTGTTCTCCCTCATAAACTAGCTCTAACTTACCTGTCAATGCAGGAATAATGTGATAAAGGTCACTTACTCTAACTTGAGTTTTATCAACCCCAAGTAGCAATGCTCTTCTTTCTGCCGCGCTAACCATCTGCTCCATTGCTGTAATAGTCATTCGAGTAGATACACCACTCTTCTGATCTATGTACTCGGACGATCTAGCTTCGAAAGCAACTTGTTCCAATATATGCCTAAACACATCTGAAATTTGAATCTCCACGCTCATTTCTCTTTGTGCCCAAGATTCCTGAGCGGTAATTTTAATTGCAGTCTCAATATCCTTAGGATAATGAGTAATAATCTGGGCGTCTATTCGATCTTTAAGTGGGGTGATTATGTTCCCACGATTGGTATAATCTTCGGGATTAGCTGAAAATGCCATGCATACATCCAAGGGCATTCTAAACTTGAAACCTCTAATCTGAATATCTCGCTCTTGCATAATGTTGAGCAGAGCAACCTGAATTCTCGGTTGTAAATCAGGTAATTCGTTGATAATAAAAATGCCCCGGTTAGACCTCGGTATTAATCCAAAATTAATAGAGTCTTCATGGGATAAGTCTAACTTTTGAGAGGCAGCTTTAATCGGATCAATATCACCGATTAAATCAGAAACTGTGGTATCTGGTGTTGCTAGTTTCTCGCTAAAACGCTCTTCTCGGCTTATCCATGATATTGGAGTGTCATCTCCCATATCCTGAACAGTTTCACGAGCAAAGCGTGATAAAGGATGAAATGGGTCATCATGAATAATAGATCCTTTTACAATGGGCATGTACTCGTCTAACAAATGAATCATTTGGCGAAGTAAGCGTGTTTTTCCCTGCCCTCTCAAACCAAGCAGTATAAAGTCATGTTTGGCTAGTATAGCTTGCTGTATTTGTGGTATTACCGTTTCCTCATACCCTAGAATTCCATCAAATGTGACCTGATCTGATTTCATTCGTTCAATTAAATTCTTCCGCATCTCTTCTTTCACGGGTACACTTTTCCATCCTGTTTCCTTTAGTTCACCAAGTCTGCTTACATTCTCATAAAGTCTCATGTTGGCCTTTTTTTGTGTCATTGTATTCTTTAAAACATTGTGTACCTAAATATTTAAACTATGGGTTTCAGCTAATCATTCACTCTGTATTAAGAAATATTTCGCAATTGCATTACCACACTTAGACCTATTTAACACTCCTAGGAACGTTTAAAGCCATTTTATAATTCTTGATGATAGATTGTAAAAACGTAGTCGCTAATAAATACTAGTTTAAACAAACCAATTTATGTCAAAGCCAATTGCAGTAATTCTAGGTGGTAGTGGTGGATTAGGTGAAGCTATTGCCCATCACTTATTTGAAGTTCAAAATTACAAATTAGTCATCACCTCCAGAGATCAGGCCAAGGCCGAGACAATAGCTGGTAAAATTAACCAAAAAGGTGGAGAGGCATATGCAATCCCAGTCAACGTAACAAATGCAGGAGCTCTGGCTCAGGTTGCTGCCCAAATTCATCGTGAATTAGGTCCTGTAGATGCACTCATTCACGCCTATGGAAAAGGAGTCATACAGGCATCTGCTGATATCAAACCAGAACTAGCTGCTGAAGTTGTAAATACTAATGTATTAGGTACATTTTTGGCGACCCAGGCATTCCTCGAACATATGAACACCGAACATTCCCGAATGATCTACTTCCCTGGCACCATGGGTAAATACATTATGAGAAATTCCGCACTTTATTCAGCAACTAAATTTGCTATTCAAGGAATGGTGAAAGGACTGGTAGAAGAACACAAAAGATCGAACATCCAGTTTTCTCTATTGTATTTAGGTGGCGTGGACACTCCTTTTTGGGACGATGAGGACGTTCAAATGAAAGTAAAAAAAGAAGCTATGTTAAACCCTGCTGTAATTGCTAAGGTCGTTGGAAATATACTTGGGCTACCTTCTTCTCACGTTGTGAATGAAATGGTGATTCAGCCGAATTCACATCAACTCGTATAGAACGGTTTTATGAAATGGCATGAACCTTCTTTACA
The DNA here is from genome assembly GCA_002323515.1 of Balneolaceae bacterium UBA1514. GTDB lineage: Bacteria > Bacteroidota > Rhodothermia > Balneolales > Balneolaceae > UBA1275. The sequence goes on along the minus strand of DCQQ01000036.1, from coordinate 1,591 downwards.
CAAGATATAAGCCAACAAAACTAGTCATTTAGTCAGTTGCTACGGGACAGCGGTCTATAGCGGAACTGTAAGCCGAGCTAAGTATAGATAATGCTTGGTCTATTTCAGCTTTTGAAACCGTCAGGGCTGGCCTAAAGCGTATAGTCTTATCTCCACAACCCAAAATCATAAGCCCTTGCTCCATGCATTCAGAAACTACGGTATTTCTAGCATGAGCATTAGGTAAATCGATGGCGCACATTAATCCCTTACCACGAGAGTTAGAAAAGTGAACATGTTTAACTGATAAATGATGCAGTCCATTAAGTAAGTAATCTCCAAGATTAGCCGCATTCTCAACCAAATTATCTTGCTCTATAACTTCTAGTATACGCTGGAACCGAACCATATCGACTAAATTACCGCCCCACGTAGAGTTAATTCTGGAAGAGACTTTAAAGCAGTTAGTCTTCACTTCGTCTATTCGTTTACCCGCTAGTATTCCGCAAACTTGTGCTTTTTTTCCAAATGCAATGATATCGGGTTGAACATAGTGCTCATGAGCCCAAAATTTACCTGTTAAACCAATCCCTGTCTGTACCTCATCATAGATAAGTAGTGCTTCGTATGTATCCGCTAATTTACGCAGTTCTTCATGAAACTCTTGCCTAAAGTGACGATCTCCTCCCTCTGCCTGAATGGGTTCAATCAGAATGCAAGCAATATCATCTTTATGTGTCTCAAAATATCGTTTAGCTTGTTCGATCGCTAAATGTTCGTGCTTTACTACATGCGCTAACGATTCATCAGTTTCTGGGTAGTGGTTGGCCGGACTGATGATCCGAGGCCAATTAAATTTTGGGAAATACTTTACCTTGTCGGGAACTGTATTGGTTACCGATAGAGTGTATCCAGTGCGGCCGTGGAATGCATGCTCAAAATGAAGCACTAAGTGACCTTTTTCTTCTCGATATCCTCGCTGAAAGTTTTTCTGTACTTTCCAGTCAAATGCCACTTTCATGGCATTTTCTACCGCAAGTGCACCACCTGAAATAAAAAAAGCATAAGGCAAATATTCAGGTATCCCTACTCGCTCAAAGGCCTCCATGAATTCAGCCATATACTCAGTATAAATATCTGAGTTTGATGGCTTATTAATAGCAGCTTTACCTATTCTTTCTATAAATTCTTCGTTATTTAAGGCTGGATGATTCATACCTAGAGGATTCGATGCAAAAAAAGTAAAGAAATCGAGGTATTCTTTTTTAGTGATTTTGTCCACTAAATAACTTCCATAACTTTTTTGTAAATCGAGAACCATTTCATACCCATCGGCTAAAATATGCTTGGCTAAAGTAGTTCTAACGTCACTTACGTGAACATTTGTGTGAATCATAATGACAATAATCTTATTAGTAGTGTTAAAACCGATGAATGAAGTTCGATTAAACTAGTAAATACTACTATGGGACTCAAGAAATAAGTCAGAGATTACATAATCATAATAGAATTTAATAGTTAAAGAAAAGAGTTGACCTTGAAATACATTAAGTCGTATATTTACAATTCAATATCGCGGGGTGGAGCAGCTGGTAGCTCGTCGGGCTCATAA
>DCQQ01000019.1:6204-8091 GCA_002323515.1 Balneolaceae bacterium UBA1514 | reverse complement strand
ATGAAACTTACGTAGATTTTACGGAAAATGTGTAGTGTGCTTTGCCGTCTTTTTCGAAGAGGTCTAATACCCCCGCGCTTACCAAATTCACCAAAATTTTAGTCGCTCTATAGCTGTTTATATAGGCAACATTGGAAAAATCTGACACAGTAATGACGCTATATTCCTTTAAATAGCGAAACAATATCTGCTCTTTCTCTCCATATTCAAATGTTACTCCATCAGGCTCTCCGCCCTGCTTGAGAACTTGGATATATTCATCGCTTGCCTCCACACTGGCATCCTCTACCCGAACAAATACTTTTCGTAGTTTATTGGACTTTCCTGCCTTCACCTGTACCGGCTTTTCAGGCGATTCAGGCACGCCTACAATAAGGATGTCCCGCTGTCCCATTTGAAATAATTCAAGGGTAATATCTACTGGGGGAATACATTCTTCTTCGGCTGCTTTTTTTAGCCAAAACTCTTCTTCTAAGTACGTCTCTAATCCTATAAGTTCTCCCTTATCACTTACTCCAACCAATATGATTCCGCCTTCTGTATTAGCAAAAGCAGCAATTTCACGCGCCAATTTTTCGGGTGATGCGACTTTCTGCTTAAATTCCAAAAAAGACGACTCCCCTCGCTCAACCAGATTGGTTAAGTCGACTTTTGACATAGAACTAAGCGTGGTTGTACCCGAATACTTTAGGTACTGTTCGTATTCCTTCATGAATAAATGTCTTGTAATCCTTCTTGCTTAGGATCTCGATTCATCAACTGAGTCATTGCGTCAATAGGATTCACCCCTTCGAAAAGAACCTGATATACCGCCGAGGTAATGGGCATTTCAACGGAGTTTTTTTGTGCCCAAAGATATACTGCTTGTGTGGTTTTAACGCCTTCGGCTACCATTTCCATTCCATCTATAATCTCTTCAAGGCTCTTCCCTTCTCCGATGAGTTGCCCTAAACGGCGGTTACGACTATGAGGAGAGGTACAGGTCACAATTAAATCCCCCATACCTGTAAGCCCAGAAAAAGTATCGGTATGCGCCCCAAAACAAGCACCCATACGCTTCATTTCGTGCAATCCTCGTGTAATGAGTGCCGCTTTGGTGTTATCCCCCCAGCCCGCACCATCAATAACACCGGCGGCAATAGCCATAATATTTTTAACTGAGCCCCCTACTTCCACTCCCGCCACATCATTATTCACGTAAATACGGAACATCGGCGTCATACACGTATCCTGAATATAGGTAGCCGTTCGATTAGAATAGGATGTTGCTACAACGGTTGTTGGTTTTTGATGAGCCACTTCTTCGGCATGGCTCGGCCCGGATAAGACTCCAATCCGATCAGAGCTAATCACGCTATCAAGTACATGGACCAGTACCTGTGACATTGTTTTAAAGCTATCCTTTTCAATGCCTTTTGATACTGTTATAACGACTTCATTGCCGCTGAGCAAGGGCTTTATGCGACTAGCCATGTCACCTAAGGTATGGGAGGGTGTGGCGAAGACCAATAAGTCTTTTTCTTGTACAAGCTCCGAAAGCTCCTCTACCGCATAAACCGAATCGGGTAATACTAGATCCGACAAATAACTTGGATTTACGTGGTGGGCGTTTATATGCGCAACAATTTCTGGCTCTCTTGCCCAAACATGAACTTGGTTCCCCGCCTCATAGAATACCTTTGCTAAAGCAGTTCCAAAACTGCCTGCACCAATAATCCCAATACGTTGTTTACTCATAATTAGCTTTTAATTCACCTTCGCTGTGCTCGCTTCAGTCTTCGCAAGGGTCGCTGCCTTAGCACCAACTTTACTTTCTGTGCCCGCCATTAAACGGCCAATATTAGCTTTGTGTTTATAAATGATTCCAAATGCTATAATGGCCGCAAA
>DCQQ01000019.1:0-5821 GCA_002323515.1 Balneolaceae bacterium UBA1514 | reverse complement strand
GGATAAATCCCTGTAGCAATGATAGAGGCTAATGAAACATACCGAGTGGACCACACAATAAGTCCAAACAAAGTAAACGAAATCCCGATGGATATAGGTTCAATCCCAAAAAGCATTCCACAGGCCGTTGCTGCGCCCTTTCCTCCTTTAAATCCAGCAAAAACCGGAAACATATGACCACCCACAGCTGCCATCCCACAAGATATAGCGAGAAATGCTTCAACATCCCAATTCGGGGGGGCCAAAGGTCCACTAAACCAAAGAAAGGCTAAGCCACTAATCCAATATGAGCTGACAAAGCCTTTCATGAAATCCAACACAAACACCATCACCCCAAAAGGCACTCCTAACACTCGAAATGTATTGGTTGTACCTGCATTTCCGCTTCCGTGTTCTCGTACATCGATTCCTTTAAAACCCTTACCCACCCAAATTGCAGAGGGTATAGAGCCTAACAAATAACTTATAAAAAGTACCGTTACGGTTGCGGCCATTTTAATTCCGACTAATTAATAAACACAGAAGCCTGTAACATTACACGTGACGCTCGGCATGATACGAAGAACGGACCAAAGGACCACTCTCTACATGTCCAATACCTAAGTGCTCACCGATTTCTTTGTATTCGGCAAACTGATCCGGATGAATCCAATCTTTCACGGGATGATGCATTTTAGTCGGCTGCATATACTGCCCAATGGTAAGTACGTCTAATTGATGATTCGCGCAATCCTGCATGAGCTCAATCACTTGCTCTCTGGTTTCACCCAGACCCACCATAATACCTGTTTTAGAACGAATACCTGCTTCTTTTGTGCGCAACAATAAATCCAAAGACCGTTGATATTTGGCTTGTGGCCGCACTCTTCGGTACAGCGCTGGAACGGTTTCTAAATTATGACTCAACACATCGGGAGGAGTATCCAGCACAATTTGCAAGGTTTCCCAGTCACCCTTAAAATCGGGAATAAGAGACTCAATGGTCACACCAGGAATTACGCGTCGTAATTCAGTATGGGTAACGGCAAAAATAGGGGCTCCTCCATCCTTTCGATCATCACGGTTTATGGAAGTTAAAACAACATGTTTTAAGCCCATTTTACGAGCAGCATCGGCTACTCGAAGCGGCTCTTCCCAATCCAATTCAGCCGGCGGTCTCCCAGTTTTGATCGCACAAAATGCGCACGAGCGGGTACACACATCACCCAGAAGCATAAAAGTAGCCGTTCCAGCTCCCCAGCACTCGCCCATGTTAGGACAACGAGCCTCAGAGCAAACCGTATTCAACTTATGCTCATTAATCGTGTCGAGTACTTCTTTAAATTTTTCTCCGGAAGGAAGCTTTACGCGTAACCAGTCTGGTCTTCTTTGAGTAGTTGCTCGGTCTACTACATTCAATTCTTTAATCATAATCTTGCTCCTTGCTGAACTGTCCTGTTACGGACGGCAATTAAACCTACTTACGGCCCGTCATATGGCATATACCATATTAAAAATACGAAATTTTATTGTCTAGTTCTTTGGTGGTACCTGCCCAGTAGGCTCGCACCTGAAACACTTCTTCAAAGCATTGAACTATTTGTTTTTTAACCGAATCCATGGAGACTTCCGTTCCTAACTCCACCTGCATGCTGGTTACCTGTTTGTCTTGGATGCCACAGGGGACGATATGGGAAAAGTAATCCAAATTAGTAGCTACATTTAAAGCGAAGCCATGCATGGTTACCCACCTGGAGGACCGAATACCCATAGCTGCAATTTTACGGTCCTCTAGCCAAACTCCGGTTTGCCCCTCTACCCTACCCGCTTTAAGTCCGTAATGCGCTAAGGCTCTAATAAGGACTTCCTCTAAATAGCGAAGATACTTATGTATGTCGGTAAAATGTCGATCCAAATCTAATACTGGGTAGCCCACAATCTGCCCAGGGCCATGGTAGGTAATATCCCCTCCACGATCTACTGGAACAAATTCCGCTTCCAGATCATAAAGCTCCGTTACTGAACGCAACAAATGCTCAGCATTCCCACTTTTACCCAAGGTATACACATTGGGATGTTCGACAAAAAGCAGCATATCCGCCAAATCGTCGTCGGTATATTGGGTATGTTCAGGGTTTCTCTTTTGCTGAATAAGCGCGACTTGAAGTTGCTTCTGAATATCCCAAACACTACGATAAGCAACTCGTCCTAGGTCATAAACCTCTAATATAGAACGAGCGTCCGCAGCTTCACCCTTCATGACATTGCCTTTATGTTACCGGCTTAATGTTTCACTGGGGTGCCCAAATGAACCCCTTCATTATACGCCTCAGCTACCGCTTCCATTACCGCCTCAGAAAGAGTTGGGTGTGGATGCACAGCGCTGATAATCTCATGGCCGGTGGTTTCTAGGTCTCTAGCAACTACTGCCTCGGCAATCATTTCTGTAACACCAAAACCAATCATATGACAACCTAACCACTCGCCGTACTTAGCGTCAAAGATTACTTTTACAAAACCTTCTTCATGCCCAAGCGCCGTTGCTTTACCACTGGCAGACAATGGGAACTTACCTACTTTTACCTCGTATCCTGCTTCCTTAGCAGCGGCTTCAGTCATCCCAACAGAAGCAACTTGTGGCTCACAGTAAGTACAACCAGGAATATTTTCGTAATTAATCGCTTTTGGATTTTTACCCGCCAATTGCTCAACAAGTACAATGGCTTCATGAGAAGCTTTATGAGCCAACCAAGGAGCCCCAATAATATCACCCACTGCATAAATACCCTCCACTCCAGTAGAATAGGTAGAACGATCAACAACTATGGCTCCTCGTTCTATTTTAACGCCAATTTCTTCTAAACCCAATCCTTCCACATTACCAGTTACACCAACAGCTGAAAGCACCACATCCGCTTCTACTATCTGCTCGCCTTTTTTAGTATTAATAGTTACCTCAACGCCTTTTCCTTTTTTGGTCACTGATTCAACCGTACTCTCGGTGAGGATATTAATGCCTTTCTTCTTGTAGATTTTACCCAATTCTCGTCCAACATCAGCATCTTCGACAGGAACTAAGTTCTTTTGTAATTCTACTAGTGTCACCTCTGTACCAATAGTATGGTAGAAATAAGCAAACTCTACCCCAATGGCACCAGCCCCAACAATAACCATTTTCTTCGGCTGCTTTTCCATTGTCATTGCGGCTTCTGAATCGACGATCATTTTTCCATCAATGGAAAGATTAGGTAGCACACGTGGCCTAGCTCCCGTAGCAATGATAAAATGCTTTGCTTTAATTCGTTCGCTTTCTTTCCCCGATTCGTCCTGAACTTGTAATTCATTTTTAGAAGCAAAAACCCCTGTACCCATAAATACCTGGATTTTGTTGGCCTTCATCAAGAACTGAACCCCTTTACTCATTTTATTGGCCACAGCGCGGCTACGTTTAACCATTCCACCGAAATCTGCTTTAGATCCGCTCACCTCAATCCCATAATCCGAAGCGTGCTGAATGGACTCGAGTACCTCAGCAGAGCGCAATAGAGCTTTGGTTGGTATACATCCAATATTTAAACAAACCCCACCGAGATGTCGTTTTTCTATAATTGCGGTAGAAAAGCCAAGTTGTGAAGCTCTAATTGCAGCTACATAACCACCAGGGCCTGAGCCGATTACACATACATCAAATTCTTTAGCCATAATATTCTTTCTTCGATTGGGTTTGTATTTACCTCATATGATTGGGTTTGGGCTATCGGAACCGCCTAACGTAGATACCTATATGACCCGATTACCCCCAAAATGACAAGGATTATTGAGAAACATTATTAAGTTTTAAATATAAGGCATTTCTAGTTGATAGTCATATGGGATTCCCACGAAAATCTTGAACCTTACTGCTTGATGTATTTAGTAAATCTTTGCTATACTGAGATACAATATATGAATGTAAAAAAATAGGCCTATGAACCCCCATCCCTTTTTGTCTGAGATTTTATCACAGAAAAGACCATTTAGTTTTGCTAAACTAGCACGTTTAGAGCCTCGCGATTGTACATTTGTTTGGGAAATACACCGCATGATTCGACAAAGTCTTCGGTATGGACTCACTATCGCATTTTGTATTGCTTTCTTGGGAGGAAAGCCCACGCAGGCACAATCCATAGAATCTTCTACATCGTCCTTTAAAATCAATGATCGTATGCCAGAAGACATTCAGCACCGTATTGCGTTAATAGTTAGCCAATACAACGACATGGGATGGGACTTAAGTGAGTATCTTGCCGATGATAGATTTCAGTACATCGAGGGAATTACCGAAAAATTTACCCGTTCCGCCGAGCGTCGAATCGAAAGCTTTGATGATTATAAAGAAATACTAGCCTACGAAATAAAGAAAAAGAAATTAGCCGAATTCTATACCAGATACTCAGCTGAGCTACTTGCTGCGGAAAAAGAATTTGGTATCCCAAAAGAAATTATCATGGGTATTTTAGGGGTGGAATCTGAATTTGGCCGCTACAAAGGTAATTACAATCCACTTAATGCCTACATCTCCATGATGGCAGAAGATTATAGGTACAGTTTTGCCGAAGCACAACTTATCGAATTACTACGTTTTTGTAAGCGAACCGGCCTGGATGTCATGAGCTTACAATCCAGTTATGCAGGGGCTATGTCCTATGCCCAATTTATCCCGTATTCGTTAAACAGATGGTGGAAAAACAGTGAAGAACAAGGACTGTATCATATGCCTGACAACATTCGCTCAGTGGCAAATTATTTAGCTCACTTTACCGAGATAGAAGGGAATGTCAAAGATGCAATTTTACGCTACAATACGAGTTCACTGTATCAACAGGCGGTACTCTCTTTAGCTGAAGATGCTAAGCAGGTAATTCATTAGTCATATACCACCACCGAAGCTCACCAAACCAATGGGTTGTTCGCCCTTAGAAGCCAAAAAACCAAGGTAGTTAGGTGCTTTCTTAGCTCTTAAATGACGTCTTTTTTTATACCCTCTTCAAGGGGTTCATTTTGACCCATTTATCTTTAGAAAACAGGTCTAATAGGTTAATAATTGCTTGCATATGTTTTTTTAGACCTAGATTGGCAAGCTCTATAGTAAGCATGCTCATTACTGGATCTTTAATTGAAGACATGTGTCTTTGTTTTTTTTGGGTTAACCTTGCTTAAACTTAAATAAGTGCTGGGCTCCGACTTTTTCCTCGGCCTGTTGAAGGGCGTACATAGAGTCAAAAAGAACAATTGGATTTTCTTCCATGTCCTTTGTTACATGGGTTGAGTAGGCCGATTCCAACTTCGAAATTATATCGGCTCTATCGTTAGGTAACCATCTAGCGCAGTGATAAGCAACGGGGGTTTTAACCAGATCTACATTGTACTCTTCTCTCATTCTATGTTCTACTACTTCGAACTGCAAAACCCCAACGGTACCTAATAGAAGTTCATTTCCCACTCCATTAGGTACTTCAAACACATGGACTACTCCTTCTTCAGAAAGCTGCTGTATGCCTTCCCTTAATTGTTTCCGTTTGAAAGGATCTTTTGTAGCAACTTTTTGAAAATGCTCCGGAGTAAAAAGGGGAATAATATCAAATTGCACAGGATTTTTAGCATAGACTGTTGTTCCAATACGAAAATCTCCAGGATTAAAAATGGATACAATATCACCAGGGTAAGCTTCTTCTAATAACTGCCGGTCATCCCCCATAAGGGTATGCGGAATAGCCAATTTTAATTTCTTTCCTGTATGTGCGACCACTACATCCTGCCCTCTCACAAATTTTCCTGATGCGATGCGAATAAAGGCCGCACA
>DCQQ01000024.1 GCA_002323515.1 Balneolaceae bacterium UBA1514 | reverse complement strand
GCTGAAATGATGGATGATATTGTTGTGCCTGCAGCTGCTGCCGAAAATGGTGGTGGTGGATGGGATTTTGATAGTTGGGAAGCTGGTATTGGTGCATATGGACCTGATTTCATTTTAGGGTCAGACCACCAAAGCTTTGAATCAGGCGCGGAACCAGACTATCAATTACGTGCAGGGTTAATGGATGTAAATGGTCCATATATCCATGCATGGGATGGCGATGCCGGTGATCCTGGTTATAACCAATTAGTTGGTAACTCAGCTACCGTAGCCGATACCTCTACTGATGGCATGGTAAGATTATTAACTATTCTAAGTACAGTAGAATTTAGTGGAGTTAATACTGCTGCTGCTGACTTCGTATATCCTACAGGTGAAGGTGTTTCAACAATGATGTTTAATCTTGCCATTAATGATAATGATGCCACAGGGCGTGACTACCAAGGTTGTTGGTCATCTAAATGTACAGGCTCATGGTGGAATACTCCAGCAAATTGGGAAGTAGTAGCTTTAGTCGGTAGTGCAGCGGTAGTATCAAATGAAGATGTTGCCTCTACTACTCCTCTTGAATACTCACTAGACCAAAATTATCCAAATCCGTTTAATCCTTCAACTAACATACAATTTTCTTTAGCAGCTACATCTAATGTAACTCTTGAAGTATATAACATGTTAGGACAGAAAGTGGCGACACTGCTACAAGGACAGAAAATGAATGCGGGTAATCATACACAAGTATTTGATGCCTCGAGATTAGCATCAGGTATGTATGTTTACAGAATTAGTACTCCTAATTATGTGCAATCGAGAACAATGATGCTTATTAAATAGATCATTCATTATCTTATAAATTTAAATCGAACTTAAGCTTAGCTTAGGTTCGATTTTTTTAATTCTTTAATTTTTTTAAAAAATGAGACTGTTAACTAGCCTTTGTTTATTTATTCTTTTTAGTCTTACTGCAGAATCAGTGTACGCTGGTACTAAAGGTAAAATTGCTGGGAAAGTAACCGATAGTAGCGGAGAAGTGTTGGTAGGTGTTCAAGTATTCATAGAGGGAACTACAAGAGGTACTACAACTGATGTTGATGGAAAATATTCATTGGTTAATCTTGATCCAGGTGAATATACGGTTGTTTTCACGTATATAGGTTTTGCCACAATTAAAGTTGAAAAAGTTGAAGTTTTGGTCGATAAAACAACGTCTATTGATGCTGAAATGTCAGAAGAAGTTATTGAAGGTGAGGAAATAGTTGTTACAGCGGAACGCCCAATTGTAGAAAAAGATCGCACAACAACTACTTCTTATGTGAGTGCAGCTCAATTAGAAGATTTACCTCTAGTAAGCATAAATGAAGCAATAAATCAGCAAGCAGGTGTTGTTGATGGTCACTTTAGAGGTGGTCGGACAGGCGAGGTATCTTATTTGGTAAATGGTGTACCAATTAATAACGCATTCAACAATGGTGCGTCATTTGATGTCGAACAAAATATGGTCTCTAGCTTGGAAGTAATTAGTGGTGTATTTAATGCCGAATATGGCCAAGCAATGAGTGGGGTAGTGAATATTGTAACAAAAGGCGTATCGAGAGAGTGGTCTGGAAACTTTTTAGGATATGCTGGTAGAATAGTGAGCAACCGAAAATTAGATTATATAACGAGAAATACGGACAATAATATATTTTTATCACGCGATGATTTTAGCAATGATATTTACACATATTCGGAAGTAGCCCCTGCAATTGGTGATCAAGATTATCAAGTCTCCCTAGGCGGGCCTATTATAAAAGATAAACTTGGTATTCAGACAACTTTACGTTATGTAACATTTGACGGACACTTGATAGGCAGAGATTTATTCAGACCATCTGATATTCAAAGCGCTAGCATTAGTTCAGGCGCTGATCCAAGCACTTGGCTGTTGATGTCTTCTGGTGACGGTGAATTTGAATCTCTTAATAGACAAAAAAGAATATCTTTAAATAGTTCTATAGTTTACGAAATAAGCAGCAAGCTAAAAATAGATTACAATCTATTCTTTCAAACCGGCGATGGTAGAAACTATAGTCACTTTTATAAATACAACCCAAGTGCAATTAATCCGTACTACTTTTTTAATCAGACACACATACTTGGACTAAGATATTCTATAAATAATAATGCGTTTGCTAACCTATCATATAGTTATTTGGATGATAGAAGCGAAAGCTATCTGTATGATGATGTATCAGCGACAGGTGACCTTGATGAGAGGTATGTAGCTTCTCGTATGAGTTCTCAACAAGGTCAATATGCTTTTGCTATGGGTGGTAATGATCTAGGCTCTGGACAAGATATTACCAAGTCGCATACAATAGTTGCAGATTATACTTCACAAGTTAACAATACAGTACTCTGGAAGTCAGGTATTACAGCACGTTTTCATGAACTTGACAATGAAGGATTTGGTATCAGCGTTAATGAAGCTACTCAAAGAGCGTTTCGAGCCAATGATCCATTTACGAATAATAGCTTAGAAGTTAAACCATACGAGTTAGCAGCTTATTCACAAGTAAAGCTTGAGTTAGACGAGTTAATTGTTAATGCGGGTTTAAGAGTAGATTATTTTGAACCTGATTTTGTTGTCCCAATTGATTTGACGCAGTATCATTTGGATACTATACTTGATCCATCTACAGGTACTATGGTTTCCAATCGCAAAACTGCAGATCCTACGTACCAAGTCAGTCCACGCCTAGGTGTTGCTTTCCCAATATCAGAGCAAGGTGTTATGCGTTTTTCAGCTGGGTTATTTTTTCAAACCCCGCAACTGAACTTGTTGTATACAAATAATGAATTTGAAAGAGCTGAAGGGGCAGATAGATATACTATTGGTAATGCAAACCTTGAACCTGAAAGAACGTTGCAGTTTGAAGTAGGTCTGCAGCAGGGCTTATCAGAAACTATGGGAATGGATCTTACTGTCTTTTCAAAGGATATTAGAGAATTATCTGGTCAAACAGCAGTTAGAGGAAGTATTGGAGCACCAGTGGGTCGACTTCAAAACATTGACTATGGTACAGTAAAAGGCTTCACTTTATCCTTATTTGAAAGAGGGAAGGGGCAAGTTTCTTGGACGGTAGATTATACTTTACAATTTGCAAGTGGATCAGCTTCTAACCCAGCAGAACGATTTAATCGATTTGTAAACAATGCAGACGAGATCATAGCAATCAATAGATTAGATTGGGATAAACGAAACGTCTTGAACAATTCCATTACTTGGAATAGCAAATTTGGTTTGACACTTTCGGCAATAAATAGTCTTCAGGCAGGCAGTCCTTACACTACTGAGCGTGAAAATATTACTTCGTTAATTCCAAATAATGAAGATAAACCGACTCAGTTTAATTCCGATATTAGAGCCTATTATAAACCACCCATGTTGACTCAAAATATAGAATTCTTTTTACAGGTTGATAATTTATTTGATACTAAAAGACATTATGGAATCTATGTTGACACTGGTTTAGCAGATGAATCAACTGAATTACAAAGATATTTGGATGCTGGTACGGTTCCGGGTGGGTTAAACTCATTGGAAGAATGGTATATAAATCAATCTCGAATGAGTTCTCCTAGATCCATCAAAATTGGATTGAGTTATAAATTTTAAAAAATATGAGTTTAATGAATACTTTAGGGAAAAAAGCAGTAATTATTATTGGTCTATTTTTTAGTCCCATCGTATTACTTGCACAGCAAACAATTCCTGATTCTGCAAATGGCGTAGTTTATAGAGGTGCTTTTGATAACATAGCTAGAGGTATAATCAATGGTAACCTAATTGAAACTAATTTTAGGAATCATGGGGAAATATCTCGTTGGGGTGATTTGCCATGGGGTGTATGGCCTAGAGGTATA
>DCQQ01000006.1:36306-65062 GCA_002323515.1 Balneolaceae bacterium UBA1514 | reverse complement strand
GTCGTAAATACTATTATGCGGTTACTGCCTTTGACCGTGGTTTAGAGCAAGCGGGGATAAGTCCTTCTGAATCACCTGTTCAGATCTCTCTTAACCCTGATGGTAGTGTAGATTTCGGGCAAAATGTACTTGAAGTACGAGCGTCTAGAGAACAAGCTGGTTATATAAGTCCTACTAGTCCCCAAGCGGCTATATATCAGGGAGCACCTGGCGGGACTGTTGAGGTGGAGGTGATCGACCCCACGGAGTTAAAGGCAGATAATTTATATGAGGTAGTCTTTGATGATACCTTATTAAGTGGAGGCTCAAATCCAGATACACTCAAGACAAAAAATTTCACGCTTCGCAACATTACTACCGGTTCCCCCGATACGTTACTTTCCCGATACTCTACTTTAAATGGGGGTGGTAATCCTGTAACCGAGGGTTTCACTGTACGAGTCACCAACATCGAATCCTTCGGCCTAAACGAAGCTCGCTCAGGTTGGTTCGCTGCTGACCCTGGAGCCATGGACATACATGGATTTTCTTTTGTAACTCAGGCAGCACCTAAGGTTTCCGATTATGAATTAATTGTAGGGGATAATGTAGGATACGGGCAGTCTACCGAAAAAGAAATTGAAGTAGCAACGGGTATTTTCCAGACCTTACCATCCATTCCTACTAATTTTAAAGTCATTAATACCTATACTGAAGTTGAAGCCAAATATGCTTTTGCTGATTTAAATGTAAACACCTCTTTTCAACAAAGATGTAATCCAACTATAATTGTACCCGGTAATTATACGCCACCAGAACCAGGTAATATCTCAGCAGTAGCTGGTTTTAGTGGACGTTGCTCTGATGTACTGTTTTTGATAGAAGATTTTAGAGGGGTAGAGGATACACTAACCTATAAAATCGAAATGGCGCCATTGCTCATAGATGGTAATCTGGAAACCAGAAATCCTATAGCTGGTGATACGCTTAAAATATTTACAACCAAACCATTCTCATCCAATGATATTTTTCGATTTCGGTTTGATAGTGAAAACATACCGCGAATTGACGCTGACTCGGCAGCATCTGCCCTTGACGAAATATTGGTCATCCCCAATCCTTATAAGGTGGCTAATATTTATGAGCCAAGCGTAACAAATACCAATTTTCAGCATAACCGTGAGCTCCATTTTACAGGTATGCCGGCGCCATCCACTCTGCGGATATTTACAGTCTCGGGGGTTCTCTTACGTGAAATATTTATAACAGAATCAGACTTGACCAGTGCATATGGCGGGTCCTATGTTTGGAATATGCTCACGAAAGACAATTTAGAAATCTCCTATGGTATCTATCTCTATCATATTAAAGCACCAGGAGTTGGCGAAAAGGTGGGTAAATTTGCGGTTATTAAATAAGGCATTTATGAAAACAGAACGAATGACATCACGCTTAGTTTGGACACTTCTTTTGATAGCTATTCCGGTGGCTGCATATCCACAATTATCTAAGGTGGGTACCTCTGCAGCAGAGTTTCTACGAATACCGGTAGGGGCACGAGCATCTTCAATGGCAGCATACACTGCTAATATAAATGATGGTTCGTCTATGATACTAAATCCGGCTGGCTTAGCCACTTTAGCTAATAGTGAAGTACTTTTAGAGATAACACCTTGGTATTTAGATATGACTCATAGTTTTTTTGGGGCAGCCATGCCTACCGAAAAGGGGGTATTTGGAGTTCATGTGCTATCATTGAATTATGGTGAATTTGAAGAAACTACCGCTGAGGCGCAAGGATTAACCGGACGAACTTTTAGCGCCTATTCCGTATCCTTTGGCCTCACTTATGCAAGGCAGTTACTTCCTCAATTTAGTATTGGAGGTACCGCAAAAGTGGTATATGAGCAAATTGCGAAGAGCTCAGCTTCGGCCTTAGCCTTCGATATCGGAACAGTTTATCAAACTCCCTTTGATGATATCCGATTTGGAGTCAGTGTCACTAATTTTGGGTCTAAGTTACAAATGAATGGAAATGATTTGATTATTAGTTCGGACCCAGATGAATCACAATCAGGGAATTATGAACCCGATGCATTACTTGCTACACAGGCTTTTGACCTGCCACTAATGCTTAAAGTAGGGCTAACTTGGGATGCGTTTGAACGAGAAAATGCTCGTATGACATTTTCAGTGGATGGAAACAATCCCACTAACAACACCCAAAGTGTAAGTATTGGCGGTGAACTAGCACTTGCAAACGAACAAGTGATGCTCCGCGCTGGCTTACCCTATGTAGGTCAAGAGAATAAGATAGAGACATTTACTTCTGGAGTAGGAGTTCGATATCGTACACCTAATGGTCTTGGACTTGGTTTCAACTACAGCTATCATGGATATGATTACTTGGGAGATATCAATAAACTCAGCATTCAGATTTTATTTTGATTACAGTTTAATTAAACTAATAACATGAACAATACACTAATAACAAATCATAATAATATGAACACAATAAATACAATCCTTAAACAAGGTTTGGTAGCGCTTTTAGCTATTTTTGTAAGTGTTGGCACCGTTCATGCTCAGGAAATGATGTCCCACTCAAATGGGGTATTTTTTTCAGAGTATATAGAGGGGGGTGGCCAGAATAAAGCCTTTGAAATATTTAATTCTACAAGTGAAGATATTGACTTAGGTAATTATATAGTGCTAGGCAATTACAATGGAAATCCATTCAATGATACTCTACGTTTTCCTGTTGGTACGATGTTAGCCTCGATGGATGTCTTTGTAGTTGCACACGAAGACGCCGATTCTAAAATTACTGAGGTAGCAGATTCTTTAATTGAGAATCCATTTTCTGATGGTACGTCATACATAACTGCTTTTAATGGGGATGATGCGAGAGCCTTAGTCCATATTGATGGGACTGATTCTACCATAGTAGATTATTTTGGAACATCTGAAAATGATCCAGGGTCAGGTTGGGATGTAGCTGGAATTTCAGCAGGAACTAAGGATCATACTTTAGTACGAAAAGTTGATATAAAGCGAGGTAATCCTATACCTCTATCCTCATTTGGCACCAAAAACACAAATTCTGAGTGGGAAGTTTTTGATAAAGATAATCTTGATTTTATCGGAGACCATAAATTTGAAGAATATAAACCAATGGATCCCGATGGAATAATTGTTAATAAAAACAGTGATTTTCAAGATGTTCAACTTGGTACCGCAGCAAATGTTGATGGTTGGTTCTTTCAAAAAACAGATTATGCAACCTTTGATTTCATTGCTGATACTGTTAATCCTGCAAATACTTTACAGAAGACTACAATTACAGATATAGAAAATGCTCCTAATGCATTTGCCGTTCAGGTAGCTAGCTCTGGGAATGTAATTAAAGCTGGTACTGAGTATATGTTTAAAGCTCGTTTATACATAGAAGCAAGTAATGGTGACGCTACTGCAAAGATAAATTTCACAACCAATACAGTTGGTGTTAATAAGTATGGAATGGTAGTGAATACAGGAGAATGGTTAGACTTATCGATATCTGATACGCCTATTGTATTAGAAGAAGAGGTAACGGCAAATATAGGAGTTCACTTATCACACAATACTCAAGTAAATGGAGATATAATTTATTTGGATTACATAAGAGTAATAGAAGTGAAAAAAGAACCAGTTATGGTTCATTTTAATGTGAATACATCTACTATGCCAGATACTTTAAGAGGTCATCATTTTATGCAAATAAGAGGTGGTTTTGTTGGGCCAGATGTCACAGGAGCTGCCTCTGATGGTATGATTACATGGGATTCTATGTCACGACATATGTATTCAATGGGTGGTGACTATTGGTGGAGTGATTTCCTAATGTCTCCAGGTGATACTTTGAATTATAAATTTTGGGCAGGAGTAAATCCCGATACCCCTTTAACTAATGGCAGTGAACAGGGTTGGGAAAGTGGAGATAATAATGTATTCATTTTGCCAAGTGATTTTGCTGGTGCAGACACTACTGTAGATTTGCAATTTTATGAAACTAGAGAAGCACCATACCCGATATCTGATGATAGCATTTCATTATTTTTCAGAGTAAATATGGGGCCTGCAATCAAGTCTGGAAATTTTGATCCTGCTACAGATACTGTTGGTGTTCGCGGTAGTTTTGATGGTTGGGCGAGTGGCATAACCCTAGAACCTGGCGCTAACCAAGGAGATAATTACTTTTTTGAGGGAACCAAGCAAATAAGTCATGGTGAGGCAGAGCCTATTACTGAGGTATCTTATAAATTCATCACTATGGATGAAGAAGGGACTATCGGTTGGGAATCAGATCCAAATCGTACATTCGATATGCCAGCTAATGATACTACACTTCATTGGGACTATTTTGACCGATTAGGTTTTCCACCTGCAAACGTAAATACTGAGCCAGTAGCAGTCACATTTACAGTTAATATGGCTACTCTTTTAGATACCCTACAAGACTACCATACAGTTCAACTTAAAGGAGCTCCATCTGGAGCAGATGCAGCTGAGACTGGCCTTGGTGAAATTATAACTTGGGATGCAAATACTCTTCAATTAGATCATATAGATGGTGATGTTTGGGGTACAACATTTGACATGTCACCAGGTGATTTATTGAACTACAAATTTTGGGCTGGTGTAGATCCCGAAACGCCATTAATTAATGGGCCAGAGCAAGGTTGGGAAAGTGGAGGAAATAATCAATTTGTGCTTCCTGCTACGGCTAGTGGAGATACGGTGGTACCAATGCAGTGGTATGAATTCAGAGAACCACCATATGATCCAAGTGACGATACTTTAACTATATTGTTCAAGGTCAATATGGGAGGTCCAATTCAAACTGGAGATTTCGATCCTGAAACCGATATGGTTGGAGTAAGAGGAAATCCAGCATTTTTTGATAATCCAGCTGACTGGTCCACTTCTGCTTTCTATCTTGATGAGGTAGGAGGAAGCGGAAATAATATATTCTATGCTGGTATTGCTCAAATGCCTAGAGATAGCGCTATCTTAATTGAAGAAGAGATGGCATATAAATTTGTATTTGAGGTAGATGGTGAGACCACTTGGGAATCTAGGGCGGATAGATTCACTCATATACCAGAAGTAGATACAACACTTAAGTGGGTGTATTTCAATGATACTCCACCTTCTGATACACCAATATTGAGTACTACACTTAATTTTGAGGTAAATGTTGGAATTCTTGAAGGTTTAGGGTATTTCAATTCTTCAATTGATTCAGTCTTTGTTAGAGGCTCATTCAATTCTTGGGGTGTTCAAAATG
Source organism: Balneolaceae bacterium UBA1514 (assembly GCA_002323515.1). Classification (GTDB taxonomy): domain Bacteria; phylum Bacteroidota; class Rhodothermia; order Balneolales; family Balneolaceae; genus UBA1275. The sequence continues at coordinate 59,754 of DCQQ01000006.1, read as the reverse complement.
AAATGACTTTTAATTCATTTTCTGGAACCTATGAGGAATCAAATATTCCATTAAATGTTCCTGTGGGAGCTGAACACAAGTATAAATACTATTTGAAGTGGGATGCATCTAGGGATGATGAAACAAGTACTAACTTTTTGGCTGGAATTACTCATGATGGTTCAGGCTGGGAGGAACCTGGTGTTACAGGTGGTGCTGATCGTCAATTAGTGATTGAAGATGCTGCTAATCAACCTAAGAGATCGGAGTTCTTTAACGGAGTTGAGCCTAAGGCATTGTTAACTTCGCAAAATGTTGAAGATGGAGCAATATCAGTTACTTTTTCAATAGATATGTCGCCAGCAGTAGAAAATGTTTCAGCACCTTTTGATGTATCAAATGATTCTGTATATCTATATGCTGACACGCCATTCTTTGTTCTTACACAGGGCTTAATTGTTCCAGGTGATGCTGGTGAGAATTTCATGACTATGCCTGATGAAATGCGGGAAAGTTTGAGATTTAAAGATGATAATGGTGATATGGTTTATACACTTGATTTAGATCTTCAACTACCAACTTTGAATCACATGGGTTTCCGAATCGGATATGGGGAACCAACATCACAAGATGGATCTATGTTTACTCACGGTTCAGGATTTGATGCAGGTCGGCGACATTATCAATATATACAGCCAATTGTTGCTGGTAATGGTTCGGTGACCTGGCCAAGCAGTTTCACTCTACCAACATTAACTTGGGTAGCAGAAGACTTAGCTTGGGAAACACCGCCGGATTATAATACGCCTACTACTTCCTCAGAATTAGATGAATCAATGGTTAAGAAATTTGCTTTAGAGCAAAATTATCCTAATCCATTTAACCCTACTACAAATATAAGTTTTAGTCTGGCTGATGCTTCACCAGTTAAATTGACTATATATAACTTATTGGGTCAGGAAGTTGCTAGGTTAATTAGTGGTAAAGTAATGAATGCTGGTACTCATACGGTTGCCTTTAATGCAGCATCATTATCCTCTGGTGTTTATTTATACCGTTTGGAAGCGGGTAGTTTTGTAAGCAACAAACGCATGACATTAATTAAATAAATTCTAGTAACAATGGAGCAGGAGAGTTGATCCTGCTCTATGTTATTTGAACGTCTTAACTCACAGAGGCGATGAAAGGCCTCTGTGTATTTAACCAAATTAAATGAACTAACCATTGGCTTCGACCATTTACGACATAGCAGCTAAAGCTGGCGTTAGTATTGCCACGGTATCTCGTGTGTTTAACCAGAGTACAAGTGTTTCACAAAAAACTCGGAACAAAGTGTTAAAAGTTGCCGAATCAGTAGGTTATCATCCTCAAGCTTACGCTCAAGGTCTAGCGAGTAAGAAGTTAAATACCATTATGGCAGTGGTGCCGGTTATGTCGAATTATTTCTTTATGGAAATATTGGGTGGTATTCAGGATAAACTTACTCAGTTAGGTTATGAACTTAGTATTTTTAATGTAACGGGTACAGGAGATAGTTTTTTTGAGCAGGTCGAGCATGTGATTAGACGCCGAGCTGCGGAAGGGTATCTATTCATTTCTATTCACCTAAATCCTGATCAATGGGATAAGCTTCAGAAGTACCCGGTTCCAATCACCCTAGTAGATGAATTTTACGATGGTTTTGATTCGGTGTCCGTAGATAATGTTCAAGGAGCCTATACGGCAACTAAAACACTATTAGATGCAGGATACAACAAGGTAGGGATGGTATCAGCTTTGGAGAGTTCAAAGCCTATAAAAGATCGAATAAAAGGGTATAAACTGGCATTTGAGGAATCTGAAATACCATTAGATCCAAAATTAATTATATGTGGGGATACTGATTACCGGGACGGTTTTACCGAGCGTGGTGGTTACACTGCCATGCAGCGAATGATTGAATTACATTCCGAGGTGGATGCCTGTTTTTGTTCATCCGACATTCAGGCTGTTGGAGCGCTCAAGGCGATGGAAGATTTGGAGCTTTCTATACCATTAATTGGCTATGATGATATAGAAATCTCCGAATACATTGGATTATCTACAGTGCGTCAACCTATGCGAGATATGGGGTCAATTGCTACTCAAACCTTATTGGATCGGATGAAGAATGAGGGAAAAGCAATTTCGCAGACTATGTACTCCCCTCAGTTAATCCTTAGGAAATCGACCAATGGGATTCTAAAAAGATCACAGAAGTAACTCAAGAATAGCCATGCGCTGGTTCTTAACACACTCATCAAAACTAATGCTACCCAGCCACTCATTCTCCTATAGCCTTTTTTTTCTTCTTTTTGTCATACAATCATTAACCTTGAATGCGCAGGTGGTAAGCTTCGAACCTAGTTTTGCCACACAATACGACTCTGTAACCGTCTATTTTGACGCCACACAAGGAAATGGAGGATTAGAAGGATTTTCAGGTCGTGTATTCTTACATACTGGAGTTATTACCTCTAAGAGCAATAGTGGGAGCGATTGGAAATACGTCCCTGCAGGATGGGAATCATATCCTTCAAGACTTGAAGCCGAGCAGGTGGGGGAAAATCAGTGGAAGTATACTTTTGCCCCCGATATTCGATCCTTTTTTGGAATCACAGAAAGCAGTGAAGAAGTCCTTGAGCTTGCCATGTTGTTTAAGGGTACTAGGACCCTCTCGGGAGCTCCTGTTGCAGTGGGTAGGGATGAAGGAGACAGTGATATTTTTGTAGAATTGAGTAAAGGTGGGGTAGAAGCTCGCTTTGTACAACCAGCCAATGAGTTAAGCCTTATGAAACGCTCAGATTCCTTGCAAATAATGGGACTTGGTAGTGCTACCTCTGGAAACTTACAATTGAGTTTGTTTGAAGATGATCAATTAATTGAGGAGACATCAGATGATACTATAGCCTATGTATTTAAGCCCAGTAATAACCAAGAACAAGTTACCTTCTCATTAATTGCCGAAAATGGGCAAGACCTTAGCGATACTACCATAACAAGGGTGGTCGTGCGTCCTGATGAACTGAGTATTACCCCTAGGCCTCCACAAACTAAGGATGGTATTCATTATCTCTCCGACAGATCTGTTCTTTTGTCCTTGTTCGCCCCCTATAAAGATTTTGTATACGTTTTAGGGGACTTTAACGATTGGACTCCATCGGCAGATTATCTCATGCATAAAGATATTCACAGGGTTGATAGTACCTGGTTTTGGCTAGAAATCGAAGGCCTAACTCCAGGTCAAGAATATGCATTTCAGTATCTCGTCGATGGTGATCTTCGTGTTGCAGATCCCTACAGTGAACTCACCCTTCATCCCGATGATGATCCGTACGTTCCATCTAGTGTTTATCCAAATATCCCCACGTATCCCTATGGAAAAACAAATTTTTCAGTGGGGGTTCTCCAGCCAGGTAACGATGAATATGCTTGGACTTCTACGAATTATGAGCGACCACAAACCAAAGATTTGGTTATTTATGAGCTTCTTCTTAGGGATTTCTTGGAAGATCATAGCTATCAAACTTTGATAGATACCTTGGATTATCTAGACAGGCTAGGAGTAACAGCTATTGAGCTAATGCCAGTTAATGAATTTGAGGGAAATTTGAGTTGGGGATATAATCCTGCATTCCATCTAGCCCTAGATAAATATTATGGTACTCGTAATACCTTTAAGGATTTTGTAGATGCAGCACACTCCAGAGGTATAGCTGTAATACTGGATGTGGTGCTGAATCATGCATTTGGGCGAAGTCCAATTATTCGCTTGTGGAATGAAGGAAATTATGGTGCGCCCACCAGTGAAAACCCCTATGCCAATCCAATAGCAAAACATCCCTTTAATGTAGGTTACGATTTGAATCATGAAAGCGCAGCAACCCGTTATTTTTCTAAACGAGTAATGCAGTATTGGTTAGAAGAATACAAGATTGACGGCTTCCGATTCGATTTGAGTAAGGGGTTTACTCAAGTGGATAATTTGGATAATGTAGGAGCATGGGGGAGTTATGACGCTTCTAGAATTGCAATCTGGAAAAACTATAATAACTTTATCCGTTCTATTGACAGTACGGCGTATGTTATACTTGAGCATTTTGCCGATAATTCAGAAGAACGAGTCTTGGTTAATGAGGGAATGCTTATTTGGGGGAATATGAACCATGAGTACAATGAAGCTACCATGGGATATAATTCTGATTTAAGGGGTGTTTTAGCCAGTCAACGAGGCTTTTCACAACGAAATTTAATTGGCTATATGGAGAGTCACGATGAACAATGGTTAATGTTCAAGAACATAGCTTTTGGGAACTCTTCAGGAGAGTACAATATCCGATATTTGTCCACAGCTTTAGATCGTATGAAACTAGCTGGAGCGTTCTTTTTTACTTTACCAGGACCTAAAATGCTGTGGCAATTTGGAGAATTAGGCTATGGCTATGGTAATGCGGGGGAACAATGTTTGAATGAGGCTAGCTACTGCCCATCCATTGCTCCTGGTCGAACCGCCGTTAAGCCTATTAGGTGGGATTATTGGGAAAACCCTGAACGCTATGTACTCTACGAAACATGGGCTAATATCATGGCCCTTCGCAAAGCCTCGGCGGCCATTACTTCCCCAGAAAGCTTTACCCATCAACTCCAAACATCTATTAAATTCATTCGACTCGGTTATGGAGATGAAAAAGTGGTTATTGTTGGCAATTTTGGAGTAAATGCTACAACTGGTACTATTAATTTCTCAGAAGATGGGCAGTGGTTCGACTATCTTAATAAGACTGAGCAAAGAGTAAGTGGGGGATCGTTAGAATTAGGCCTAGCACCAGGTGCTTTTCATATTTTTACCAATACTGATTACTCTGAACTAGTGACCTCGAGTAAGAATGAAGAGAGATTACTAATGAAAGATCAATTTGAACTCTATCCTAGTTATCCTAACCCGTTTAACCCAAGCACACAAATTTCATTCAATTTAGCCGAGTATGGTGCCACTTCCTTAAGGATTTATGACTTACTTGGGCGTGAAGTAGCTACCTTGGTTGATAGGCCGATGAGCCCGGGAACTCATACGATGCAGTTTTCAGGCTCCGGATTGTCTAGTGGGGTTTATTTTGTGCGCTTATTGCAAGGTTCTAACAGACAAACACAAACCATCACCCTTGTAAAGTAAATGCAAATAGGGGAAATACATAACTCTCAATTTCAACTGATTCACTCACACCAGAAAGTGTTCAGATTGAATATTTATTTTAATTCCCTTTTGGTGTTGATCCTATTATTGACAGCTTGTGATGCTCCGCCTGAGCACGAGAGATCATCTCAATTTATAGGACTGAATACTCCTCTAATTTTATCTGATACCACCGAGGTTATTTGGGCCGATTATGTATGGGAACCTGAAAATGTTGTAGTAGTCGAACTCCCTGAGGGATTAAGACATATACGAATGAATGATGAGCGTTCTATTTTTATAGGGAAATTGCAACAACCGGCCGATTTCATTGAACTACGTGTTAATGGTGTTCAGGGGCATATACTTGCTAAGAATAGTGGGTTCGTCACGGTTGAATTTACCTATCCAGATCCCCAAAAAAACCTTGACCTGGTTCAGATAAAGGGAGAAATGAACGGATGGAACGTTGCAGCTAATCCAATGAAATACCGTGACGGAGCCTGGTATGTTAAGCTGGAAGTGGAAGCTGGAGTATATGCTTATAAATTTGTAGTTGATAGTATTGAATTAATAGACCCAGCCAATCCACGCAAAGTACCCAATGGATTTGGGGATTATAACAGCGTGATAGAAGTTGGGAAGAGAAGTGTCCACCCTGCGGTGTTAATCCCAACTGAGGCTACTGGACATCGGCTTAGTTTTCGAATGGAATCCTATCTACCTGTGAATCAATCTCAAGAACAATTTTCGTCAGAGCAGTCTATATCAAGTAGTGGTAATCAAGTCAAGACTACCCTTACGTATTCTACCGATGATCATTTATTTATGGCGCTGTGGGAGAATGAAGTGGTAGAAGTGCAAGAAAAGGGAGGCTACTGGGAGTTAGATATTCCCGAGAGGGCCCGATTCACTGATCGTACTCACCTGCGCCTTTGGTTAGCTAATGAGATAGAGGTGCTACATAACCTGAAGATTCCCTTTCAAAATGGACAAATTGTGCAGGATTCGGATCAACTTAAGCGAAGTGATCGATCTGCTTGGAATATGTATTTTGTGTTTTTAGACCGGTTTAAGGATGGAAATACACAGAATAACCGTAAGGTTGATGACCCTGAAATACATCCATCGGTGAATTATTACGGGGGTGATTTGCGAGGCCTCATCGAGGTGATTGAATCGGGTTATTTCGACTCCCTTTCGGTGAATACCCTATGGCTTTCTCCTATTATGCAGAATCCAGAAGGAGCTTATGGGTTGTGGGACCAAGGAGGGGTTCGAAGCACCTTTTCTGGGTATCATGGCTATTGGCCAATTTCGTCGTCTAGGATCGATGATCGTATGGGAACAAAAGATGACTTGAAAAAATTACTTGAAGTTGCTCACTCCAGAGAAATGAATATTTTACTCGATTATGTGGCTAATCATGTACATCAGGAGCATCCGGTCATGGAACAATACCCCGAGTGGAAAACTGATTTATACCTGCCAGATGGAACTATGAATACCCAGCTTTGGGACGAGCAACGCCTGACTACTTGGTTCGATACGTTTATGCCGAGTTTGGATTTTTCACAAGAACGCGTGATCGAAGCTATGTCTGATTCAGCATTGTATTGGGTCAAAGAATTTGATATTGATGGATTTCGCCACGATGCAACCAAGCATATTCCATTAAGCTTTTGGCGTACACTTACACACAAAATAAATCAGCAAATTAGAGAAAATTCAGGAGCTGCTTTTTATCAGATTGGAGAAACCTATGGAAGTCGGCCTTTGATTGCTAGCTATGTTAGAAGTGGGTTATTAGATGCTCAGTTCGATTTTAGCCTTTTTGACGCTGCACAAGCAAGTTTTGGGCAGAACGAGTCATTGCATTCATTGGCGGAGCAACTCGGGGAAAGTGTTCGCTATTACGGAATGAGTAACCAAATGGGGGTAATATCAGGTAATCATGATAAAGCAAGGTTCATCAGTTTAGCAAGTGGTGAAGTGCGTTGGGACGAGGATGCGAAACTTGCTTCTTGGACACGGGATATCCTCCATCCTAAAAAAGAAGGCCATGCTCGGCTTCAACTCATGCACACATGGATGTTTACCGTTCCAGGAATTCCAGTCACGTATTATGGAGATGAATTTGGACTCCCTGGGGCCAACGATCCGGATAACCGGCGACCTATGAAATTTGAAGGGCTGAGTGCACTCGAACAGCAAAGCCTATCTCATTATAAAAGCATGGCTCGACTTCGTGCTGATCATCTAGCGCTTCAATACGGATCGCTCCGATTCGACTCCATTAGTGATGAGGTGTTGATTTATGAACGGTCCTATTTTAATGAATCGGTCTGGGTGTTCTTCAATATGGCCGATCATTCCAAGCCAATCACCTTTGAGCATCCATTTACTGGTGAATCTATTTCAGTTGTGCTTCTACCAATTAGTTCTTTGATTCAGATATTTCACCCTTGACTTTATACGTAACCCATTGTATCTGTAATTTTTCAATTATTTAATCATGAATTCAACAACTAGTTTTTCACTATCGCGCATATTTAGTTTATGTATAGCAAGTCTCTTTGTTCTGTCAGCGGCTTGCTCACAACCTTCTACCTTGGAAGCGGTGGCCCCTGTGTCCAAAGTGGAACATCCAGAGTGGAGTAAAAACGCAACTATTTATGAGGTAAATGTGCGTCAATATACCCCTGAAGGCACGTTTAATGCCTTTTCACAACATCTGCCACGCCTAAAGGAAATGGGAGTTGATATTCTTTGGTTCATGCCTATCCATCCAATTGGCAAAATTAACCGAAAAGAAACTGAAAGTAGTATTGGGAGCTACTATTCGGTACAGGATTACAAGGCGGTTAGCAGTGACTACGGAACGGAGGAAGATTTCAGACGCATGGTTGAGCAAGCACATGGACTCGGGATGAAGGTAATTCTCGATTGGGTACCAAATCATACGGCTTGGGATAATCCATGGACAGAAAATAAGGATTGGTATGTACTAAATGAAGAAGGTGATTTCATTCCACCATTAGGCACTGATTGGACCGATGTCATTCAACTTGACTATACCAATGAAAAGATGCGAGCCGCAATGATTGATGCGATGAAGTATTGGGTGGCTGAATTTGGAGTAGATGGGTACCGCTGTGATGTGGCAGGTAAGGTTCCCACTGATTTTTGGGTACGGGCACATGCCGAGTTGGACGAAGTAAAGGATATATTTATGTTAGCTGAAGATGGGGAGCCTGAATTGCTAATAGAGGCATTTGATATGAACTACGCCTGGGAATACGCTCACATCATTAGAGAAATTGCGAAAGGAGCGATTACTTTCGATCGATTGGATTCGTTACTAGCAGAAGATGCTAAAAAGTTCCCTGACAGTTCCTATCGGATGTATTTTACATCCAATCATGACGAAAATTCTTGGAATGGAACCGATATCGAAATGTACGGGGATAATTTCCAAAACTTTGCGGTACTCTCAGCGACTATTGATGGTATGCCATTGGTCTATAGTGGGCAAGAAGCGGTGTTGGATAAACAATTATTATTCTTTGAAAAAGATGAAATTGAATGGAAAGACTATGCACTAGTCGATTTTTATACCGATTTGTTGGCATTGAATAAGCGAAACGAAGCTCTTTGGAATGGCGCTTATGGAGCAAATCCCATACGTATATCCTCTCCAAAAGGCACCTATGCCTTCCAACGAAACAAGGATTATTTTGGCATGTATGTTGGGCTTAATAATACCCAAATGACCCAAGAAATTAGTTTCCCATTAGAAGCAGGCACTACATATAATATATATGGAATGGAAACTACACAGTTTGAAGCAACGGGGAATGATAGTATGAGAGTACCGGCTCATTCCTGGGTGATAGTTAGTACCCACTAGACAATAATTACGCATTCATTACCATGAATTAGTCACTTTTTATCCTAATCATTATTTGGAGTAACCAATGAAACGAACAAAACCCAATTTGCGAAAAGCTGATATTTGGAATATGAGTATGGGCTTCTTAGGTATTCAAATGGGCTTTGCCTTACAGAATGCTAACGCTAGTAGAATACTTCAAACCTTTGGAGCCGATGTAGAGCATCTGTCTTGGTTTTGGTTAGTAGCACCCATCACCGGGATGATTGTTCAGCCCATTGTCGGACATTACAGTGATAACACTTGGACCCGTTTGGGGCGTAGGCGGCCGTACTTTTTAGCAGGTGCCGTTCTCGCTAGTTTGGGGCTCATTCTTATGCCTAATGCGGGCTTATTTGCGGCATTCATACCAGCTTTATGGGTTGGAGCAGGTATGCTTATGATTATGGATGCCTCCTTCAATATTGCTATGGAACCTTTCAGGGCATTGGTGGCGGACAAACTACCTAGCTTGCAGCGTACCCTAGGTTTTTCGGTTCAAACCGTGCTTATTGGAATTGGAGCTGTAGTAGGGTCTTGGCTACCCTACATTCTAGCAGAAGGCTTTGGGTGGGGTAAAACAGCTGGAGAAGGGGAAATTCCATTAAATTTAATCATCTCATTTGTGGTAGGTGCTGCTATATTGCTAGGTTCTATACTGTGGACGGTGGTCACTACTACTGAATACAGTCCAGAAGAGCTTGAGGAATTCGATAGTGAAGAGTTAGAAAACGAAGTAGTTGAAGAAGAAAAACCCTCTTTGGTTCATATTTTTAGAGATTTTGCATCTATGCCGGAAACCATGAAGCAGTTAGGACTGGTTCAATTCTTTTCTTGGTTTGCTTTATTTTCGATGTGGGTTTTTACCACACCAGCCATCGCTGAACATGTTTTTGGGGTAGCTAAAGGGGATACTAGTTCTCCATTATTTCAAGAAGCTGGAAACTGGGTTGGAGTTATTTTCGGGGTGTATAACGCAGTTTCTGCTGTATTTGCCTTTTTCTTACCAAAAATTGCCGCATCAATGGGTCGTAAAAAAACACATGCTATATCCCTTGCTCTAGGTGGATTAGGTCTTATATCAATTTATTTTATTCAAGATAAATATTGGCTCCTGCTTTCCATGGTTGGTATTGGCATAGCTTGGGCTAGTATTCTAGCCATGCCATATGCTATTTTAGCTGGTTCTATCCCGGCAAAAAAAATGGGGGTCTACATGGGGATATTCAATTTTTTCATCACCTTCCCACAGATTGTAAATGGAATTATTGGAGGGCCTATTGTTAAGCATTTGTACGGTGGGCAGGCGATTTGGGCCTTGGTCACTGCAGGCGTCTTTATGCTACTAGGTGCATGGTCGGTTATGAGGGTGAATGATGTGGATGGAGACGTAGCCATTTCAACTTGATACTAAACTATGCAACGAATTAGTCTAATTGGGATTGTTATTCTGCTTTTGGGCCCGTTTTGTGTAAGTTGTGCACAGGCACCGGAATGGTCTAATGGACTAGTTTGGTATCAGATTTGCCCAGAACGTTTTTGAAATGGTTATATAACCAATGAACCCAATAAAGAGCGTGCAAGGGGATCTGAAGGGCGGGGTCTGAGTTCATGGACTTCTTATTGGTATGCCAAAGTGCAGTGGGAACAATAAGCGACACCCAAGTTTTATGATATCGTTCGAGAACGCAGGTATGGACGGGATCTTCAAGGGGTCATTGATCAATTAGACTATTTGCAGGATTTAGGAATCGTAGCTTTGGAATCAAGTTTCAGCTAAGTACTTTACCGTGTTTACATCTCAAAACCAAAAAACTGACCCTAGGGTTACGCAACACGTGTAAAACTATGAAGTTCGAAGTAACGGACTCGCTATTCAGGAAAAAAAGTGGGGTATTTCACCCTATTCATATATCATTTATCGAGCGCACAGATAAATTGAACCGAATTAAAAAAATTTATTCCAGCATTCTGTAAATTATTTTTCTTATAACTCAGATTGCCAACGCCTAGCCGTATTAAATCAGGCGATAAAGTGCAAAAAACCATAACTTTGAGTATGAGATTAGATTCCAAACAATTTGTCCCATTTGTGCTAGTGCTAGCGTTTATAGGTTTGGTCGCAATAGTGTTTTCTTCTTTCAATTTCAATTCAAAACAATTGAAGACCTTCAATAGTGGCCTTCAAGAAGGCACCGGTCAGTTTTTAGAGGCCCATGTATCTGTATTGCAAACAGGGTTTTTAGAACAAGAAATGGATAGTGTACAAATGGCTACATTTACCGATGAACCGATCATCATGCTATTTGCTGCACGTTGGTCGGATAAGTCAACTCAAGTGGTGGACCAATTAGAACAACTCATCGCTAGATTTGATTCTGTTTCCTCGGGTTATAATCCAATGACTCCAAAATTGGTTATAGCTCTAGTTTTAGATACGCGAGAGGGATATGTTCAACAAATAGAGGGAGAGAAGCTAGAAAAAAACAACGGTGTATCTTATGAAAGTGATGAAGTATTTTCCGAGCGGCATCTTGTAGTAGATGGAAGTGCCTTGTTTAACGAATTTCAAATCCCAGGGATCCCCACCCTTGTCTATTCAGTCAATAAACAAATCCTTTGGACTCAGGTAGGCTACCGAAATTCATCACAATTAGAGCCTTTAATCAGTCTTTTAGAGGTTGAGTTTGGGAACAGATAAGCCCGGAAAAATTAAAGCAGACGGACCGTCACCGTTGAAAGAAAACCTAGACACTGTGTTAAATGAGCCGTTGGTCTGCCTAAATGGGACTTGGTTGCGAGAGTCTGAGGCGAGAATACATGTTGAAAATAGAGGAATGATGTATGGGGATGGTTTATTTGAAACAATGCTTAGCGTTAATGGGCAGGTTATTTTGCTAGACTTGCACATAAAGCGTTTAAATAAAGGCTTAGACTATTTAGGTATTGATTTACAAATATCCTCCGAAGAGTGGGGACGCTTGTTTAAGGTTGGAATAAAAAATAATGGTCATTTAGGCTTGCAACACATTCTTCGCTTGCAATGTTGGAGGAATGGGGGAAGAGGGTATCCTAGTACAAGCTCGAAGGGGTCTTGGTTTCTTTCTTACCACCCAATGCCCGATCAATTAGACCAATCGTCTAGTCTCCGGCTTATGAAAAGTTCCTTTCATTTGCCCGTTAAAGCAGCAGAGGCCAGTACACTAAAGTCATCTAATGCTTTGTTGTATGTACTGGCTGCTACTGAGGCTCTACAAAATGGCTATGATGATGCACTGCTTTGTAGTGCAGATGGTTATGTAGGAGAGAGTAGTTCAGCAAATATTTTTTGGATAAACAAACAAACAGTGTATACCCCCTCTATAAATTGTGGTATATTAGCTGGAACAAGACGTGACGCTTTGTTGACTGCGTTACACAATCAATCTTTTTTTAGCATTCAAGAGGGATTGTATCACATAGAATCACTGTATGAAGCAGATGTGATTTTTTCCACTAGTACCATCAAGGGAATCCAACCCATACACGACATAGACGCAATTCAACTAGTTACAGATCAGACCATATTAGACATGATCAGAAACATATATGAGTTAACTATTTCGTAGGAAATACCCAAAATTATAATCAATGCCTAAAGAATTTATTCATATTAAAGATGTCGAGAGATATTTACTTACCCTCCCAAAATTTAGTATGGTTGGAGCCAAAGCCGCTAATTTTTCATTAAAAAAGGTCAAGAATTTTTTACAAGAATTGGACAATCCTCAAAAAAATTTCCCCTCTATTCACGTAGCGGGAACGAATGGAAAAGGCACAGTATGTCACCTTCTTGAAGCTACTTACCGCCGTGCTGGATATAAAACGGGCTTGTTCACATCTCCCCATTTAATTTCATTTAACGAACGATTTCGCATACTCGGTAAGCCCATTTCTGATAACAAATTAGTGGCCTTTTTTGCCCAAGTTTCCAGCTTACTAGACACGTACAAACTCACTTATTTCGAGTTAAGTACGGTGATTGCATTCACTCTATTTGACCATGAATTTGTAGATATAGCTATTATTGAAACAGGTTTGGGAGGAAGATTAGATGCAACCAATGTACTTTTACCTTTATTAAGTATTATTACAAGTATTTCCTACGATCATACCGACATACTTGGAGAAGATTTAGCTTCAATTGCCTGGGAAAAAGCAGGCATCATTAAGAAGAAAGTACCTTGTATTGTGGGTAAAGTACCGAATGAGGCATATAAGATAATTGAAGAGCGTGCAATTAAACAGAATGCCCCTATATTTGAAGCGGAACAATTAAACCCAAGTTTTTCAAGGAAGAATATCAAACTGAGCAAACCCAATATTACGCTCAAAACTTCTTTTTTTGAACCTGTTAATGCTTGGAATGTAGCTATGACCTACCAATCAATTCAGTGTTTAAAGGATCAATATCCAGTAAGTGAAGAAGATTTTATTGCGGCTATAGAAGAATTCCCTGGCGTTCCAGGGAGATTTGAGCGAATGCATACCACCTTCTCTTGGTATTTCTCAGGCTCTCATAATTTAGAAGGAATCTCATCTACCATTAGCACTGTTAAGTCACTAAAAAACAATAGAAAAGTTATTGTTATTGGAATGATGAAAGATAAAATAAGCAAGGAAATTTTAGATGAAACACTTGGTTTTTCGGATCGTTTTTTTTACAAAGTTGCAGGGGATAGGGCCGCTTCTTTGGTAGGTATTCCGTCTCATTTACATATGAGAGCCATGAATGATGGTGATGTAGAATTTATATTAAGTGAATTGAAGACATCTTTGGTTATTTTTACAGGAAGTTTTTACTTTTACTCTATTGTTAAAGATTGGATGAGCCGAATGTGAATATGCTTTTCTTGTACGGCCAGAATTTTAACTCCCTAACCATCCATGAATTTGAAGTATTCATGAAGTCGGTACTAACACGTTTATTTAATTAAATTTTATGTCATCACTAACGAATGATGGGTATTCTTGGAATGACCCTGAGCAATTGAAATCAAAAAAACTACCGGATTTACAAGCTATAGCTAAGTCTATAGGGGTGAAGAGGGTAACTGGGTTAAAGAAGCAATTGCTTATTGACGCCATTATACATGCAAGTGCCGGGCATGCTTCAAATCACGAAGTTAAAGCAGAAAATAGCTCAAAAGCAGGCAAAACCCCTGATTTGTTCAAAGAAACTCGTACGGCGACCCAAATTAATAACGCTGCGAATAACCTATATGGCGGCGGCGAACATGTGGTTAGTTATAAAGAAGAAAAAGCGGAAGCCGAAGAGCCAAAAAACAAGGGGCGCAGAGGCAACAGGGATTCCATTGATCAACATCATAACGCCTCTAACAGATCAAGAAACCGTAAAAAGCACGAACATGACGAACTTCCAACCTCTGATGCGCCTACTTTAAAGGAACGTTTAGCGGAATTGGAGCCGAAGCTTGGTCCTTATCTAATTAATGAGGGAACCTTAGAAATTCTTCCAGATGGGTATGGATTTTTGAGATCAGTGAATTATAATTATAAGGCAAGTCCCGATGATATTTATGTTTCCCCTTCACAGATTAAACGATTTAGACTTCGGCAAGGTGATAGTGTAATTGGTATTATTCGCCCTCCTAAAGTGGGTGAGAGATATTTTGCTCTGCTTAGAGTGGAAGGGGTTAATGGGCACATCCCTCGTGATGTAGATAATAGAGGCTATTTTGATGAGTTGTTACCCGTACATCCCGAGGACCGTTATCGTTTAGAATACGCCCCAAATGAGTATACCACACGTTTAATCGATATGTTCGCCCCAATAGGTAAAGGTCAACGTAGCTTAATTGTTGCACAGCCGAAAACGGGTAAAACCACCATACTACGTAACATTGCCAACGCAGTTAGTCAAAATCATCCAGAAGCAAAAATATTAATTTTACTGGTTGATGAGCGCCCTGAAGAGGTTACTGAGATGGAGCGAAGTGTACGAGGGGCAGAAGTAGCTGCTTCTACCTTCGATGAAAAACCAGAAAATCACGTGGGCTTATCGGAAATTGTATTTGAAAAAGCTAAAAGATTGGTTGAGAGTGGGCATGATGTTCTATTATTGTTGGATTCAATTACCCGATTAGCACGAGCTTATAACGTATGTGCGGGTAACAAAGGAAGGACTATGAGTGGTGGGGTGGATTCGGAAGCACTTAAGGTACCAAGACAACTATTCTCCTCTGCACGTAACATAGAAGGAGGTGGCTCACTAACTATTGTTGCAACCGCATTAATTGATACCGGTTCTCGTATGGATGATGTTATTTTTGAAGAATTCAAAGGAACAGGGAATAGTGAAATTATACTAGATCGCCGTATTTCGGATCGTAGAATTTATCCAGCCATCGACATATTTCGATCTGGAACGCGACGCGAGGAGCTATTGGTTAGTGAAGAAGAGCGTGAGAAAGTAGTTTTGTTACGTCGCCATTTAACCAATATGAGTCCCTTTGAAGCAATGGAATTCATCATTGATAAAATAAAAGGAACTCGAGATAATTTAGATTTTTTAGTCTCAATGAATAAACGCTAATTTGGATTCACCTTTACGAACACAAATAAGTGGGCTAGCAGGAGAAAAGGCAACGTAATGCACCTATTTATTGCTTGAAGAAGCTTGATAAGCCGAAGCCTGGTACACAATCGGTTAACGGTAGAATACTAAACCATTAAATAGTATATATGAACCTTTCATCTCCATCTTTTGATACCATAGTAGTGGGTTCGGGGCACAATGGATTAGTCACGGCTTGTTATCTTGTTAAAGCCGGTTATAAAGTTTTAGTTACCGAAAAAAATGATACCATCGGTGGGGCAGTACGTACCGAGACCATGTTTGAATCTACTGAAAATCCTCATGGGTTTCGCATGGATGTGGGTTCATCGGTTCATATTATGATTCACCAAACAGGAATCATCGAAGAGTTAGAATTGGAGAATTACGGATTGGAATATATAGATATGGACCCAATTATGTCTTACCCAGTTCCAACGGCAAAAGGAGTCATACATTTCTGGAAGGATCTGGAAAGAACCCTCGAATCCATCGCTAGTGTGGCTCCCAAAGATGTTAAAAACTATAAGGATTTTATTGAATTCTGGGCAAAGATTAACAAAGGAGTTCTTGCTTCATTCATGACTCCCCCTAAGGGAGGTAAAATTGTCAATGAAATAGTGAAAGCTCAGATCCGAGATGGATCTATGTTCAATAAAGGGGAACACATGAGTGGCTTGCAACGTATTTTATCTAGCTACGGAAAAGTAGTTGATGATGCCTTTGAAAGTCCTTACTTGAAAGCGGCCTTAGTTTGGTTTGCTGCCCAATCTGGACCTTTACCTGATCAGAGCGCCACTGGTGATTTTGTGGGATGGCAATCTATGTTGCATGAATCGGGCGCAAAGCATCCTAAAGGAGGTAGCGGGATGCTTACCCAAGCCATGAAGAACCTTATACAGGCTCATGGAGGAACTATTTTAACGGATACCCCTGTAGAAAAAATTTTGGTTCGTTCCGGTCGTGCAATCGGCGTTCAAACCGAAGAAGGCCAAGAATTCCTTGCGCCCATTGTCGTTTCTAACGCTCATGTTCAAACAACCATGCTAAAAATGGTGGGCCCGGATCATTTGGCTAGTTCTATGGTGAAAAAAGTCGAAAATATTAACGTAGGGAACGGATTTGGTATGGTTATTCGATGTGCGGTAGAGGAGTTACCTGTTTACAAAGCAGCTCCAGAAGATCCCTTTATTCATAATGGTATTCAGTTGCTGGCTCCATCTGTGCAGTACATGAACGAAGCTATTGGAGACTACATCCAATCCAAACCGCCACGTAAACCAGCAGCACTTGCGATGACCTTTTCTAAAATTGATCCAGAAGTGGCTAAGGATGGGAAACATACTATGTTCGTTTGGGCTCAATGGCATCCTTACAACCTAGTAAATGGCGAAAAGTGGGACGATATCCGTGAGCGGGAAGCTCAAAAAATCTACGATGTAGTGGTTGATTACGCCCCAAATATGAAAGATAAACTCATCGATTGGTACATCCAAAGTCCCCTGGATATTGAGCGAAAGCATGGGCTACTCAAGGGTAATGTAATGCATGTCGAAATGAGTTTTGATCAAATGTTTATGTTTCGACCTATCCCTGAAATGAGTGCATATGAAACACCTATTGAGCACCTTTACTTATCCAGTGCTTCCTGCCACCCTGGTGGTGGGGTATTTGGTGCAGCGGGTTACAATGCCGCTCAGGTTATATTGAAAAAGTATAAAAAACGCTCATGGCTTCAGAGTACATAGAATTACCACCGTATGATTCTTCCAAGGTGAATTCAAACGACCAAACTAGTCTAGTTGTTGATCAAGCTAGTATAAATCAACATATGACAATAGACTTTTTAAATTTGGATCAAAATATTGAAGCCATTAAGAACAATGTGGCTCCTAATACCCAACTTTGGCCTGTGATTAAAGATGATGCATACGGACATGGAGCTATTCCTATTGCTAAACGATTAGCTCCTCAAGTTCATGGATTTTGCGTAGTTTGTCCGTTGGAGGGGGTCATTCTTCGAGAGGCTGGTATTAGGCAGCCAATATTGGTGTTTGAGCCTCCAAATGAGCATAACATAGCTGTATATAAATCTCATAATTTAATCGCTTCTGTGAGTCATATCAGGCATTTAGACCTGTTAGAGTCTGGCTGCTCGTATCATGTTAATATAGATACCGGGATGAAGCGTTTAGGTGCTCCGATCGAAGAGCTACCGGTGCTTACGCAGGCTATTCAAAAGCGAAAGGATATTTATGGCAAAGGGGTTTATACCCATTTTTATAAGGCCGATGATCCTGGTATATCAACAGTAGCCGAACAGCTAGATTTATTTCAAAGGCTTCAATCTCAGTTTCCAATAGAGTGGCTTCGGCATACAGCTAATAGTGGGGCTATTTTTCATTATGCAAAGCAACTACCCTTATCATTTGATGCAGTACGACCTGGTGTATGTATATATGGGTACAGTGCGGGTAATCAAGCCATTGACTCACTGAGTCCGTTACTTTCATGGCAGAGCCGGCTGGTGCATCATCAACCCGTGAAGAAAGGGGAATCGGTGAGTTATGGAGCACGATGGAGAGCGCCACGCGACGGTTGGGTAGGGGTCATTCCTGTAGGCTACGCTCATGGTTTGCCTCGCATGTTAAGCAATCAAATGCAACTAAGTATCGAAGGCACACTATACGAACAGGTAGGCTCAATTACGATGGATTTCACCCTTATTTGGCTTGGCAAGAATAAAATTTCACTAGGTTCACCTGTTTTTTTACTTGATGCTGATCAGCTTCGGGCCAGTGTATGGGCGGAGAAAACCAAAACCATTGCTTATGAGATTATGACAAGAATATCCCCCAAGGTACCTAGGGTATATGTAGGCTAATAGGCGATATAATCTAGTGTTAGATTCCAGTATACCAAATCTCCATAAGCGTTCAGTGAATCAGGAACCTGAATCACTCGATGTTCTCCTTCGGTCATTCCCAAAACTCCTCGAACAAATCCGACACCTCGAGAGCTTTGATAAGTGCCAATTCCAGCAAATTGAGTAGAAGCTTGTGAACCATTTAGGTAGGAGCTGTCAACGATATTATCTCGAGAAGTCCCCCCTCTAAAAGTCGTGTAAAATAAAAAGATATTATCTCGGATTGTTACTTTTTGGGTACCCGTTCCACGCTCCATGATGTATACTACCAATCCATCATCATAGTTTATGGTTTCTATGGCTTCAGAGACGTCGGGTAAACTAGGGGCATCAGAATAATCGTAGGTGAAGTAAAAGGGATCTTCGTCACATCCTGTGGCCATTGATACGATTAGCACTAGCACGAAAAAACCGAAGGATGTTCTAGAAATAGAAGAAAAAAAGGTGTTGTTTTGCATAAAACTCTTAGATGTTAGGATGTTGAAATATAAGGCTCTTTTACGACATTTTCCCCCATGTGCGTAAGAGTTATTCCTCACCAAACGCTTTACGCAATTCTTTAGTACGTTGACGGACTGCTATTGCAGAAACTCCGATTGCGATTTCATATAAAATAACCAACGGGATAGCAATTAAGATTTGTGAAATTGGATCTGGAGGAGTTAAAAATGCTGCCAAAACTAAGCATAAAATGATTGCATGTTTTCTGTAGGTTCGAAGAAATAAGGGGGTTAAAAAACCTGCTTTAGATAAACCATAACTAAGAACAGGTACTTGGAAAATAATCCCACAGCTTACGACCCACATAGCCAATGAACTGAAGTATGCGTTTATGTCAAAGTCGTTTCGAACCAGTCCACTATCTGAGATGTTGAAATTGGCAAAAAATTGTAAGGCAAAGGGGACCAGGATGAGATAGCCAAATGCGATTCCAACGCCGAAAAAGAAAGTGATGAAAAAAGCCGTTAAAATAGTTTTCCAACGTTCTTGTTTCTCTAAAGCAGGCGCAATAAAAGCCCATATTTGATAGAAAAAAAACGGCGAACCAATGATGAATCCAGAAATAAATAACATACCCCAATAGGTGAAGAACTGTCCGGGTAATTTCCTGGATTGTAGGGTGAGATCAATAGCATCTACACGAATGATATCATACATGAAAAATGACGCTCTAGTAGGACCAAGAAGCAGGGTATCTATGATGAAATCAGAAAAAATAAAAGCTCCGATTACACCAATTACAACTCCGACTATACCCTTAACCAAGCGCCATCGAAGCTCTTCCAAATGCTCTAAAAAAGACATCTGATCCGTACGATCCTTAGGCTGTTGAGCCTTCGGTAGAGTGCCTTCCATGATTTGGCGTTCCTTCAAAGTGGGCCTCTGTTTAATTTAAGATTAATAGAGTGGATATTGATCACACATCTCTTTAACCCGACCAGCCACCGTTTTGTGATTCGATTCACTCTCTGGATATTGTATTACTTGATCGATCAGGTTTGCAATCTCAATGAACTCACTTTCTTTGAATCCTCGGGTGGTCATTGCGGGGGTCCCTATTCGTATACCAGAGGTTACAAAAGGACTTTCTGTATCAAAGGGAACCATATTCTTGTTCACAGTGATGGCTGCTAAACCTAGCGCTTCCTCGGCCACCTTGCCCGTTACATTTTTATTCCGTAAATCAATTAATATGAGGTGATTGTCTGTTCCGCCACTTACAATAGTATATCCTAGCTCTAAAAATCGGTTTGCTAACGCTTTAGCATTGGCTTGAACCTGAGTTTGATATTGTTTGAAATCGGGTTTAAGTGCTTCTTGAAAGGCGACGGCTTTAGCCGCAACCACATGCATAAGAGGGCCGCCTTGGGTACCTGGGAATACAGCAGAATCAAATAATTCTGACCAATTTTTTGTTCTTCCTGATTTGGCTGCAACGACGCCTAGAGTATTAGGGCCATCTTTACCCACTAAGATCATTCCACCCCGAGGTCCCCTCAGTGTTTTGTGGGTGGTGGTGGTAGCTACATGGGAATGAGGCAGGGGGTCGTTTAGGTTACCCGTCGCAATAAGTCCAGCAGTGTGGGCCATATCCATCCAAAGTAAAGCACCTACTTCATCCGCAATTGCACGGAATGTTTCATAATCATAATCTCTAGAGTAGGCAGAGGCTCCAATGGAAATGAGCTTAGGTTGAACTTTTTTTGCTTTGTCTCGGATTTTGTCATAGTTCAAAAGTCCAGTATGTTCATCCACCCCATAAAACTCGGGTTTAAAATAAATTCCTGAAAAATTTACTGGTGAACCATGGGTTAAATGTCCCCCGTGAGCTAAATCAAAACCCAATAAGGTTTCACCTGGCTTCATAAGCGCTAAGTACACCGCCGCATTCGCCGAAGCTCCAGAATGAGGTTGTATATTCACCCAGTCAGCACTATATAATTTTTTAGCTCGATCTCTTGCCAAGTCTTCGATAACATCGGCAAACTCACACCCACCATAGTATCGTTTTCCTGGATACCCTTCTGCATATTTATTGGTTAGTACACATCCATTTGCCTCCATAACTGCTTTAGAGGCAATATTTTCAGATGCAATAAGCTCTAGATTATCATTTTGGCGAGTGGTTTCTTTTTGCAATAAATCAAAGATAGCGGGGTCTTGAGATTGAATACTATTCATAGATGTTAGCTAATAATTTATGAGTAAGATGAGGTTAGGCTAGAGATTTTTTGGACGCGATGTTCATGGCGCCCCCCTTCAAACGGTGTTTCTAACCAGCTTTTTAGAATATTTTTTAATATTTCAGGTTCGTTTTCTAAACTTCGCCCTGGCAGACATAATATGTTGGAGTTATTGTGCTGCCGAGTCAGGGCAGCGGTATGCGCATCTTGGACCAATGCGGCTCTCACGCCGCTATACTTATTGGCCGTCATGCAGACTCCTTGACCACTGCCACAAATAAGAATGCCTAAATCAGCATCGCCCTGATCAATTTTTTGTGCTACTTGAACGGCGTATTCTGGGTAATCTACGGAATCTTCACTATGAGTGCCTAGGTCGTCTACATCAACGCGAAGAGCCTTTAATATTTGCAGTACAACACATTTTGCTGCATATCCTGCATGGTCGCTTGCAATGGGGATTTTCATAAAAATAAGTAGTGTTATTGGGAGGAGTAAAAAGTACGCTAAATATCTTTAAAAAAACGCTTAGTTTAAAGAAGAAACCCTAAATTATGAAGGAGCTTGTAAGCTTATGCCCCCCAATAAAGAGGCGGAAAAGAGGCTTTAAACTCATTCTATAGCCTAAAATACTATCACTTAACCAGTCATATCGATGAAAAGTTTAACTGAAAAAAGCTACGAAACCGAACTCAGTGCCATTAAAACACTACTACCCGAATTGGATGAAATTATTCACAAGATCAGAGCCGATAATCAGTTCAAAATCGAGCGTAAAGCTAAAAATGACTTAGTAACCTCCGCGGATCTTGCCTCAGAGGCGTTCATAGTTAATCGGTTGAGTGAATTATTTCCGGATGATATGATTTGGGCCGAGGAAAATCATGCCCAGCCTGAGGAGTTAGATCAACGAATTTGGATTATAGATCCCATCGATGGCACGACCAATTTTTCACATGGCTTTGCGCCTTATTGTGTTTCCATCGCCTTTTGGGATCGAACGGAATTGGTGCTTGGGTTAGTCTATGAGTTGGCGCATAAACAATGTTTCTATGCTACAAAAGGGCAAGGTGCTTATTTGGATGGCACTGTACTTTCTGTCAGTCCTTGTACACAGCCCGAAGACTCTCTCATAGCTACAGGCTTTCCCTATATGGAATTCTCACGGGTTCATTCATTTTTGACTTTACTTAAGGTACTGTTTCAAGAAACTCATGGTGTTCGAAGAGCGGGGGCGGCTTCGTATGATTTATGTGCGGTTGCCGCTGGTTGGGTTGAAGGTTTCTTTGAAGAAGGCTTAAAGGCATGGGATGTAGCAGCCGGTGGGTTCATTGTTCAAGAAGCTGGGGGATATATTTGCGATTGGGAAGGCGGAGATCAGTGGCTTATCGGAAAGCAAATAATTGCAGGGAATAAACCTATAAAAAAATATTTACTCGAACGCATACAGGGTATTTATCCAGGATTTGGTTCTACATAAATTATAGGATTAATTTTTTATGATCCAGAGTTTAATTCTATGTCTATGAGTCCCTCTATCCATTCAGAGCAAATCCGAGAAGCCACTTTTGCACTCATCCAAATGAGCTGCGGTACCGATCCAAATGAAAACCGGGGAAAAGCGGTTGCCAAGATTCGAATGGCAGCAGAACAGGGAGCACAAGTGATGGTTCTGCAAGAGTTATTTGCCTCACAATATTTCTGCTTCACTGAAGATTATGATCATTTTGGCTTAGCAGAGACGATACCTGGTACATCGACTATAACCTTTTCTGAACTAGCAAAAGAACTAGGGGTGGTTATAGTGGCCTCTCTGTTCGAAAAACGGGCTCAAGGACTTTACCACAATACTGCGATTGTTATCGATGCCGATGGAGAGATGGTTGGAATGTACAGAAAAATGCACATACCAGATGATCCTGGCTATTACGAGAAATTTTATTTTACTCCGGGAGATCTTGGTTACAAGGTTTTCCCCACGCGATTTGGCAGAATAGGAGTGCTTATTTGTTGGGACCAGTGGTTTCCAGAAGCTGCAAGATTAACCGCTTTACAAGGAGCAGAAATAATTTTTTACCCTACAGCTATTGGGTGGCATCCAAAAGAAAAAAAAAAGTTTGG
>DCQQ01000006.1:0-36072 GCA_002323515.1 Balneolaceae bacterium UBA1514 | reverse complement strand
GCTCGATTAACAGTGTTAAAAGGCGCTGATGTGTTGGTGTACCCGACTGCCATTGGATGGGCTCATTCACAAGATCCTGAAACCAACGATGAGCAGCATCAAGCTTGGCATACTATACAGCTTTCTCACGCTGTGGCTAATGGGATTCCCGTACTTTCAGTTAACCGAGTTGGGGTAGAAGGTGACATGCAGTTCTGGGGACAATCATTTGCATGCAATGCCTTTGGCAAGGTGCTTTGTCAAGCCTCTGAAGGCAAAGAAGAAGTTTTGATTCAACCCATTAATTATAGCCAATCGGATGCCTATAGAATTCATTGGCCATTTCTACGAGACCGTAGAATTGACAGTTATCACCCCATTACTAAGCGGTTTTTAGACGATGAATCCTGAATTGAAAGCAGACCGACATTCAGCAGACTCCGATCAAATACCGTGTAATGTCTCTTCACATGTGTACTCATTTGACCATGTAGATACTTCTGGGGTTAATGTCACTGAGATGGGATATCGTTTCCCAGGAGAATTTGAAGCTCATGTGGCAACGTGGTTAAGTTGGCCACACAATCCTAACACTTGGCCGGGAATGTTGGACCGGATTATTCCCATTTATGCGGAATTCGCAGCAGGTCTTACCCATGAAGAACGAGTTCACATTAATGTTAATACTGTTAAAATGGCTGAATATGTTCGCGAATTAATTAAGCAGAAAGGAGGGGATTTAAGCAGTCTAGAGTTGCATCAATTCCCAACCAATGATGCTTGGTGTCGCGATCATGGGCCTTGTTTCTTGGTTCGAGATCAGGAAGTTGACTCGTTAATACTGCTGGATTGGGAATACAATGCATGGGGCCAAAAATATCCCCCTTTTGATCTTGATAATGCAATTCCAGCACAGGTAGCGAATTTTTTAGCCATACCTAGTATCCGACCAGGTATTGTAATGGAAGGGGGTGCAATAGAAACCAACGGCCAGGGTGTTTTAATGACAACCAAGGCATGTTTACTGAACCCAAACCGTAATCCCAATCTAAATCAATCGCAGATTGAGGGATACTTAGAACGTTTTTATGGTGCCAAGGAAATTTGGTGGCTAGGTTATGGTATTGTAGGGGATGATACAGACGGTCATATTGACGATATGACAAGATTTGTCTCACCCAATACCATTGTTAGTGCTGTAGAGAACAATAGTAAAGATGAAAACTATCAGGCATTACAAGAAAATTGGGAACGCCTCCATGGCTTCTACTTTGCCGATGGTTCTAAACCCGAACTTGTTGCGCTTCCAATGCCATCTCCAGTCGTCCATGAAGGGCAACGATTACCTGCTTCCTATGCAAACTTTTATATTAGCAATGATTCTGTTTGGGTTCCTATCTTTGATGTCCCTAATGATCAACAAGCTATAGGTATTTTACAGGAGTGTTTTACTAATAAAGTGGTACGAGGAATAAATGCACGTGAATTGGTTTGGGGACTTGGGGCCTTTCATTGTCTTAGTCAACAACAGCCTGTAAGTTCTTTTTAAACCAAAATATAGTCGTTACTCTGGGTTTAACGAGCTTTGTTTGAATGCTTGGGCCAATGGTACTGTTCATTTAATACGACGAACTGCAATCCGCTTGAATTCGACTTTATCCCCATGATCCTGGAGGGAAATGTGCCCGATTCCTGCTTTGGCCCAATCAGCATCGTCATTCCACTTGCTTTGCAGTTTACGTTGGAGAAAATCGGCGCTTTTAAAATTATATTGGAGAACTAATTCATCGTTTAACCAGTGCTCGACTTCGTTATCAAGCACTCTTATTTCTGCCACATTCCATTGCCCTGCGGGTAGGTAAGGTGATGAATTGGGAGCATACATATCATACAAAGAGGCTACTTGACGATGAGGAAGTGATTCAGAGGGAGCTAATTCATTGTCCAATAATTGATATTCAGGTCCCGTTTCATAGTCATCTTCGTAGTCGATCCCTTGGATCACATGATACATGATACCGCTATTTCCACCAGGAGACATTCTGTAGTGGACTTCTAACTCAAAGTTATCGAAGAGGTCTCTACTCACAATAGACTGACCAAATCCCGTATTTTTTTCAACAGCATCTCCTTGTTTTGAAACAGTGAGTATTCCATCGATAATTTCCCATTTTCCCGGTACAGCTTCCTGATTAAACCCAGTCCAGGCATCCATAGTTGAGTGGGTTTGCAAATCAAACAGTACGACCCAATCTGAGATAGATTCAATCATTATTTTTGGTTCTAAAGAGTTCTGAGTCTCATCAGCTACCTTGTCTTTAGATGTTTTGGGGGTGTTACTGCACCCATTAAAACCAAGCATCATAAGAACGCTTAAAAGCAATAAATAGTGGGGATTTTTTAACATATCCATCATCATATCGATTGATTATTTTGGATTAAAATTAACACTTTTTTTATCGTTTACATACTGTTGGAATCGAAGGGGTAAGATAAATACGGGTTGATTTGGCACGGCATCAAAACGATACTCCAAATCAATAGAAGGTTTAATAGGACGAACATTCGGACTCCAACGAAAGCCTTCCAGTCTCCGTAGAGAAAGGCTACTGTCTTCTTCAAAAACAAAGCCTTGAGAAGTATTAGCAGCTAATTCATCAATGTCATCCTTCACAAAACGTATATTCGCTAGAGGAGTGTTTAATTCAATTGCCCCATCGTTTTCATCCTCTTCATTTTGGGTAAAATAAAGAATGGTCACATTAGGTTCTAAAGTCATAGTATGAAGGTGTCCGTCTTTAAAACGAGTTATTACCGTATCGGCTTTTAGTTGATTAAAACGCCCAGATTTCTCTGCTCTAACAGTAACAAAGGCCTCATTAAGTAGGTATAGTAGGCTTAGTTCATTACTATCGGTTTGGGCAATAATGGTTTTTGCATTTAGTTCGGTATTATCATACCAGGCGATGGGTTGGCCTGTTAAGGTGAATTCTTCGATCTGGGAATCGTATTGTAAACTGTCCGAACGAGTAGAAAAGTTAGTGCTCCAGCTTTGACTCAGTGAGTCACTTTGGAATGTGAAGGTGCTATCTTTATCGTACACCTTAATGATGGGAGCAAATACAAAGGTTGTATCAGATTTGGTATCGGTGTTGATTTCTGGAGTTGGATCATCTGGAGTATCATTAGCTGCAGATTCAATCGTTCGTATAACTGCATTTCCAATGAGTTGACGGAAGCCTGTTGAGTCTGCGTAGATTGAATCGGCCCGAATACGTTGCTGATTGCTAAGATTATCTATAAGTACATTACTGGATAAGTAACTCCTCTTTGATTTACGTGCGAGGGTCAAGAAGTCACTCTCCGCATATTCATCCTCGGTAAGCAGTTGTACATGCTCAATAAAGAGGGCACTATCTTGCTTTTCAAAATATGTTCCCTTGTTAGCCGTGAGTACTCCTGTGCTATCTACAAGCCTTATGCCATTAGTGAAGTAAGCAATTTTTTCTTCGAAATTATAATCTACTGATGTGCCAAATAGACGAGTATTCTCCTGCTCAATAATCACCCTGCCTCTTAAGAGGCTTCGTTCGTTTTTACTAAAATAGCGAAGCGAATCGGTCCAAATAATGGCATTTTCTGTTTCAATTTGAAGGTTACCAATCGCTAGTAATTCACTGCGATCTAAGTACCGATAAGCTGTATCACATACCATGGCTAAACCATCTATGGTGAGACGTGCCTGAATTAAGCGTTGAACAGGCTCTTGTTCGTATATGGTTCGTTCGGCTGATTCGAAACGTAACAATTCAACAATATTTTGTGCCTGCAATGGACTGCTAACTATGCTAAACAACACCCCAATGCCACTCAGAAGTAAGAATAAATTCCTTTGACTATTAGCTAAAGCCGCCCAATAATTTGTTATTCGGCGATAGGCACGCTTAATCGATGACAACAGTACCACCCCCTTCGTTTAAAGTGTACTCGCTTAAATTTGTATTTCCTTCAAAACCTAAAGCAGAAATACTATCTGGAGGAGCAATAAAGGTTACAAATAGGGGAGTGTTCATTCGATCCTGAAAACGCTGCCATTTTAGATAGTCAGATCTCAAGACTTTTTCCTCCGTTGTGTTAATTTCAACATTGTAATACATTTCAAATATTCCAACAGAGGACCTATACAGAGCACTATCACAGGTTATAGTGCTCTGTAATTCGCCTGTTGCTTCGTCATAAATAGTAATTAAAATAGGACCTGAAATTTCAGTAAAGCTTTCCTCATTATTCTCTACAAATTTTGCATAACCAGCTTCTAAATCGAGTACTTTTCGACCCTCATCCATTAGATTTAGACGGAATCCCCAGCTTTCAGAAGAACCGATTTTATTCGCTTGTAAGACCTGATCAATCTGTTGGGTATCAAATTCGGATAAATCCTGACAGGAAATTAGTGCAACACAAAAGGCGGTACAGAAAATGAATGCGATATGAGTAAGATGAAGTTTTTTCATAACAAGTAGTTATGAAGGAGTAGTGCCAAAGTACCGATCTCCTGCATCACCGAGTCCAGGAAGGATGTACGCCTGTTCATTCAATTCACGATCGAGGTAGGTGGTAATTATAGGGACATCGGGATGTTTGTTATGCACCTTCTCAACACCTTCCGGGGCTGCAATTACACAAGTGAAAACAATATCATTTGCTCCGTTTTCCTTTAAGTAGCTAATAGCATGGGATGCACTACCGCCTGTGGCAAGCATAGGATCAACTACGATACATATTCCATGATCTAGTGTTTCAGGTAAATTGTCGTAGTAATTAATGGGCTCATGTGTTTGGTGATCACGGTACACACCAATATGGCCTACTTTGGCATTGGGCACAAAGTGTAGGATTCCTTGAACCAAACTTAAGCCTGCTCTAAGTATGGGAACAACATGAACGGTTTTATCCAACTCCACCCCCGAAGTATGTTCCAGGGGTGTTTGAACCTGTACATCCTTGGTACTTACGTGCGAGAGTGCATGATATCCTAAAATACCCCCCAATTTATCCATTGCTTCTCTGAACGCTTGAACCCCTGAGTATTGATCTCTGAGTTTGGTTATGTAGAGATGGACTAGGGGGTGTTCAATTACCTGCAGATACTTATTTCGAGGCATATCATTCCGAGCCTTGGTTTGCTTTGTAGGAATCAAAATAGGTTTTTGTTGCTTTTGCAACTACACCAGAAAGGGCAAATAAGGCGATTATGTTAGGGAATGTCATAAGTCCCAATGCAATGTCACCAATGGCCCATACCGTTTCAAGGGCTAATATAGCTCCTAAGAAGTGCATGACTAAATACACTATTTTATAATAAATGATGGAAGAATCACCAGCTAAGTACTGAATGGAGCGGTCCCCATAATAACTCCAACTAATGGCGGTGGAGACACCAAATAAAATCACACAAATGGTAACGATATATTTACCACCGGCAAACAGGGGGGAGAGACCTTTCTCAAAAGCCAATGCGGTTAAAGGTGCTCCATTCTCTACAATACTGGTTTGAAGTTCACCTAAGTTTTCACCGGTCAATGTTTGAATAGTCACGGATCTGTCTTCTAAGACAACAATTTGGCCACTAAATAGTTCTTCTCTTTCTATGTCTGTGTAAAATTCTCCGTATGAATAATCATTCCGAAGAATATCACCATTGACAGGAACACCGTTTGATATTGTTAAAATGGTACTCTCGTCGTCTATTTCAAAGCTAGCTTCTAAGGCGTTGGTGGTAAAAACAGTCGGGTGTTTTTGCTCCCATACTCCAGTACTTACAATGACCAAACCGGTCATGGTACAAACCACAAGAGTATCAATAAAAGGCTCTAAAAGGGCAACAACTCCCTCACGAACGGGTTCTTTAGTTTTTGCAGCGCCATGAGCAATGGGTGCGGAACCCTGACCCGCTTCATTTGAAAATAAACCTCTTTTGATACCCCACACTAAGGTAGTTAAAAACAAGCCCGAACCAATTCCAAAAGCACCTGCCTTAGGTGTAAAAGCATATTCAATGATTGTTCCGAATGCTGGTAGTACTTTTTCAACATTCAATAATAAAATAATGAGCGCTCCAAGTACATATATTATTGCCATTACGGGCATTAAACTTGCGGTTACTCGACCAATACGTTTGATTCCACCTACTATGACGAATCCAACAACAGAGGCTGTTGCTAGCCCAGTAATCCATCCTGGGATAAGGAAGGTGGCTTTCATAGTGTCAGCCACGGTATTTGCCTGTACGGCATTTCCAGTTAAGAAAGAACATATAACGGCCATAGCAGCAAAGAAGACTGCTAACCACTTCCACTGTTCACCTAGGCCTCTCTCGATGTAATACATAGGACCACCAGAGACCGACCCATCACTATTTTGTATTCTGTATTTCACGGCCAGAGTACACTCAGTATATTTGACTGCCATGCCAAAAAAAGCGGTAACCCACATCCAAAATAATGCTCCTGGACCACCATAATGTATGGCAATGGCAACACCTGCAATGTTACCAATCCCCACCGTAGCTGATAAGGCTGTAGTCAATGCTTGAAAGTGATTGACGTCCCCAATTGCGTCAGAATGGTCAAATTTTCCCATCACGGTTAAAATCCCATGCTTAAAATATCGTATTTGAACAAAGCCTAATCGAAGGGTGATAAAAATTCCAAAACTGAGTAGTACGGCAACCATGAACGGAAAAAAGGATGGAGTGCTCCAGACCAAATCATTTAACGTGCCAACTATATTCTCAAAAGTTTCCATGTGCTAGTAGATGTGGTGATTATTCGTTATTTATTGTTAAAACATACCATAAAAAGTAATAAAGATTTTGGAAAGTATACGTGAGATTAATAAATAATGAGATGGAAGGATTAATTTTTAGAGAATGAACGATTTAATAAAGAACTGTCGTTAAACTATTAGAAATTTACCTAAGTTATTTAAATAATAGGCTTATTATGACAAAGTCAGACATAGTAGATATCATATCCTCGTCGGTTGGATTAACTAAAGTAGAAACAGAAGCGGTGGTAAATGGCTTTATGGAAACAGTTATCGATGCCATGAAAAGAGGAGAACATATTGAACTTCGAGGTTTTGGTAGTTTTAAAGTTGTAAAGCGTGCCCAAAGAGTAGCGAGAAATCCAAAAACGAACGAAGAGGTTATTGTACCCGAACAATATGCTCCTATTTTAAAAATCTCGAAAGATTTTAAAGAGTCGGTAAATAAAACGCTTTCTATGTAAAGTTGAATTATTTTAGAATTCAAATAGTCTTTACTAGAATAAATCCTTATATTTTAAATCTGAGAATTAACGTAAATAGTTTACAGGAAACTAAGTATGCCAAGTGGTAAAAAAAGAAAACGTGCCAAAATAGCTAAGCACAAGCGAAAAAAACGATTACGCAAAAATCGTCATAAGAAGAAAAAATGATTTAAAGGCCTCTTACAAGTGGCCTTTTTTTATGTGGGCGATTTTATTTTGCATAATAAA
Organism: Balneolaceae bacterium UBA1514; assembly: GCA_002323515.1. Lineage (GTDB taxonomy): Bacteria > Bacteroidota > Rhodothermia > Balneolales > Balneolaceae > UBA1275. Next base: position 28,552 of record DCQQ01000006.1, on the reverse strand, counting down.
ATACATGTAGCTTACAACAGTGCAATTGAAATACATAACAGCGTTATAAAATAACATTGCCACAAAGCCACTTTAACGAGGTCAATGCCACATATTCATTGCCAAAGCAACGTTAATCCGCAACCGAATTAATCGAATGTTCTATCAGTGCTTCTGAAATCTTGACAACTCTGCTACTGCGTACTAGTAAGGATTTAAGGCTCTTTTGAACGAAGATCTGTAGGTCTTGCATATCTGTTGTTTTACTTAAATCGAACTGGAAATAAGAAATCAGTTGGATGTTTGATAAGTATTTCCCTTCGCTATCCCCCTCAATTTCTACATGCCAGCGTGTGACATTAGTTTGAGGGCCAAAATTAGCATGAATTCGTTTAGAAATTAAACCCATCCATTGACTTGCAAAGTCCGTTCTGGAATTGCCCTCTCTTTCCTTAAAGTTGGGTTGGCAGTTCTCGGGATTAAATACCCACATAAGTTCAACATCAATAGTTGGCTTAGTTTTGGCTTGTTTTAACTCATCAACATCTAGTAATGGATGGCTGGCAAGTCCATTTAACTGATTAGCGAGTATGAATTCACGATATTGGTCCCAATCAAAGTTTATAGATAGTTTTTTTAGATAGCAAGTATTTCTTTCCAGGTTAATGTTCAGTTCTAATCCAGTTGCAAATATTGTATTATCTTGCCATGTTGTAAAGCTTTCCGTTTGGATATGTTTACTTTCTACATCCGATTGGATAGTGTTAACGATGGAAAGGAAGATAGGGTAGTTCATTCCGTTTGATTTTTGTTCCAATACCTTTGGTATTCTATTCATTTACTACTTGGATATTTCCATTGTTAAAATGGATATATCCTATTTATCAAAAAAAATACTGCAATTACTCCCGTGAATTATTACGAATTAATATATTTAAATAAAGAGCTGAACGTCAAATTAAGGTCAGAAACTTTACATCGTATAATTTCTCCACAAAAAAACATTGTTGAGCTTTACATAGGAGAGCACTGTGTTCGATTTCATGCAGTCCCACCAACTCCTTATGTATATGTACGCAGCTGGAATTCAGCTAAGAAAAAAAACGTAATTAACTTTTTTCCTGAATTATATGGTCAAATAGTTGAAGAAATACTCTCTTTGACTCAAGAAAGGTATCTAGGTATACGTTTTTCAGGTGATGCAACCGTTTGGTTTGAAGTATTTGGATCACGGGCAAATTTGTATTTGGAGGTAGAAGGTGAGCTGTATGATTCTTTCAAGACCTGCCATCCAAATTTGAAGAGTGCCGAAGAAAGATGGAAGCGGGCAATGCAAGAAAATACATTGTCTAGCAGCGATACAGAGTTATTCAGTGCAGTTGCAGAGGCAATAAAAAAGTCCGCCGCAAATGATGCGCATATCAATGGTGATGATACCGTAAAAATAGATTTAGATCCAAAAGACCTCAAGAAGAAGCTTTGTGCGCTGCATCCCAGTATAGAAAGAACTCATTTAGAATCACTTATCGACTTATATCTCCCTCAAGCTCATGAGCTCAAAGAAATCCACCTCTTTATAGAAGAATGTCATCATCAACTAACCGAACATGCAGAGTTTAGGCTGTTAGATGATGGTTCTAGAACGCTATTTCCTGAGGCTTATTTACCTAAAAATACCAGAGAAATCTTTTCAAGTGTGTCCGATTTACTATTTCGACATACCTTCAGTCTAGAACGTGAGGGAAGATACAAGCAACTGATGGCGGCGAGTTTAAAAGAATTAGACAAAGGGACAAAGCGGACTAAGGTGAATTTAAATCAACTAGAAAAAGCCGTTAAAAATCAAGAAAAAGCGACAATTTGGGAGGAATATGGACACATATTAATGACTATGGCTCATAGAGCAAAGCCAGAGTCTGAAATAATGGTCGTACAAAATTATTTTAGAAATAATGAAAAAGCTAAAATTAATCTAGATATAGAACGAAGTTTTGTGGACAATGCGCAGCGCTATTATAAAAAAGCCAGTAATGCTAAACGCAGTATGGAGGCGGTAAAGCAACAATTAACTATACTTAAACAGCAATTAGAAGCATTGCTGGACGGGAAGGAATCCTTTAGCACTATAAACGACATCAAAGATTTGGATAATTGGCGCAAAGATATGCTTGAGAAAGGACTCCTGAATAATGAACCCAAACAAGGCTCAACCAATAATTATAGCATCGGTACAAAGGGTAAATTAGCCCGGTTGAATACCCATCAAAAAAAACAAAATTCCACTCAGTCATTTTCCAAGCCCTATCACGAATGTACGGTATCTGGTTTTTCAATATGGATTGGTAAAAACGCGCGATCTAACGACAAAATGCTCAGTTTAGCCCACAAGGACGATATTTGGTTACATGCAAAATCTGTCGCGGGCTCTCATGTTATTATACGGGCTCAGCAAAAAATACCTGATAAGTCCATCATTGAAATTGCAGCCTCTTTTGCAGCTCATCAGTCAAAGGCGAAAGGATCTGAGTGGGTTCCTGTAATCTATACTCCGAAAAAGTATGTCAGAAAAGCTAAAAATTCAGCACCAGGTGCGGTAATTGTTCAAAAAGAGCAAGTAGTCATGGTTCAACCTATGGAACCAAGAGACGCATAAAATATGTGACAAACCTCTATATTATAAGGTATAAACGTTCAAGAATTGAATTATGAGCAAATTCATACATCCTATCGTATTATGTGGTTTTATGGGCAGCGGAAAAACTGCAACTGCCAAGGCTATGGGGGCTATAATTCATTCCGATTATGTTGATCTTGATGCCGAAATATGGCGTCGAGAAGGGGCATCGATTCCCGAAATATTCAAGGAGTATGGTGAAGAATACTTTAGGCGTATAGAGCGTAAAACAGTTATACAAGTGATAAACGAATCCCCGAAGATTATTTCTTTAGGTGGGGGTGCTTTACAGAATCAAGAGATTTTGGATGGGATCAAGGAGCAATCTATTCTCGTGTTTATTCGTCCCGACTTTGAGCTCATTTTTAAACGGTTAATCGCGAATAAAAAGCGCCCGTTAATTGCTCGGGAATGGGCTGAATCAAGAAATCTGGAAATAGTAAAAGAACGTATAAAAAACGTATATTTAACTCGATTACCATTGTACGAGCAAGCACATATCACTCAACCGGTAGAATCCGACTGGTCACCCTATCAGGTGGCTAATAAGATTTTCGATCAAGTATCTCAGTTTCAGTCATTTTAGTTTATGGACATCAGATCTACCACACTTCGAATTACTAATGAATCAACCTATACTATTCAGCTTGTGTACAATGAGTTGGAAAAGGTATCGGAGTATTTTTTTGGGCCAATAGTTTCTGAGAGAGCCTTGGTCATTGTGGATGAACAAGTGCATCTTTATCATCGTGACTGGATTGAGAGTAGCTTAGGAAAAATCTTTAGGAATCTTTCGAGTTATATTGTTCCTTCTGGTGAAAAAAGTAAAAATCTCAGTCAATTTGGTAGTTTGTTGCACTGGATTTTAGAGCATCCGATCGAGCGTAATACCCCCGTTATAGTTATTGGGGGTGGTGTTGTTGGAGATTTGGGTGGATTTGTAGCCGCTAGTACTCTACGAGGTTTGCCTTTATTTCATATGCCAACCACCTTATTAGCTATGGTTGATAGTTCCATAGGTGGGAAAACTGGGATTAATCATTCAACAGGCAAAAACGTGATAGGATCTTTTTACCAACCAGTAGGGGTTTTTGCCGATACTCATTTCCTATCAACTCTCGATAAAAAAGAATGGACCAACGGATTAAGTGAAATTCTTAAGTATGCCTGCATTCAAGATCAAAGTATTTTCACCAGTTTAGAAGAACTATTTGACCATAACCTGGATTATGAACCGTCAAAATGGGTTGACGTAATTCATCGGAGTGCTCAAATTAAAACCGAAATAGTGGTGGAGGATGCTTTAGAAAAGGGTAGAAGAGAGTATTTGAATTTTGGTCACACCTTTGGTCATGCTATTGAGAATATTGCAGATTATGGCACTTTTAGTCATGGAGAGGCGGTATTTGCTGGCATGTACGCGGCTATTTTAGCTTCAAACGAATATCTCAATGCACAACTTGATCCAAATCTAATCCTGCAATACGCATCACGTTATGACTTTAGTTTAGCTTCTCTTAGATCGGTTATCCCCGATCTTATACAGCAAATGAGACGAGATAAAAAAGTGCAACAGTCACACATTCGATTGGTTCTCCTTCAAAATATTGAAGCGCCAGTTGCCTACATGGTGGAAGAAGAGGATCGGTTAACCGATATTTGGAAGCAAACGATTGACATGTTTTCATAATCCATGCATAGTTCAGAACAACATACTCCCTCTCTGTTCTGGCGCAACCTGATAGGTGGGTTTAGTGCGTTAATAGCTATACTCGCTATTGCATTGGCGTCTTTTCAATTCAATGCTCCCCAAAAGTGGTTAATCAATTCGATATTGCTTCCAGAGGACACACCGTATCAATTAGACTTTGAACATTCTACAGGATTTTTTCCGTTTAACTCGCACATCAACCAGCTAAACATTACCATTGAGGAAAGTGTAGCCGGCTTACAATCGTTGATTATTAGCGATTTATCGTATGCTTGGAAAGTGACAGCTTTGGCCAAAGGTCAGTTGGAATTCCCATTTCTACATGCACAAGGCGTTAGCGCACTTATTGGCGGATCAATGGCTACTAATCAGGCCCATAATGAACCCGCTGATTCAGTTTCATCGGAATTTAACCGTGGATTAGATCTTCTTATAACCGAGATGATTGTGGGCATCGATTCCATTAAAGTGAAGTCAAACGGTAAGGCACTTGATTTTCTGGGTCATTCAGATAAAGATCGGGCCATTTTATCTTCTCAAAAAGAGCTTGTTTTCAGAGGTGGTGAAGCGACCCTAGGAATTCAAAAAAGAGGAGGGGATTTTCGAATCTACATTCCTGAGGTTCGTTCTGAATTAAACCTACCTAATTGGGTAGACGAGATCAATTTTAGTGGACTCTTTACGGGATCTCCTTCGTCCTGGATAGCAGAAAATCTCATCTTAACTACTTCTGAATTTTCCTCTGAAGCTGAACTAAAGCAGTCTGGATCTAAGTACCAGTTAGCGCTAGAATCGGCTAAAATCGATTCCACATTTTATAATGGCTTAGCGTCTCTTATACTTCCTAGCACGGCATCAGAAATGATGGATAAATATAGCTTCTTTGTTACGGAATTACTAGGAACTATATCGCTCGATAATGAGGATATTAGAATCGAAAATCTGCAGGCAATTTCCAGACAAGGGAGGCTAGTCATGGAAGGGGAAAAAAGCGGTGATAAATGGTTCTTAGAGGGCGATGTATTGGAATGGGATCCAGAAATGTTAGCCTCAATAGCCAAGCATCATTCTTTTTTGGCTACTGAGAAGTTGGCTTCTAAAAAGATGCATTTTTTATTTGAAGATACCGGCGAAAAGCAAAGAATAGATCTACGTTCTATATCGAACCAGCAAATAAATCCTGATCCAGTTTCAGAAATTGACCTAACTTTTGAAATACGAAGACAAAAAAAATCTGACTCCACTTATTCTTCATTTATTCCATCATTAAAAGCATCAGCCACTTTTAATCAATTTGTAGTAAGTGATTGGTTAGTTGATGTGTTACCAGAGGAGCAAGTAACTATTAGCGGAACTGTTGATGTGAATCAAGTCAATTCAGTGGAATCTAGACCTGAATATGATCTAAGCCTTCAACTCCCAAAGGTGGATATCGGTGAGCTAGAATATAATGATGTGGTACTAAATATAGCGCCGGATACCGCACAAATAGGACATTTAGAAGTAGATACGGGCGCTAATTTGAAGCAAGTCCAGCAATACTCTATTTCAGCAGGATTTGACTCAGAGTTTGGGAAGCTCAGCTGGGAAGGATTGGGACGTTACGGGTTGTCGGTGATGGAGATAGAGAGCAACTTTCAAATGGATAGTTTACTCCTCAATTCTAAGCCTCAGGATGCTATAGCGAATACATCAAATACAGCGAATGTACTAATAAACTCGAATGGGGCTCATAAAAAGACAGGTAAAGTAGAGCTAAATCGCTATCTATCTGGTTATACTAGTTCGATTCCAAAAATTAGCGGCATTTTTAACGCTAGTTTTGAAAATAATAAACTTTCAGAAGGGGTATTAAGTGCAGATATACCATCAATTATTACTCAAGATACAACATGGTTAGATAGGCAGTTTTTTATCGATTACATAGCTGAATCATCCCAACGTCAGCAATTACGAGTGACTTCCTCTCCATTAGATTTTCAGGTAGAAGGATTAATTAATCCATCAAGTGTGACCTTTCTGTACTATCATTGGTCTCACTACCTAAACAGAGAATGGAATAGACTTCATTTCAACGAACTGCCTCAAACTCCATCCATAGCATTAAAGGAATCAAGTGGGAATAGGTCTCGCCTTGCTGATAGCGTGTCCTATCAAACACAGTTAGAATGGGAGTTTGCTCTTAAAGACAATGAATTAGTGCAAGCAATTTGGGCAAAAAATCCCATCCAAAAGAGTTCAATGGTCGTCAACGGACGCTTAGATGCAAATAGAGATCGAATCCTTATGAACGTGGATATTTTTGATTCCGATTTCCAGTGGAAAACTATACAGATAGATAGTTTAAACTCACAATTAACGGCAAGTTTTAGGTACGATTCAACCTGGTTGAATTTTTCAGTAGTGGAATCCCGTACCAATGTCAAAACAATCCAAACGTCAGATCTAGAACTGGGCGATGTGCAATGGCAGGTTTCTATGCAGGCGGATAGTATTCGGTTTAATCAACGTATTGGTTCATTACCCTCTGGGGCTTTTTTGGCGTCGAGTGGAGATATTTTTACCGCAGAAAGTCAGCATAATATCGTATTTGATGCATTGGAACTAGGGTCGGGTTCCTACATTTGGAGTAATTTAGGCGATATAGCCATCAATGTAGATCGTGAGCTCAGTGTAATATTTAATCAGGTCAGTATGCAAAACAATGATGAGCTTTTAGATATTCGTGGAGTCTACAGTGAATCGCCAGAGGATTCAATCCAATTTATTGTTGATCAAATTCAACTAGATCGTTTGGCTGAATTATTGAACTTAAAACAAGATATTGACGGGGTGATGGATGGTGAATTCTCTACGCGAACTCTTCAAAAATCGCCAAGCGTTCAAGGATATTTGACTATAAATAGTTTTTCTTTAAACAACCAAGTGGTGGGCGATTTATCGTTGAGTTCTACCTTTAATTCTTTAAAAAATAGGTTTGACACTCAAATTTCTGTTTTCACTGATTCTACACTATACCCTGACTATTTCAACAGTTCTGAGCGAGCTGGTCAAAATGTTGCCTTTAATGGATATATCAACACCCCGGGAATTAATCAAACACAAACGACGGATACACTCTATTACTTTGACCTGAATTTTGAAAATATCGATTTATGGATACTACCTTTTCTATCTCCAAATATATTTTCCGAAATGTCGGGCACCGCATCTGGAATGGGGAATGTCTGGGGTTGTAATTCGGGGTATGATTTTAGTATAAATTATTCCATCGGGGAAATTGATCCTGTGTTTGTACGCCCAAGATTTTTAGATACCTACTACTATGCCGCAGGGCCTCTCGAGTTTTCAAGTGAAAAAGGGTTGGTTTTTCAGGACTTCTTTATCATGGATCCTTCTGGGGGGACAGCCAACTTAAATGGGAGTTATAATCTAAACCGTTTTGGGCCAATTCATGATATTGACCTGAATCTTCAAATGAATGAATTTCATTTCTTGAATACTGGCTTTGATGAGGAGGCTCCATTTTTTGGCCAAGGCTACGGTACTGCGCTCATTCGTATGACAGGAACCAATGAAAACCCGCTCTTATTTTCTGAGGGCCCTATACAAATTGGGCGATATTCTTCAATAGGACTACCGTTGATAGAGCGCACAGAATTTGAAGAAAATAACAAGTTTATTCGATTTGTGGACAATTTTACAAATGTTGACTTCGCTAATTTGAATAATAAATCGGGGATTAATGGGAGTCAGAATGAGATAATGGGAGTTCAAGAAGCACGTAGTTTTACCGAGCGCTTCACTCTTGACTTACAATTTGAGTCTCAAATACCAATGACAGTAGAGCTGATATTTGACCCAATAACGGGCGATCAAATTACTGCCAATGGCCTAGGTAATATTCGTATTCAGTTACAGGATGAAGCATTTTCGGTTTTTGGCCAGTTCGATATTCAAGATGGTGAATACAATTTCGTAAGTGGGGATATCTTTACACGTACCTTTGAGCTCATACCAGGCGGTACCCTTCGTTGGGATGGCGACCCAATAGATGCAAAATTAAATGTTCAGGCCTTATACGAAGCTAGACCGGATATAAATACATTGACCAGAACACGCGATCAAATCGACCAAGAACAAGCCTCTCGTGTTCCCGTTGAATTGGTTCTTAGTATTGGTGGATCATTAGAAAGTATTGAAAATGATTTCTTTTTTAGGTTACCTAATACTTTCGAAACCCAGCAAAATTCTACCCTAAAAACACAAATTAATGCACTTAATCGTAACGAAGACGAAAAACTCATTCAAGCAACTAGTTTCTTGTTAATGGGTGACTTTATCCCGTCATCGTCCGCTGTTTCGGATGCAACAAACTCTTTAACCAATAATTTTAGTGGAAGTGCGGCCGTACTAAATCCACTATTATCTAGTCAGTTGATAAGTCCACTTCTCTCCAATCAAATGAATTCATTACTGCGTAGTGATATTGGAAGTTTAGATATTGATTTTAACTTAAATACATATAATAACATTGACTTGGGAGTAGCGCTTCGACTGTATAACGATCGCATCATTTTGAGTCGAGAGGGACAAATTACAGGTAGTCAATCTACGATTGGTGATATAGGGGCCACCTACAAGATAAATCAAGCACTCGCCTTAACTGCATTTCACCGACAAGACCCCACATTTAGTGATTATTCTGGGTCGGACAATTCTCAGCAATCTCAAGACATAAATGGGATTGGTTTAGAAACGGAAGTTTCATTTAGCTCATGGCGAAGTTTCCTCGGGCAGTTATTTGAGCCTGTAACTAGGCTATTCACACGAAAAGAAGAAGAACCTGCACTTAGCATGGAATAAAGCTATTTTAGCGTTGGTATAATTATAACTATTCCCTTATTTCATATATGAGTCGAAACGACCGATTAAGTAGCTTAGAAGAGACATTGCTACAATTACTTAGCATACATCCTGAGAAAAAAATCCATCAAAATGAATTTCAGGAAACCTTAGAAATGTATTCCAAAAAAGAATACAAGCGATTACAAAAAGCACTAACTAGTTTAAGCAATAAACAAAGAGTACGAATTCATCAAGGTTGGGTTCGATTAAACAGAGATCATACGGTATTGGAAGGACGTATAGAATTTAACCAGAGAGGGACAGGATTTGTCATAGTAGAAGGGTTGGATGAAGATTTAAGGGTGCACGCTAGTGACGCAGGACTTGCTTTAGCAGGAGATATAGTAGCGGTCAAGGTGCTAAAAAGTAAAAAGCATGCACGAAATCCCAAAGCTAAAGTGGTTGATGTACTTGAACGGGGAAGTTCCTTTTACGTAGGTACCTTAAGGAAAACAGAATCAGACACCTATTTAATTGAAAGCGATAGGAAGTCAGCAAACGTCGATTTTTATGTAAAAAAAGAAGATTTAAACGGTGCCCAAGAGGGGGAGAAAGTTACCTTTATTCTAGAAAATTGGGTGCATAGACAGGCATTACCCCAAGCTAAAATTCTTAGTAGGTTGGGTAAATCTGGTACAAATGATGCAAATATGTTGTCAATTTTAGCTGAAAATGGACTTATTGCTGATTTCCCGTCACAAGTACAGGCAGAAGCAGATGCCATTCCACTTACTATTAGGCAATCAGTCATTGATCAACGGATAGACTTCAGAAATAGTACCGTATTTACCATTGACCCCGTCGATGCAAAAGACTTTGATGATGCCTTAAGTATTGAAGAATTAGAAAATGGACATCTTCGTTTAGGAGTTCACATTGCAGATGTAACTCATTATGTACAACCGGGTTCGGCTTTGGATGAAGAGGCCCATAAACGAGCAACCAGTATTTACTTGGTTGATCGGGTTATTCCAATGTTACCAGAGCGTTTGAGTAATGGGGTATGCAGTCTACGACCAAAAGAAGACAAACTTTGTTATAGTTGTTTTATGGAAGTAAACCATAAGGCTGAGTTAGTCCGGTATGAAATTAAGGAAACCGTTATACACTCTGACCATCGATTTACGTACGAACAAGCACAGGAAATCTTGGATGGAAATGCCCATTTTCTGTCTAAGGAAGTTAATTTGGTTGGTGAGTTGGCTAAAAAATTGCTCAAGAAGAGGTTTAAAGAAGGAGCCATAGATTTTGATACGCCGGAGCCAAGATTTGTGCTTAATGATAAGGGTGAGCCTGAAAAGGTGATTTTAAAGAAACGACTTTTTGCCCATCGTTTAATTGAAGAATGTATGCTCTTGGCCAATCGAACGGTGGCTGAACACGTGCAGCACCTTAGAGATCAAACTAAGAAAGATGCCTTTCCTTTTTTCTATCGTATACACGATCGGCCAGATGAGAAAAAATTAGCCGATGTACTCGAACAAGTTCGCCCTTTGGGGATCTCATTTCAGATGGATGAGCTAGCCAAATCTACATCAATCAACCAGTTATTAGAACGTGTCAAAGGAACCCCATTGGAGTATATAGTAAATGGGCTTACTTTGCGTGCCATGGCCAAAGCGGTATATAGCCCAGATAACTTAGGTCATTTTGGATTAGGTTTTCACCATTACTCTCATTTCACCTCACCCATTCGGAGGTATCCTGATGTGATTGTTCATCGACTGTTAAAAGCTTATGCCCAAAACAAAAAAATCTATGAGCTAAATCAATTGCGAAAGGAGGGTGAGCACTGTAGTATGCGAGAAAAGGTAGCCGTAGATGCTGAGAGAGATTCCATCAAACTGAAGCAGGTTGAATACCTTAGTAAGTATGTCGGCGAAGAATTTCCCGGGGTCATAAGTGGAGTTATGGAGCGAGGAATATTTGTAACCCTGAATGATGTGTTTTGTGAAGGTATGATTCGGGTGGGTGATTTGAAAGGCGACTACTTTCATTATGAGCCAAGATCACATGCACTCATAGGTAAGCGATCGGGGGCTAGATATCAATTAGGAGATGCTATTACTGTTAAAGTAGATGCAGTTAACCTGGAAAAAAAGCAAATTGATTTTATTCCTGTTGGTAGCAACAAATAGACCTGTTCGTAATAAAACCAGCTTGTTCGTAAGCTATTTGTTGAACGATTACCTTTTTTCACCGCTTTATATAAAGGTAGGTTGCATAAATACCACAAGAATAACATTCCTACATTCGTTATGTTACAGTATATAGAGTATAAGTAAAAACGTAGAATCCAAACATTTCATCGATGAAATTTAGAATCACTATTACTAAAAAACTATTCTTTTTTGGTATTCTTTTTTCCTTAGTATATTCGCCTGTGGCACAGGCTCAATATGCTAACTTTGGTAAGAATAGAGTTCAGTATCAACAGTTTGAATGGCGATTTATACAGTCCAAACATTTTGATATCTACTACTATGGTGATAAAAACTACGAACTAGCGGAATTTGCAGCCAAAAGTATTGAATCTGCTTACCAACAACTTAGCGAAGATTTTCAACATGAAATTGTGAGTCGGATTCCACTCATTATATACGATTCTCACAACGATTTCTCTCAGACGAATGTGGTTGCACTGCCCACCAGTGCAGAGGGTATAGGAGGGGTTACTGATAAGATGAAGAACAGGATGACGGTACCCTTTGATGGGGATTACAATGATTTTAGGAGGACCTTACATCATGAGTTGGTACATGCGGTATTTAATGATTTATTTTATGGCGGGTCAATACAATCTATACTTCGTAATAACATTCAATTAGTCTTGCCCCTTTGGTTTGAAGAAGGATTAGCAGAGTATATGGCTTTGGGTTGGGATACCAACACCGACATGTTTATTCGGGACGCAGTACTCAATAGTTATCTGCCTCCAATTCCCTATCTGAGTGGGTATTATGCCTACCGAGGTGGACAGTCTGTTTGGAATTTTATTGCTGAAGAATATGGACGAGAAAAGATAGCAGAAGTACTTGAAAAGGTTAAAAGTACAAGAAGTGTTGAGAATGGATTTCAGCAGTCTATTGGCCTAACAGTACAAGAACTTTCAGAGCGGTGGGAAGATGCGCTTCGTAAAAGGTACTTCCCAGAAGTTGCCGACCGCGAGTTAGCCGATCGTATAGCAACTCTTATGACAGAAAGAGGGGACTACGGGTCATACAACACTTCCCCAAAAATTTCACCTCAAGGGGATAGAATAGCATTTATTACCAATAAAAGAGGGTATTTCGATGTTATTGTGATAGATGCACTAACCAAAAAAAGGTTGAAAACAGTCATCCGTGGCGAAGATGACCCTGCCTTCGAAGAGTTGAATATCTTGAAACCCAATCTTAGTTGGTCTCCGGACGGCCGTAAAATAGTGTTATCCACAAAAAGTAAGGGCTTTGATGAACTTGCCATTATCGATTATCAGAGTACTGAAGTAGAAAAAATTTCAATGCCTGAATTGGATGCAATTGGGTCTGTTTCTTGGTCACCAGATGGCACTAAGTTAGTCTTTGATGGGAACATAGGTCCATATCAAGACATATTCATGTACAATTTAAATGAGAAACAATTAATTAACCTCACCCAAGATTTTGTCTCTGACTACGAGCCCAGTTGGACCCTAGACTCTAAAAGTATCTTATTTAGTTCGGAGCGTGAAAATCTATTAGCACTTAAACAAGCCACTTTAGAGAGTACCTTACTAGAGAAAAAAACAATCTACCAAAGTGACATATATCAACTAGAAATAGGTAGTGATACCCTAAAAAGGATTACCTTTAGTAAGGATTGGAACGAACATCAACCTCAACAGATCCAAGATGGTACCATTATATACCAATCGGATCAAAACGGAATTCAAAACCTTTATCAAACAGACCTTTCAACCAAGGAATTGAAGGTACTCACCAACCTACAGACAGGAATTTCACAGTTTTCAATTAGCGCAGATGGCTCAAGAGTAGCATTTAGTTCAATCAATGAGGGATATTTAGATATTTTCTTGTTGAAAAATCCATTGAATAATGCAAAAGCTACTAGTCTTAAACCAAATTACTGGGCGAAGCGTAGAGGCCTAGAGGCTCCTGAACAACGTGTCCCAGCAATTCGTTATGCGTATGAACTCTACAGCCAAGGATTATTGAGTGGGGCAGAGCGCGAAGAATTAGAGGAGGAAGAACGACTAAATGACCCAGATTATCAAGTGGTTGATTTTGAAGAAACTGGTGAAATCGATTTCAGAAACTATGTGTTTTCAGAGGAAGTTATTTTAGATAGCACCATCTTATTAGAAGATGAATTTATTTTTGAACCTAACGACAACATTACCACAGACGGTCGGTATGTGCCAAGAGCCTATAGATTAACATTCTCAACCGATATTGCTTACAGTCCAACCGTAGCAGCTTCTACCTACGGTGCATATGCACTTACACAATTTATGATTAGTGACCTCCTCGGGGATCATCAGCTTGCAATGGGGACCAATTTCCAGACGGATCTACGTAATAGTGATTACACACTGCAGTATGGATTTTTAAAAAATAGAATGAATTGGTTTGCCTCCTATTTTCATACTTCTAGACAATATCAAACCTTCGGGGGTGATTTGTTACGCTTCAGAACCTTTGGTGGTGGGATATCCATTCAATATCCATTTGATAAATTCACGCGCATAAATGGCGGGCTAAATTGGATTGGTATCGCTCGTGACTACGACGCGGTTGCTGCCTTTGGTGGACTTTATTCCTACGGTGTTACTGAGGCTAGCAACCTGAAGAGCTCTTTTTTATATCCTACTATGTCCTTTACCAAAGATGCTACCTTGCCTGGATTTATTACTCCGCAAGGAGGGATTCGATACACTCTTAATTTTTCAGGTAGTCCTGGTTTTGGAACAGATGCGCCTAGTTTCGCCTCAGTCATGGGAGACTTTAGAAGTTATATCAATCTTGGTTACTCTTATACTGTTGCACTACGTGGCAGTGGGGGAGCATCAGTAGGAAAAGATTCGCAGACCTACTTTTTAGGGGGAATGATGGGATGGATTAATTATCAGTGGTCAGATAATGGAATTCCTTTTGAACGTTTAGCCGACACCTTTTTTACTCAACCTGCTGTTCCACTCAGGGGGCATAGATACAATTCTGTGTACGGAGATAATTTCGGGCTCATAAACGCTGAGTTTAGATTTCCATTATTTGCAGCTGTTATTCCAGGAGCACTTCCTATTCTACCATTATATAATGTAACAGGTGTAGCTTTCTTTGACGTGGGAACAGCCTGGGGGCAGCAGATAGATTATGGAATCACCGATATTGACGGAAACCCAATTATTAACGATGCTTCTCTGGACTTTAAGGTTAGTGAACCCACCACTTTTCAAGATGAAAATGGAAGGACTCTTTCATATCTCGATGGAGATGTTTTAATTGGTTCTGGATTTGGCTTGCGAACCATAGTTTTTGGCTTGCCTCTACGTTACGATGTGGGTTGGGCATACAATAGAGACGGATTTTCAAATGCACCTATTCACTACTTTTCCATAGGGATAGATTTTTAGTGCTATAACCGATCTTTCACTGCGAATAAGCTAGTCCTTGCCTCAATAAATGATAAACTCAAGGGCTAAGTTGAAGCTTTCCAATGTAAAGGATTCGGTCGTATTGCAGATTAGGATCTCGATAGAATAAAATACCTGTATACCATTGATTTTCCTTGGTAAGACTACTTCCTAACTCAATAATATCGAGATCATTACCATTATGAGTGGCATAAGTGTACCTGTATGTGCCTTGTTTTAATAATACCTGGGCTTCAAATAAACGCAACTCTTGGTTCCACTTCATTCTATGCTGTTTGTTTTCCGACCACTGGTTAAAGTCACCTACAACAAAAAGTTCATCATCATAGTTAGGCCCCGTACCCATAGGGTTAAATCGGAAATTGATCATAGCATATCGTGCAGTGATCCTTGAACTGGGATTACCATACATCGATTGAAGAGTATAAGGGGTATCGCTGAATGATATAAAATCTTCTTTTAGAGTAATCTGTGGAAGTTCATCGTACTCTTGATACTCTAAAATTTCTCGGTTAGAAAGACTAAAAGTGGAAAGATTAAGTCTATAATAGCGTGTATTAGCAGGGTAACTTTGGAATTCTTCAAGGTAAAATCTAGCTACTTTTTCTTCGTTAAAATCCTTTCCTCTTGCTGGTATAGCCTTTGGTAAAAATCCATCTTGGAGTACCTGAAAGCTCAAATCAAAAACGGGTATATCAACAAATTCTGGAAATTTAAATTCAGCAAAGATTCTATCTACAGCCGCCCCTAGATTCCCTTTTTTGTACAGAGTTTCTCCATCTAACTCAAGGGTGCCACGCTGCTCAGTAAGTGCGAACGGAAGGCTAAACAATTCAATACCTGTGGTGTAATCTGATACGTGTATGAAGTAAAATCCACTGGTCAAAAACTCAAGATCTCGCAGAGAAAACTGAATATCATATGAGTGAAATGGAATACTATTACTTTGGTTCTTAGTCCCGCCCTGCACAATTCGCTGATTCGTGGTATTTATAAACCATGTGGGTGGTAGATTGCTCTGCGTCCAGTCTTTGTTTTTGTGAGAAAAATGGATGCGAAACATTCCGCTGATCTCGCTTAACTCATCGAAGCGAAGAACAAGTCGGTCATTGGATCCTAAGCGAGCGGTAACCAACGGGGAAGAGGCTTGGGAAGAGCTGAAAAACTGAACACTACGAATATTATCGGGGATACTTCGCTGTTCAGGAAGTACTAGTAAACTGTTTACCTGAGGAATGGGTGGGCTGCTTGGGATTAGATTAACAGTCGAACTGCATCTCATCCAAAACAGCGAAATAAAACCCAGCATATAGTAGGTGTAGCTCAACAGATACTGAGAAGAGGAATACGAACTGATTTTAGTACCCATTTGAATTTCAATTACCAGCCCAAATACCGTTGAATACAATTCGTGTAGGACCTTTGAGTAGGACTTTTTTAAACAATTTACCATGTTCACTCTGGGTCAATGTATCTGTGTCTGAGCAGTCAAAAGAAACCTCTAACAATCCTCCTTGAACCGTAACATGGTAAAGGTTCGAACCAACTTTACCACCTTTTTTCATATGCAAAGCCATCGCGCTTGCAATGGCACCTGTACCACACGCTAAAGTGAAATGCTCCACCCCGCGTTCATAGGTTTCTAGCTGAATATGATTCGCTTGTTGTTTACTAACAAAATTTACATTGGTTCCTCTGGGATGAAAAAGCTCATCATTACGAATGCTACGCCCTAATTTTGCCAACTCTTCAGTTGGTTGAATAGCCAAAGAATTATTGGAAAAAAGCACAACATGTTCGGTTTGAGGGTAGACTCTAAAGGCATCATCGGCTTTGAATATTGAGGAAAATGAAGAGGCTTGTTCTGTACTTTGTTCATTAGAGCCTTTATTCACACAAGCCAGCCATTCATTAGCAATAGAACTTGGAGCATCACAATCAGGAAAGCTTATCTCGACCTGATGGCTTCCAGGGTGCACGAAAGCCTCATATACTTGTTCATGTACTTGAAAGCGATGGGTATCCGAATAACCATTTTGTGAGGCATAAAATGCAATAGCTCTTCCACCGTTACCGCACATTCCTGCGTCACTACCGTCCGCATTTTTATAGATCATGGTATAGTCTGCTCCCAAGGTGGAAATAGGGTGAAGAATCAGTAATCCATCGGCCCCAATTCCAGTCTTTCGATTACAAATTTCTGGGGCAATATGCTCTAAATGTTCTAAAGGAATGTCTTGCTTGCTTGCATCAACCAGAATAAAATCATTACCAGTAGCTTCTAGTTTTAGAAAATGAAATTTTTCGGACATGAACTATGGATTTAATTGTAATGCCGGTAAATGTAAAAAGGCTCTTTCTTTTGGGATGTATGGACCTTGACCGCGTAGGAGGGTTGAAAAATTAAAGGCTAAAACGGTGAGTAATAATTTCGGTTGAACATTTTGCCGTAATTCAGTGTGAACAGGAGCCAATATATCGATCATAGCATGATAATCTGCTTCTTTGAGATTCAATACAATATTTTTAATTGTTTCCTCTTCATCCTCATGAATAAGTGATTCTGTACTTTGGGTATGAGAATAAACGATCAAATCTCGCAAGAATGATTCTAATAATTCGATGATTTGGATAATTCCTTCGGTATTTAGTGTTGAGGTCCAATTCAGAATAATGGAGTTTATTTTAATTGCATCTAAGACATAAGAACTGCGAATGAAATCAATCATATCTGAACGGCTCTGATGGATTAGATCTAGGTCAATATCTTTTGTTTTGGCGTAATTGGCTTGGGTTAATTTAGCAACCAACGCTGCTTTATCTTTGGGCATTTGGTCGCGTTCAATCAATGCCTTTTGTACGTCTTCTAGTGTGTTTTGACCGAATGCAATGTGTTGGCAGCGGGAGGTAATAGTGGGTAGGAGCTGTTCATATTGATGAGTGGTTAGGATGAACAAAACTCCTTCAGAGGGTTCTTCAAGTAGTTTTAAAAAAGAATTGGCTGTCTCTTTCCTCATGGTTTCGACCTGGGTCATAATTACTACCACCTTTTTACCTTGATAAGGTCGTAATCTAGTCACAGGGCGTATTTCCGAGCGAAAATAATCTATGGAATAAAAAGCTTGCCGATTTTTACTTCGCTCTTTATCGGAGTCTGGGCGGTCGGCGTACTCAATCAGGTTGTAGCTATCTT
Source organism: Balneolaceae bacterium UBA1514 (assembly GCA_002323515.1). Classification (GTDB taxonomy): domain Bacteria; phylum Bacteroidota; class Rhodothermia; order Balneolales; family Balneolaceae; genus UBA1275. The sequence goes on along the minus strand of DCQQ01000006.1, from coordinate 10,452 downwards.
CACTAAGCCATTCTAGGCGCTCATTTCTTTCTTGGATTCCAGCTGAGCTAGGCATAGGTATGAACACGTGGATATCAGGATGTTTCTGCCACGGTAATTCTACTTCCTGCCCATCTTTTTTCTGGTTGATGCATTCGGCGAATCGCAGGGCAAAAGGCAACATACCACTTCCTTTTGGGCCGGAAAATAAATAAGCATGACCAACTCGGTTGCGCTCAATAATGCTGTTTAAATATTCTTTAACCTTATGTTGACCAATTAAATCATCTGACAAAAAAGCCATTAATCCTCCTCCCAAATAAAGTCAAATAACAACCAACCAGCTACGCTGGTTACCCCAACAAAGCCAAACAGTGCAGCTACTTCAGAATTCCACCAACCTTGCATACCGTCCACGAAAGCTTTTTTGGTTAAGCGAGACAACAACAGAATAAAAGGCACAAATAAAGGGATAGTAAGAACCGAAAAAATAGCCCCTTGCCGATCTGCTTGTGAGACTATTGCTGCAATTAAGGTGCATACCGAGGATAAGCCCATAGTTCCAAATACCATGATGTATAAAAAGGCAGGATAGGATACAATCGACCACTTGATTAAAAAGCCATATAAGCTAAAGCTGAGTAGGTAAATTAAAAGACTGAATCCCATGTTATATAGGTATTTCCCAAAATAGACCGCTGTAGCATTGGAGTAAATCTGCAAAGTTTGAAAAGTTCCTTTATCTGTTTCCATGATAAAACTTCGCCCTAGAACAGTTAGGGATGCGAACAAGACCACAATCCAAATAAGACCACTTTTAGGTGTAGGCTGTAGCTCTTGGGCTCGGAGAGTAAACAAAATGAGTAATAGGGCAGCTACAATGAAAGCCGAAACCATATTTAAAGCATACTTACTGCGAAATTCGATACGAAGATCTTTCTTAAATATGGATAAAATTTGACGAATTAACATGCCGAAGTTTACAAAAAAATGAAGTCTTTCACTTTGTTAGTTTCGTCATTACTTTGTGAGTTGAAAACACTAGGAAGGGAGGATTTCTAACGCCGTGCTTCTTTTAAATTTTTTTACGCACTAATCATCAATTTAGACTGAATTACCATTGACTATTCATCAATTACTTAGTTTAAAACATATTCTGCTAGACATTGAGGTGGATAACAAATTTGATGCTATTCATGCATTGATAGATACGTTTATTGGTACAATTGATACTAAACAGCTGCTAGAAATACGGGAGGCTATTGTTTCGCGTGAAAAAATTATGTCAACAGGGGTTGGACAAGGTTTGGCAATACCCCATGGTAAAACAGATGCGGTTGATCAATACTATGGCGCTTTTGCACGCTTGAAAGAACCAATAGAATTTAATTCCATTGATTCGATACCCGTTCAGCTTATTTTTTTGATAGTAGGCCCTTATTCAGACCACCGAATTCATATACGATTATTAAGCAGAGTTTCAACTCTTATGAATTATGACGATTTTCGTACAGATTTATTGGCCGTACAAAATGAAAAAGAACTCATTGAGTACTTCAAAGAAAAGGAGTTGCGTCAATTTAGTTAATCCAAAAAATAAGGTGAGTAGTTAATGTGGCATATATATACAAGCTGGCAGATGAATTATTGCAAGGTTAAACAAGTGGCACTGCTGTGTTTTGTTTTAGCCCCAATCTACCTTGTACCTATGCGACTTCAGGCTCAGAGTGTGGAAGACATTATTATGCAGTACGAATCCAAAGGGGTGCACTGGTCTATTTCGGTTATAGATGATCAAGGTCAGTCTTTAGAATCTTGGAACGATCAAAAGTGGATAATTCCAGCTTCTAATATGAAGCTTCTTACATCGGCTGCGGTGTTAAAAAAATTAGGAATTGAATTTCGCTACCAAACACCCATCTACGGTCGAGGATATTTGGAGGATTCTGTGTGGGTAGGAGATTTAATGATAGTGGGTAAAGGAGATCCTAGTATCTCTGGTTTTTTGTACGAGGATAATAGATATCATGTGTTTGAAAAAATTCTTCAAGTACTCAAAAATACAGGAATTACTGGATGGACCGGTCAATGGATTGGCCGTTTAGGCTATTTTGACGCGGAAGTGTATCCAAAAGGATGGGATTGGGACGATTTGAACTTCTACTACGGAGTAGAAATTAGTGAACTCAGTTTTAATAATAACGCGGTAGATCTAGAAGTAGTGGCCGAGGGTGAGATAGGAGCTAAACCACAAATAAGTTGGTTTCCGAATCAAACTGATTATGTACAGTTTATTAATGAACAGCGCATAGCACCGGCCCATACCAAATACGATGAATATTATCGAAGATCGTGGCAAACCAATGAACTCTATTTAGCTAGTAGTTTGCCAGTGGGGTACAAGGAGACAGAAACCCTTGCCATTTATGATGCCCCCGCATTCTTTATGGACTCATTTGTCGATTACTTGTGGGCAAATGGCTTAGAAGATACCCAGCAAGATACCTCTCCCTATCGAATTGAACGTTGGTGGCCTGATGTACTTAAACCCGAAACCAACGAATCATTGACGGGCCTTGCCAGCAAACAACTAGGTTCGGCCTTATGGACTGGATATCCACCCAATTGGTATGCTACCGATTCGGCTTCAGATGCGCTGGTAGGATGGGAGTACCTAGGAGCAGTGGAATCGTCCGAACTTGGTAGTTTGGTTAGTTGGTTGAACAAGGAAAGCGATAATTTTTATGCTGAGATGCTCCTGAAAACTCTTTCAGCTGAAACCCATGAAGGCCCAGGTAGTACAAGTGACGGCGTCCAAAAAACGCGTGAAATCATGGGCTCTATGGGATTAGATACGACTTATATGATAATGCGGGACGGCTCAGGTTTGGCAGGCGGAAATTTTTTAACGACCTCGTTCTTAACCGATTTGCTGTTCAGTATGCATCAAAGTTCAAATTCTGAGATTTTTCGTGCATCACTACCTGTGATGGGAGAAGATGGCACGCTGCATTATCGGATGAAATCCAGCCCACTTAGAGGGCGGGTGCAGGCCAAAACCGGATTTGTAGGAGGAGCTCGAAGCCTAAGTGGATACCTAACTACAGAGCTTGGAAATACCCTTATTTTCAGTATGTCAGCCAACAATTTTGTATCAAATGTATCCGCCATAGATGTAGTACATGAGAAGATATTGACGTACCTTTATTATAATTATTAGTTTCTAGTTGATTTGTACCCAGCTAGGACAACAAAGTTTCTTAAATTTTTTACGATTAATGTGTAAGATGAAAACCTATGAGTGAGCTATGAGTGCAGAAATTATAGATGGTAAAATGGTGGCAGAGCTTCTTCGCAATAGAGTAAAGGAGGATGTGCAGCAGTGGTGTGAAAAGGGTAATCCTAGACCGTTTTTGCAGGTTATTTTGGTAGGAGATGATCCCGCATCCATTGTCTATACCGGTACTAAGACTAAAGCTTGTCAGCAGGTGGGCATAGAAACCGAAACTATGGTTTTGCAAGATACGATTTCAGAAAAAGAACTTACCGAAATTATTTATTATTGTAATACCAACGATTATATAGACGGTATACTAGTTCAAATGCCTTTACCGAGTCATTTATCTCAACACAGTGTGATAGAAGCCATAGATCACCGAAAAGATGTAGACGGATTCCACCCTATGAATGTGGGACGCCTGTCATTGGATCAGCCATGCTTTAAAAGCTGTACTCCTGCTGGGGTGATGGAACTCCTGAAGTACTATAGCATTCCCGTTAAATCTCAACATGCAGTAGTTGTTGGAGCAAGTACTATAGTAGGTAGCCCAATGGCGGTCATGCTGTCTAGAGAGAATTCATCTGGCAAAGCTACCACTACAATTTGTCATAAATATACCCGTGATTTGACGGCTCATACTATTGGTGCCGATATATTGATTGTGGCTGCAGGACAGCCAAACTTAATAAAAGCTGAAATGGTTAAACAAGGCGTTGTTGTCATCGATGTCGGTATAAATCGAATAGCGGATGAAACCCATGAAAAAGGATACCGACTACTGGGTGATGTCGATTTTGAATCGGTACGAAAAAAAGCAAGTTGGATTACTCCTGTTCCTGGTGGTGTAGGCCCTATGACGGTGGCTATGCTCATGAAGAACACCCTTTTAGCAGCAAAAAAATCGTTATACCCAAAATAAATGATTTTAGAGTGACATAATGGTGTCACTCTACGATAGTAAGTTTCTCCTGAATCAAAACAAAACAGGAGACATAATGCTTACTTCACCTAATACATCAACCACGTTTAACACTTCATCATCGACTCTTAATCCGTTGAGAATCCCTTCAAGCAGGGTTATCAAGAAAACTAAGAACCCGTTTATTCGACCGCTTTTGGCACGAATAAGCAACGAAAGTGAGCGAGAATACCAAGAACTCCAACAAGTATTTTCCTTATTAGGATGGCATGAAGTGCCGGATGTTTTAAAAGTTGAAATTTATGACGATGTGCGGGTAATGGTAGAAGAGTTACAAGGAAGCTACTCAAGCTGTGATCCTTACGTTCGAAACAGAAGGAATAGAGTTCATTATTGGGTACAGTCATTTTTAGATGGGAATACCAGTCTAAATACCGCCACTGAAGCTCTGAAAATTCACCCTTTGTAACAGTTGATTGTATGCTTAGACTTTTAGTTAAAGGATAGGGGTTTTTCTGATTTTCGCATTCAATTACAGAAGAGAAGTTTGTATCTTTACTAAATTGAATTAAATTTATAGGACTAATGTCGAAATCTTCATTCACCCAATCCTCCCAGAGTAGCTTCGATCGAATCACTAGACAAGGACTCACCTACGACGATGTACTATTGGTTCCTCACTTTTCTCAGGTTCTCCCGCGAGATATAGATATTAGTGTGCAACTAACCCCTACACTTACCCTGAATACACCTATTTTGAGTGCGGCAATGGATACCGTTTCTGAATACAGAATGGCAATTGCACTAGCTAGAGAGGGTGGAATAGCCATGCTACACAAGAATATGAGCATAGAAAATCAGGCGGAGCAAGTTCGATTGGTTAAAAGAAGCGAAAGCGGGATGATAGTGGATCCAGTGACCTTAACTTCATCCGCTTTGGTTCAGGATGCTCGTGATCTTATGGCAAAGCACCGAATAGGTGGTATTCCAATCATTGACGGACATGGCGCTCTTCAAGGTATTGTGACAAATCGAGACTTACGCTTCGAGTCTGAAATGACGAAGAAATTAGGGGACATTATGACAAAGCAGCCCTTAATTACAGCGAAGGAGGGGACCAATTTAGTACAAGCTGAGGAGATACTTCAATCCCATAAAGTTGAAAAGCTACCCATTGTGGACTCAAAAGGGATCTTGGTCGGCTTAATCACATTTAAGGACATTGAAAAGAAAATGAATTTCCCTAACGCTTGTAAGGATGAATTAGGACGTTTACGCGTCGGAGCTGCCGTCGGAGTTACAGCAGACACTATGGATAGGGTAAGCGCTTTGGTTGGCGCTGGCGTAGATATCATCACTGTCGATACAGCCCACGGTCATTCAGAGGGGGTTCTAAAAACCGTCGAAGCCATAAAGAAAAAGTATGGCTCATTGAATGTTATTGGTGGTAACATCGCCACACGAGATGCGGCTAAAGCGTTAGGAGATGCCGGCGCTGATGTGGTGAAAGTAGGGGTTGGACCTGGTTCAATATGTACCACGCGAATTGTGACTGGAGTAGGGGTGCCTCAGTTAAGCGCGGTGATGGAAGTAAGTGATTTTTGCTCGGAACATGGCATCGGTCTTGTGGCAGATGGTGGAATTAAGCAAACGGGTGATATACCCAAGGCTATTGCGGGTGGCGCTGACGTAGTTATGATGGGGTCTATGTTTGCCGGAGTTGATGAAAGTCCAGGTGAAACCATTATATTTGACTCAAGAAAGTATAAATCGTACCGTGGAATGGGTAGTATAGGAGCCATGCAAAAAGGATCCAAAGATCGCTACTTCCAGGACGTGGAAGATGATTTAAAAAAACTGGTACCTGAAGGAATTGAAGGCCGTGTACCATATAAGGGATATTTAAGTGAGGTCGTTCATCAAATGTCGGGTGGATTAAGAGCTGCTATGGGATATTGTGGAGCAAAAAATATCTCAGATCTTAAAAAAGCACATTTTGTGCAAATATCAGCGGCCTCTTATAAAGAAAGTCATCCACATACGGTACAAATAACAAAAGAAGCGCCTAACTATTCGGTATAGAGGTGGGTGTAATTCAGCAGATACCCCCCAATGATAAGACACTAAAGGAGCTGTTATTTATTGTTTATTTCTTCCCACCTATGGGTGGAAGCGGTGTGCAAAGGCCACTTAAATATGTAAAGTATTTAAATGAATTTGGTTGGAAGCCAATAATTTTAGTGCCAGAGCCAGGCCTTTATCATACTTTTGATTCCTCTTTAGAACAAGAGCTTCAAAAACTCATTGATCAGAATATAGTGCAAGTTTACCGGGTCAAGGGTGGGACTCCCTTGCATTGGAACAGTTCGAAAACGCAATGGCGTCCGGGGATTCGTTTAGAAAAATGGTTACGAAGGTTCTCTCATTTTTTCTATTTACCCGACAATAAAAAAGGATGGATTAAACAGGGTTTTCAAAAAGCTGAAGAAATTATTGGAAAGCATTCTATTCAGGCGATATATGCAACAGCGCCTCCTTACAGTAATTTAATGTTAGCGGCTAAGCTTAAAACCCGTCTTAATATTCCAACTATAATGGATTTTAGGGACGATTGGTTGGAGAGTCATCTAATTTCATATCCAACACCCATTCACAAAATACTAATGAGGCGACTTGAAGCAAGTGTACTTGCAGTTGCAGACAAGGTCATCGCAATAAATGAACCTATAGCTAGTGCTATAAGTAGAAGGTACCCCTCATTACCCAGCGTTGTGGTTCAAACCCATGGCTATGATTCAGATGATTTTGATGCTGCCTTCTTTCCTAGTAGTTCAATAAAAAAGAAACCTACTAACGAAAACGGCTTTAGTAAAAATGAAATAATCCGAATACTTTATTCAGGTACTTTTTATGCCGATAGTGGGCCAGGCATTTTTTTAAGGGCAGTAAAAAAACTTATTAAAGAAGTACCCTCACTCACCAATACTATAGAATTGCACTTTCAAGGTAGTTCAATCGAGCCATATTTACCTTTAATTGATCAATTAGGCTTAGGTGAGATTGTTCAAGACCATGGATATATTCCTCATAATGAGGCTATTCTCCGTATGCAACAAGCCTCCATTCTTTGGTTATACAATGGGCATAGAAAGCGAAAGCATACCATTACTCTAAGCAAAACCTATGAATATATGGCAACCAGGCGGCCCGTTATAGCGTTGATACCTGAGGGGGATACAAAAAAGGTTTTAAAAGATTATTCACGCAGTTATATTACATCACCTGACAACATTGAAAAGGTGATAAAAACTATTTTAGAAGCAATTACTGATGTTCAATCTGGGAATCTAAAACCTTTGGATGAGCAATGGTTGGAAACATTTACCAGAAAAGCGATCGCTGAGAGACTTGCCAATGAATTAGATTCGCTACTAGATCAACATCCTGTGAATTAAATGAATACCGAATTATTAAAAACCTTAGTTCGACTTAAAGACAAATGGTTACGTTTGATTTTAATTGATGAGTCCGTTCCAGATGGTTCACGTGAATATCAATTTTTACCTCGTCAGTTTTTTTTGGGATTAGTAGCCTTGTTGACCTCTGTTTTGATTATCTTTATGCTCACGCTTATGTTTACACCTCTTGGAGAATGGGTATACAGAAGTAAAGAACCACAAATAAATATGCAAATTGAGCAAGTAGTAGGCAGACTGGATGCTCTTCAGGACTCATTGGAGCTACGCGATGAACAACTCGGGCAAATTAGGAGTATTATCCGATTTAATACCGATACAACCTTAAGTCTAGATGAACGGTTACAGAGTTTGCTTTTAATGCAAAATCAAACAGTATTGGGTGGGGATCCACGAAGTACTCCACAAGAAGTGTTAAATTTAAGCACACAAGGATTAATATCATCTTCTTTATTAAATAGTGAACCTACATTCCCTACTGCATATCCAGTCGATGGTACTATCTCTCGATCATTTAAACCTAAGGAAGAGCATTTTGGATTAGACATTGCAGCCACTGAGGGTGAACAGGTACAGGCTTTGGCGGAGGGAACTATTGTTAATATTAATTGGACGATAGCGAACGGTTATGTAATATCTATTCAACATACCAACGGTCTATTAAGTGTGTATAAGCATTGCCGGACATCTTACAAGCGAGAAGGGGATGTGGTGGTAAAAGGTGATGTGATTGCCACGGTTGGTAATGCTGGTGTGCAAAGCACCGCTTCTCATCTTCATCTTGAGATATGGAAGGACGGGTTACCGCAAGACCCTGAAATCTACTTATTGAAATAAAATGATATCTAGAAAAAGAAAAACTATGAGTACAATTATGACGAATGAAACCAATTATCCATCGGTCAATATTATTAGTGAAGGTTCAGAACTAGAAGGTTTTCTAAAATCAGAACACGATATACGCATTGGAGGAGTACTTAATGGTACTCTTGAAACAGAATGTAAAGTTATCATAACCGAACAAGGATCTGTTTCGGGTGATATTATGTGTCAAAATGCAGATATAGCTGGGAAAGTAAGCGGAGATGTACTAGGAAAAAATAAAGTTACACTTCGAAAAAAAGCTATCCTTAATGGTAATGTAGCTACTAAGATTTTAGTTGTTGAAGAGGGTGCTAAAGTAAACGGGCTTTGTAAAATGAGTGACACTTCAGTAGCGGATATTCAAGAGTATGCAGAAACAGTGCTAAATGGTGTAGAAAAATGAAACCTCAAAATGGGGCTTTAATGTGATTTCAAAATGGTTACCCAAACCCTATCGTATTTACCTTAGTTTGGGGACTGAAATAGCATTATTGCTCTCCCTACCCATTATTATAGGTAGCTTTGTTGATAGATATTTTGATATTAAACCAATTGGTATATTAATTGGTGTTATCCTTGGGCTCATTTTATTTTTTTTCCGAATGGTTAGCCTGCTCAAAGATCCTGCCCTAGATGGGCGAGACACTAAACGAGTGGATAAGTAACTTAAATAAGCTAGGCCTGCTAAAACCACTTTCGAGATAATCTACTTATGCTAAAGAAATATTTTTTTGAAGCGCCAGTTTTCTCTGTTTTCCTTTTAGCTCAAATACCCTTTTTAGTCGCTTTGATTTTTATAGGGTATTGGATTTTGCCTGGATACCTATCTGAAGCGCTTATCGCTTATTTGATTGCACTTGTGTTTGTTGGTGGCGCAATGTGGGTTTGGGTAAGAATTTGGACGATTTCCACTCAAAACTTTATTAAGGTCTATTACACTACCACCCTAATTAGATTTTTTATGGTCATTCTGTTACTCTTTATTTCATTATCGACCATAAAATTTGAACAAATGTTCTTTACAGTTAATTTTATTATTTCCTATCTTTATCAATCTGTAATAGAGTTGTTACTTATCCATCATAGATCATTGAAACATCCCTTAGAGGAATGACAAAATATTTCACGTTTTTATCCTTACTGATCATAGTACTTTTATTGGGTCAACTCACGGTTCTTGCTGCTGATACTGACACGGAAAGTGACTCTCCTATTGACATTATGGGAACGGTTGCAGATCACGATTATTTCACGTTTTTTGGGACAAAATTATACCTTCCCAGATTATTCTTATGGCAAGACGATAATGGGTCAACTCAGTTTTCGACCTATGGCTCGACTAAAAAAGCCTTGGCTTCAGGTGATTTTGAACAAATAGACTATGTCATTACTCCTGTAAATGGCTCTATGCTGATTGATTTTTCTCTGACATCACACCTTTTGTATTTCTGGTTTGGACTCGGGGGGCTTGCACTTTTTACCATGTATGCAGGCTCTCGCTACAAAAAAGGAATTGGTACATCTACCGCACCAAAAGGCGTGCTTCAAAATCTATTTGAAGTATTTTATGAATTCATTAGAGATGAGGTTGCCAAACCAAATATAGAAGGGGAAAAGTATAAAAAGTACGTGCCCTATTTATTTACTATGTTCATGTCAATAGCATTCATGAATTCATTTGGGTTACTACCATGGGCTGCTACAGCCACAGCTGATATTACAGTTACTGCTGTTCTTGCATTATTTACATTTTTTGTAACCCAGCTCAGTGGCACTAAAGATCATTGGCAGCACGTATTTTGGTTCCCAGGTGTGCCTTTAGGAGTTAAATTTTTAATGATTCCAGTTGAGTTAATTGGTTTACTAACTAAACCATTTGCACTCGCAATTCGATTGTTCGCGAATATGATGTCTGGAAAAATTATGATCATCGC
>DCQQ01000017.1:38176-48349 GCA_002323515.1 Balneolaceae bacterium UBA1514 | reverse complement strand
TGCCGGCGTTGTAACTAAAATTTTGGACTAATAATCCGACACGTAGTATAACCGAGGAGTAGAAATTCTGCTCCTTGGTGTATACGGGTGTAGCTCAGCTGGTAGAGCACTGGTCTCCAAAACCAGGTGTCGGGAGTTCGAGTCTCTCCACCCGTGCTAACAAAAATGAATTATGGAAAAGATTACTAATTTCTTCGACAGCGTTACTAAAGAATTCAAAAAAGTATCCTGGCCAACACAGACAGAACTCATAGACAATACAATTATTGTTGTTGTGTTTTCTATCATACTAGCAGTATTAATATTTGGTATCGATCAAGTATACAGCACGATCTTAGAGGCGATATATAAATAATGAGTAAAGTATTAGAATTCGGCTGGTATGTAGTTCGCTGCTTTTCCAGTCATGAAAAAAAAGTTAAAGAGTTTTTAGATCGTGAAATTGAAGATCAAAAACTAGAGCACAAGATCAAGGATGTCCTTGTTCCAACGGAGACTATTGTTGAAATCCGTAATGGGAAAAAACGTACTAGAGAGAAAAACTTTTTCCCTGGATATATATTACTCAATACCCATTTTGACGAAGAAGTAAACAATTTGGTACAAAGTGCCCCTTCATGTATGGGCTTTTTGGTTGTAGGCGGGCAGACTAAAGTACCTATCCCACTTAAAAAGCACGAAGTTCAACGCATCATTGGACGAGTGCAAGAAGCTGGTATGGAAACGGGCAACATAGAAATTCCTTACCGTGAAGGCGATTTGGTAAAAGTAATTGCAGGTCCATTCAAAGATTTCGATGGAACCGTACAAGAGGTAAATACCGACAAATTAAAACTGCGTGTCTTGGTGAGTATTTTTGGAAGAAAGACCCCAGTTGAGGTGGATATCAATCAAGTTGAATCCACAACATAAAGAACCTAGTTGATGCACACTAGCTATTACGCGAAAAACAGAAGTTATAACACTTAGAATAGGATCCTGAGAATCCATGGCTAAAAAAGTTGAACGAATCCTGAAACTCCAGATTGTTGGTGGTCAGGCTAATCCGGCACCCCCAGTGGGCCCGGCTCTTGGTCAGGCTGGTATTAATATTATGGAGTTTTGTAAAGCCTTTAATACTAAGACTCAGGACAAGACTGGTACGGTAATACCTGTTGAGATCACGGTGTTTGCAGATAAGTCGTTTACATTTAAAACGAAAACTCCGCCAGCACCTGTACTTCTTAAACAGGCTGCCAAATTAAAGTCTGGTTCTGGTGAACCGAACCGAAATAAAGTAGGAACGGTCACATGGTCCCAATGCAAACAAATTGCGGAGGAAAAAATGGAAGACTTAAATGCCTTCGATGTCGAAGCCGCTGCAGAAATGATTGCAGGAACAGCCCGTAGTATGGGTCTTAGAGTTAATCGCGACAATTAAAGGAGTTGTAATCATGGCAAAAAGAGGAAAAAAATACCAACAAGTAGCAGCGCTGGTTAATTCAGAGGGTGAATACACTCTGGAAGAAGCTTGTGATCTTGTGAAAAAAACTACTACCACTACGTTTGATGCATCTGTTGATATCGACATCCGTTTAGGAGTTGATCCCCGACATGCAGATCAAATGGTACGTGGAACAGTAAGTCTACCTCATGGAACAGGTAAGGACATTCGAGTTCTTGCGTTAGTAAATGAATCAAAGCAAGATGAGGCTCGCGAAGCGGGTGCTGATCATGTTGGATTAGATGATTACATCGCAAAAATTGAAGAAGGGTGGGCAGAGATCGATGTGATCATTGCAACCCCTGATGTAATGGGCAAACTCGGTAAACTGGGTCGATTCCTTGGTCCTAGAGGCTTAATGCCGAATCCTAAAAGTGGTACCGTCACGATGGAAATAGCCAAAGCTGTACAAACAGTGAAAGCTGGCCAAATCGATTTTCGTGTAGACAAAGCTGGAATACTCCATACCACAATTGGTAAGGTGAGTTTTAATGCAGATCAGATAAAAGAAAATGCAGAAGCATTTTTATCAACTATCATGCGATTAAAGCCATCTTCATCCAAAGGTATATATGTTAAAAGCGTGTTTATGAGCAGTACCATGGGACCTAGCATACCCATAAGTAGAAACGCAGTTACATCTCTTAATTAAGGAGGAAATAAATCATGCCTACTGCTGAAAAACGTGCCATATTAGATAAAATTTCAGAGACCCTGCAAAATTCTGGGGCACTTTATGTGACCAAGTATCAGGGTATGTCTGTTGCTCAAGCTAATAAGCTGCGTGGTGCATTCCGTAAGGGAAACGTTCACTACAAAGTTTATAAGAATAAACTTATGAAAATGGCAATGCAAGAAGTAGGAGGGTACGATGAAATGTTACCCTTACTTACGGATCAAAACGCATTTGCTTTTGTAGATGAAGAACTATCCGCACCTGCAAAGGTTCTTAAAGATTTTATCAAGGAAAACAATGATAAGCCTGAGTTCAAAGCAGCCCTCATAGATGGAGACTTTTATGGTCCCGACCAACTTGAGGCACTAGCTGCAATGAAGTCAAAAGACGAAATCATTGGAGATATACTAGGTCTGTTAATGGCACCAATTACCAATGTGGTTGGTGGATTACAAGCCCAGGGATCTAACCTTGTAGGAGCTGTAAAAACCATCGCTGAAAAAGGCGAAAACTAACCCTTATCAATCAACAAACGATTTTTACTAAAAACAACTGGAGAAAAAAATGGCTGACGTTAAAGAATTAGCTGAACAGCTAGTCAACCTAACAATTAAAGAAGCAAACGAACTTGCTACAGTACTTGAAGAAGAGTACGGTATTAAACCTGCAGCTGCGGCTGTAGCGGTTGCTGGACCTGCTGCTGGTGGTGACGCCGGCGCTGCAGAAGAGCAATCTGAATTTACTGTAGTGCTTGAGAGCGCTGGAGCAAAGAAAATTGCTGTAATTAAAGAAGTACGTGGAATTACTGGTCTAGGTCTGAAAGAAGCCAAAGACTTAGTTGATGGTGCTCCTGGAAACGTTAAAGAAGGCGTTTCAAAAGAGGAAGCAGAAGAAATTAAAGCCAAACTAGAAGAGGCTGGAGCTACTGTAGAGCTCAAGTAATTTCAAATTATAATTCGTTGGTAGCCAATATCGTGAAAACGGTATTGGCTATTAGCGTCTATATTACACGGCCAGATTATAACGGCTAAATTCGACTATCACCCTTCAATCTTTAAGGAGAGGTTCCTTTTGAGTAAGAAGATGCAAACTATCCCCAATACAAACAGAGAATCATTTGGACTCACAAAACATGTGCTTGACTATCCTGATTTTCTAGACATTCAATTAGAATCATTCGAGAAGTTCGTTCAATTAGATATTGCGCCTAATGAACGAGAAAATCAAGGTCTTCAACGAATATTCAATGAAAATTTCCCAATACAAGATACTCGTGAAACGCACATACTTGAGTTTTTGTATTATAACGTTGACGTACCTAGATATACTATTAAAGAATGTCAGGAGCGAGGTTTAACTTATTCCGTTCCGCTAAAAGCGAAGTTACGACTATCCTCTGTTGACGATTCTGATGAAGCTTCCGAAACGATAGAGCAGGAGGTATTTCTCGGTGATCTGCCATGGATGACTCATCGTGGTACATTCATAATAAATGGGGCAGAGCGAGTTATTGTAAGTCAATTGCATCGTTCACCAGGGGTATTTTTTGGACAATCCATTCACCCAAATGGAACTCAATTATATTCTGCACGAGTTATTCCTTTTAAAGGTTCTTGGATTGAATTTACCACGGATATTCGTGATGTACTGTGGGCATATATTGATAGAAAGAAAAAGATACCGGCCTCTACCTTAATGAGGGCACTTGGTTATTCTACCGATGAAGAACTACTTAGCTTGTTTGAGCTATCCGAATCGTTAAAATTTGGTTCAAAAACCAATTACAACAAAAATCTTGTTGGGAAGCGTTTGGCCGAAAATATTACCGCTGAAGTTACAGAAGAAGTGGTAGATGACGAGACTGGTGAGGTAACTGAAGCCACTAAGCGAGTTAACTTGCTAGAACGGGATCATGAACTTACTGAGGACGATTACGGGCTAATAAAAGAGTCCGGTTTAAAATCGGTATTGGTCCAAAAAATCTCGAATGAAGAATCTGAGCGTTCTGTGATGATGAATACGCTTAGAAAAGATCCTACTCATGATGAGCACACGGCACTTGGGGAAGTGTATCAACAGATACGTTCAGGCGAAATGCCGGATCCGGAAACCTCACGAGCTATTCTTGAACGTTTGTTCTTTAGTGATAAAAAGTACGATTTGGGTGAGGTAGGTCGCTATCGACTTAATAAACGTCTTCATCAAGACCGTACAGATGTACAGTATTTGACTAAAGAAGATATTGTGGCCATCATTAAAGAGGTTATTCGACTCAAGGATTTAAAATCTCAGGTCGATGATATTGATCACTTAAGTAACCGACGTATTCGAACAGTAGGTGAACAGCTTGGTCAGCAGTTTGCAGTTGGTCTAGCTCGTATGGCTAGAACTATTAAAGAACGCATGAACTCAAGAGACGCAGAGCAGCTAACACCTCAAGATCTTGTGAATGCTCGTACTATATCGAGTGTAATCAATACGTTTTTTGGAACGAATCAGCTATCTCAGTTCATGGATCAAACCAATCCATTAGCTGAGATAACCCACAAAAGAAGAATGTCGGCTCTTGGCCCTGGTGGTTTAACTCGTGAGCGTGCCGGATTTGAGGTTCGTGACGTTCATTATACTCACTACGGACGTCTTTGTCCAATTGAAACACCGGAAGGACCTAATATTGGTCTTATTTCGTCGCTTTGCGTTCATGCCAAAGTAAATGACTTTGGGTTCATCGAAACACCATACAGAAAAGTAAAAGACGGAAAGGTTAGTAAAGAAGTAGAGTACTTAGCTGCTGAGCAAGAAGATGAAACTGTTATTGCACAGGCAAATGCTGAGCTAGATGAGAGCAGCAGTTTTGTTAATGAAACTGTTTTTTCTCGCATGCGAGAAGGTAACTATACACAAGCTCGTATCGATGAAATCGAATACATGGATGTTGCGACTAATCAGATTACATCACTTGCAGCTGCACTAATTCCATTTATTGAACATGACGATGCCAACCGTGCCCTAATGGGTTCGAACATGCAGCGTCAAGCTGTTCCATTACTACGACCTGAAGCGCCCGTGGTAGGTACTGGTCTAGAACATCGTGCTGCCCGTGACTCCAGAGCAATTATGACTGCTGAAGCCGATGGTGAAGTAGTATATGTAAGTGCAACTGAAGTTCGTGTGAAATATGATCGTAGTGAACTAGAGCAGAATTGTTATTTTGATAACGGTATCAAGAGTTACGAACTAGAGAAATTCACTCGTACCAACCAGGACACTGCGACAAATCAGCGCCCAATCGTTAAGATTGGCGACCGTGTCAAGAAAAACCAAGCTATTGTTGATGGTTGTTCTACTGATGGTGGTGAACTAGCTCTTGGTAGAAACCTTTTAGTGGCTTTCATGCCATGGCGTGGTTACAACTTTGAGGATGCAATTGTTATTAGTGAGCGTATAGTTCAAGAAGATATTTATACCTCAATACATATCACTGAGTTTGAGCAACAGGTTAGAGACACCAAACGAGGTGAAGAAGAATTAACTCGCGAAATACCAAACGTATCTGAAGAAGCTACACGCAACTTAGATGAAAAAGGTATGATTCGTATAGGCGCTAAAATAGCTCCAGGCGATATACTAGTGGGTAAAATTACTCCTAAAGGCGAAACCGATCCAACACCTGAAGAAAAACTTTTGCGTGCTATATTTGGTGACAAAGCGGGTGATGTAAAAGATGCTTCCCTAAAAACACCTCCTGGTGTATCAGGGACTGTCATTGATACGCGTCTGTTTAGCCGTAAGCGCGATGAGCTTATTTCCCGAAAAGAAGAGAAAAAGCGTGTTGAAGTTGAAAATGAGCGTCACGCTGACAAGTTATCGGAATTGAATCAGCAGTGGGCTGATAAGATGTATTCATTACTTAGAGATAAAACTTCTCCAGGGGTATATGACTACTCTAGAGTTGAATTGATTCCCAAAGGTGAGAAATACAAAAAATCAGTTTTCGAAGAAATAGACCCAGTAAACATCAATGAAAATATTGATTGGGCTACTGATAAAGAGTTGGTTAAACATGTAAAATTACTTTTCCACAACTATCGTGAACTTCGAAGAGAAATTGATAGCGAAGCGAAACGACGTACCTTTGCTATACAAGTGGGAGATGAACTACCTCCAGGAATTATCCAGAAAGCCAAAGTATACATTGCCAAAAAGCGCAAGTTACAGGTTGGTGATAAGATGGCGGGTCGTCACGGTAACAAAGGGGTTGTTGCCAAAATTGTCCCTGTAGAGGATATGCCATTCATGTCAGATGGAACACCAGTAGACATTTGTTTGAATCCACTTGGGGTACCATCGCGTATGAACTTGGGTCAGATTTATGAAACCATACTTGGGTGGGCTGCCAAAAAACTGGGCACTACCTTTGCATCTCCTGTTTTCGATGGTGCAACGATGGACAATGTGAAAATGAAGTTGAACGATGCAGGTTTACCAGAGGATGGTAGAGTGACCTTATTTGATGGTCGAAGTGGAGAAGCTTTCTCACAGCAAACTACCGTAGGATATATCTACATGATTAAATTGAATCATTTGGTTCAAGATAAGATGCATTCACGTTCCATCGGTCCGTATTCACTCATTACGCAACAGCCATTAGGTGGTAAAGCACAGTTTGGGGGTCAGCGACTTGGTGAAATGGAAGTGTGGGCACTCTACGCTTATGGTGCTTCAAGTATCCTTAAAGAGATGTTGACGGTTAAGAGCGACGACGTAAAAGGTCGTTCAAAAGTGTACGAAGCCATTGTAAAAGGTGAAAATTTACCTGATGGTGATGTTCCAGAATCCTTTAAGGTATTACTCCGTGAGCTCATGGGGCTAGGCCTTGAAATACATTTAGATTAAAAACTGTTAATTATTAAACGGAGAATATTTTGCCAATTACAAAGACATTAGCAGTAACCAACGATTTCAATAGTATAGGTGTTTCCCTAGCTTCTGCAGAAGCCATTCTGTCACGTTCACATGGGGAAGTCCTAACGCCTGAGACCATTAACTACAGAACCTTCAAGCCAGAAATGGATGGACTGTTTTGTGAAAAAATCTTTGGTCCTGTCAAGGATTATGAATGCCACTGCGGGAAGTACAAGAGAATTCGTTACAAAGGAATAATCTGTGATCGTTGTGGTGTTGAAGTTACCAGAAAAGCTGTACGTAGAGAGCGTATGGGGCATATTACCCTAACTGTTCCTACTGTTCATATTTGGTATTTCAAATCCCTACCAAACAAAATTGCCTATTTATTAGGTCTTTCCTCCAAGAATCTAGACAAGATCGTATACTACGAGACTTTCGTTATCATTAATCCTGGAATGGCGAAGGACCTAGGGTACAATAAAGGCGACTTTATTACCGAGGAAGAGAAATACGACATCCTTGATCAACTGCCAGAAGAGCATTTTGATTTAGACGAGGATGACGAAGAACGATTTGTTGTAAAAGAGGGTGCAGATGCCCTAGAATCTATGCTCGCAGACTTAGATCTGGATGAGATGGCCTTCAACTTACGTGAAGAGGTAAAAGAAGAAACCTCTCAGATGCGTAAGAAGAAAAAATTAAAGCAGCTTCAGGTTATAGAGTCGTTCAGAGCAGCAGCCAAACATACTGAGAACCGTCCAGAATGGATGGTGCAGCGAGTTATACCTGTAATCCCCCCTGAATTACGACCCTTAGTGCCTCTTGAAGGGGGTCGATTTGCAACCTCTGATTTAAATGATTTATATCGTCGCGTTATTATTCGAAACAATCGTCTAAAGAGATTGATCGATATTAAAGCACCGGACGTTATTCTGCGTAATGAGAAGCGCATGCTGCAAGAAGCAGTTGATTCACTGTATGACAATTCTAGAAAATCAAATGCGGTTCGTAATAACAATCGTCCACTTAAGTCTCTTAGCGATATGCTCAAAGGGAAGAGTGGCCGTTTCCGTCAGAACCTTTTAGGGAAACGAGTAGATTATTCTGGTCGATCGGTAATCGTTGTGGGTCCTGAATTAAAAATGCATGAATGTGGTCTACCAAAAGAAATGGCGGTTGAATTATACAAACCATTTATCATTCGAAGACTTATAGAGCGTGGTTTCGTCAAAACAGTTAAAAGTGCTAAGAAAGTAGTAGATCGCCGCGATGCGGTTGTATGGGAAGTACTTGAGAATGTGATTGATGGACATCCCGTTATGCTAAACCGGGCTCCAACCCTTCACAGATTGGGAATACAAGCTTTTCAGCCAGTTTTAATTGAAGAAAAGGCTATACGACTTCATCCACTGGCCTGTACTGCATTTAATGCTGACTTCGATGGGGATCAGATGGCGGTTCACTTACCGTTGAGTCACGATGCCGTATTAGAAGCTTCTGTGTTGATGCTAGGATCTCATAACATTTTAAGTCCAGCGAGTGGTGGACCGATTGCGGTACCATCACAGGATATGATCCTAGGACTTTACTACCTAACAAAACCTAGAAGTGGGCAGCAAGGTGAAGGGAAAACCTTCTCATCACCACAAGAAGTTATCATTGCTTTTGATCAAGGTCAGATAAAAGTACACTCGAAGATTAATGTTCGTGTAAAATATCTGAATGAACAAAGTGAAGAAGTAACAGAGGTGGTGAAAACCTCAACCGGTCGGGTACTGTTCAATGAGATTGTTCCATCGGAAATGGGATTCATCAACAAGACCCTTGGAAAAAAAGAATTACGTGTACTCATTGGTGAGATTCATGCTCGCGTTGGTACTGCAATGGCATCGGCTTTCTTAGATGATATGAAGCGAATTGGATATGAAAATGCAACCCTAGGTGGTCTCTCCTTTAGCTTAGAGGATATTATTATTCCTGATGCGAAGGCCAATTTGATTAATGGTGCAAAAGACGAAGTAACGGATATTCAAGGCCGTTATGAGATGGGTTTTATCACCGATAATGAGCGCTACAATCAGGTAATTGATAAATGGACTAGTACCACTAACCGGGTTTCTGAAACCTTATTCCAAGCTCTTGCAGATGATAGTGAAGGATTTAATCCCGTATTTATGATGGCCGATTCTGGTGCCCGTGGTTCGAAAGAACAAATTCGTCAGTTAGGCGGAATGCGTGGTCTTATGGCTAAGCCTCAGAAAAGCTCTATGCAACAGGGAAATGAAGTTATTGAAAACCCAATTCTTTCATCTTTCAAAGAAGGTTTGACGGTACTTGAATACTTTATTTCGACTCACGGTGCGCGTAAAGGTCTTGCCGATACCGCCCTTAAGACAGCTGATGCGGGTTATTTAACGCGTAGATTAGTGGACGTTTCTCAGGATGTTATCATTACTGAAGATGATTGTGGTACATTACGTGGTATCAAAATGCAAGCATTAAAGGATAATGAAGACGTTATAGAGCGTTTAGAAGATCGAATTATAGGTCGTTTTTCTCTGCATGATGTATATGACCCAATCTCAGATGAGCTTCTATGTGAAGCTAATCAAATGATTGATGAGTTAGTGGCTAAGAAAATTGCTGAGACATCTATCGAGGAAGTTGAAATACGTTCGGTGCTAACCTGTGAAACTGGTCGTGGTGTTTGTGCAAAATGCTATGGCCGTGACCTTGCTAGAGGCACCGTAGTTGAAAAAGGTGAAGCAGTAGGTGTAATTGCTGCCCAGTCAATTGGTGAGCCAGGTACCCAGCTAACATTACGTACTTTCCACGTTGGAGGTACAGCTTCTCGTTTAGAAGCTGAATCTCAGCATAAAGCTAAGTTTGATGGAAAAGTAGAATTCGAAAATATTCGTGTAGTTGATTACAATGATGGTGAAGAAGAGCATAATGTTGTTCTTAGTCGTGCCGGAGAGCTAAAAATTGTGGATGAAGAAGGCAAAATGCTCATTAGTTTCAACGTACCCTATGGCTGTGAGATGATGGTTGAAGAGGGTGATATGGTGCCTAAAGGAGCCCAACTTTGTAAGTGGGATCCATATAA
>DCQQ01000017.1:37399-37879 GCA_002323515.1 Balneolaceae bacterium UBA1514 | reverse complement strand
TGTAAGTGGGATCCATATAACGCACTTATTTTCTCTGAAATCGATGGCCAAGTTGCCTACAAAGACATCATACAGGGTATTACCTTCACCGAAGATACGGATGCTCAAACAGGTCACCGTGAGAAAGTAATTACAGACTCAAAAGATCGTAGTTTAGTACCTACTTTAGTCATTAAAGGCGGTAGTGATCGTCTACGTGAGAGTACTCTACCCGTAGATACTCACATTGTTGTTGAGGATGGTGAGAAAGTAGCAGCTGGACAGATTTTGGCAAAAATTCCACGAGCTACAGGTAAATCTAAGGATATTACTGCCGGTCTACCACGAGTAACTGAGCTTTTTGAAGCCCGTTCACCAAGTGAGCCAGCAGCAGTAAGTGAAATTGATGGTATTGTAGAAATGGGTGCCCGTAAAAGAGGTTCTCAGGAAGTAATCGTTCGTTCAAAGGACGGTACGGATGAAAAGAAATATCTAATTTCA
>DCQQ01000017.1:36793-37088 GCA_002323515.1 Balneolaceae bacterium UBA1514 | reverse complement strand
TAAGTAAGCATATTCTGGTGCAATCAAATGACTTTGTGAAGGCTGGGCAACCACTTTCCGATGGGACTATTCCTGCACAAGATATTCTTAATATCTTAGGCCCATATGCGGTTCAGTCGTATTTGGTGAATGAAATACAAGAAGTTTACCGTCTGCAAGGGGTGAAAATAAACGATAAGCACATCGAAGTTATCGTGAGTACTATGATGCAGAAGGTAGAGATTACCGATCCAGGTGATACAATGTATCTTGAGGGTGATAAAGTAGATCGCTTCGAGGTTAATACTCGAAACGA
>DCQQ01000017.1:36244-36476 GCA_002323515.1 Balneolaceae bacterium UBA1514 | reverse complement strand
GAACTAATTGGTAAATTTGTTGTTCGCGATCCAGGTGGAAGTGAGCTTAAGAAAGGCACCATATTA
This sequence comes from Balneolaceae bacterium UBA1514, assembly GCA_002323515.1. GTDB lineage: Bacteria > Bacteroidota > Rhodothermia > Balneolales > Balneolaceae > UBA1275. The sequence goes on along the minus strand of DCQQ01000017.1, from coordinate 36,410 downwards.
GATCGCCGTGAGGTTCGGGAGATTAATAATCAACTCATCAAAGAAGATAAAGCCGAATTGCAAGTGCTAGAAGCTAAACCAGCAATTTCTAAACCAATTCTACTTGGGATTACTCGTGCTGCATTGTCTACTGAAAGTTGGCTTTCAGCAGCATCTTTCCAAGAAA
>DCQQ01000017.1:16658-35942 GCA_002323515.1 Balneolaceae bacterium UBA1514 | reverse complement strand
CAGCATCTTTCCAAGAAACCACAAAGGTACTGACTCAAGCATCCATTGAAGCTAAACGTGATTATCTGCGTGGCCTCAAAGAAAATGTGGTTGTTGGACATAAAGTGCCTGCTGGTACCGGTCTTCGTGAGTACAACGAACTTATCGTTGGATCTCGTAAAGATATGGAAGAAGGCGAGGAAGAAGTGGCAAAAGTATTTGAAGCCCTTGGTGGTGAGGATACAGAAGCTATGCCTGAAGAATAGTAACCACTTATTCTAACCGATAAGCTTTAAAAAATTAAAGCCCCTTGTGACTGATCAGAAGGGGCTTTTTTTGTGCTAAAATGTTAAACACCAGCTGAATAACTATCAACAGATATGTTGTTAGTAAAATTGCTAGTAGTGGGTACGTAAATACTACAACGCTTTTGGAGTTTGGTCAATTGTTTCCAGTAGGTGCTCGGCTTCTTTAATGAGATTATCAGCTTTTTTCTTAGCTTCTGAGACCACCTTTTCACCCTTTTGTTTTGCTTCTGACATGAGCTTGTCTTTTTCCTTCTGCAACTCACCAATTAAATCGACTAGCTCATCTCTATAGTGACTTACCTGATAGCTTAACTTTTTTCGTGTATTAGTACCTGTATCTGGTGCGTATAATAATGCTATAATCGATCCTGCTAGGGCTCCTGTTATCAATCCTGTTAAAAAACTTTCTGTTTTACTCATAACTACTCCTTTTCTTTTAGTATATAAAATCTGACGACTATTGTCTAATGTCCACTCATACAGACTTGTATGATTTACTTTCTCCGAAGTTGCTTAACCCAATTGATGCTTTGATTAAACCCAACTGAAAGAGCTGGAGTGATGAATAAGGTAAGAACGGCTCCAAATAATAGACCGCCAATAACTGCTTTAGCTAATGGGGACCAAATTTCAGCACCGGAACCTAATTCCAAAGACAAAGGTATCATTGAACAGATTGTAGTGATAGCGGTCAGCAGTATAGGGCGCATACGACGTCTACATGCCTCAATAACTTGTGTCATATATTCTGAGCCACTTGTAGGATCAAAAGCGATTCCTTTTGTGTTTAAATGGATATAATCAACTAATACTATACCATTGTTCACGATGATACCTACTAACATGAACATTCCAATTTGAGCAGTAGTAGATAATGGATCTCCCAATAGTACCAAAAAGGCTAAGGCACCAAATGCTGCCATGAAAATACAAAGCCAAATAATGAAGGGATCCCGGAAATTCTCAAATAAAGACGCCATAATCATGTACATTAATAGTACAGCAGCGATCAAAGCAAAGAAGAATTGTTGAAAACCTTCAGCTGACTCAGAGGCCCCCCCCGTAAACTCGTAACGGTAGCCTTCAGGTAGTATGATTTCTGATTGAATAAAAGAGATAATTTTTTCGCGATATTCATTGGCATCTCCATCTACCCGAATATTTACATCTAACACAGTTTCTCGATCTCGTCGCTGAAATGAATCAACCCCCTCTGTAGGTATAAATTCACCAACAGCCACTATTGGTACACGTTGTTCACCCACTTGAAATACTTCAACATCAAATAAGTCATCTCTATTCTTAAGGGCTTCTCGTCTTGATCGAACTTCGATGGGTATTTCACGTCCCTCGTCTATATAAAATCCAGCTTGGTTACCCAATGTTTGTGTGCGCAAATTAGAGGCAATCGTATTCAAGTTGGTTCCTAATCGGCCTACTCGTTCACGATCTACATAAAAATGTAGTTCAGGTGTCGGATCTGTACGTCCGTTATCTACGGATATAATAGCTGGGTCAGCCAATAGATTCTTTTCTATTTCTCCGGAAATAGCGACTAACTCATCGATTTCTGAACCAATTAGACTCAATCGTATAGCGCCACCTCCAAAACTAAATCCACGTCCAAAATTTAGTCCTCCTCCTTCGACTCTCACTCTCACGGTAGTCCCCGCAGCGACTAATTCTTGCCGCAGGCGAAGAGAAAAGTCGTTCGTACTTATTTCTCTCTGGATTTCAGGTACGAGCACTACGCTTATTTCTCCACGATTAGTTTGCTCAGTCCAACGCGAACGGCCGATAGAGGATATGCGGGTTTCTACCTCGGGCATATCAGCCAGTTTAGTGTTAAATGCTTCAAGTACTTCCATTGTTCGAACCAATTTAGATCCTTCTGGAAGTGTAATGTCGATGTCTATTTCTCCTGAGTCGGTTTCAGGAAAGCCTTCCTTATTGATAGAGCTATATAAATAACCCGTGGCACTAATTATGCTGATCATGGAGACCACGGCAATCCATTTATGGTGTAATATCCACCGTAGTATGCCAGTGTATCGTTGTTCTATATGAGATATTCCTCGGAAAGCCCAATTATTTCGACTAAACTGTTTAGAATCTAAGGCCAAAAGAGAGATTACGGGAACCAATATTATGGATGATAGGAAGGAGAATCCGATAGCGAAACAAATAGTAAAAGCGAATTCTCGAAAAAAACTTCCTTGAACGCCACTGAGCATGATAATGGGAATAAACACCCCCAAGGTCGTGAGAGTAGAACCTAGTAAAGCCCCGATGACCTCATTGGTACCTTTTAAGGCAGCATCGTATTTACTCATGCCTTCTTCCAATTTTCGAGCAATACTTTCGGTGACCACAATAGAGTTGTCCACCAAAAGCCCAATGGCCAAAGCTAAGGCAGAGATGGTTAGAATATTGAGGGTGAGATCAGCAAAATACATGGCTGCAAAGCTCGCGGCAATGGATACCGGTATGGAGGTAGCAACCACTAACGAAATTCTCCATCCGCCCATAAAAATAAGGATAACGGCAATAACCACAATTAAGGCACTAGTTGCGGACTGCGATAGATTGTTAATAGAGTCTTCAATGTTACGCCCTTCATCTGAAAGCACCTGGATGTTAACTCCTGGTGGCATGATATCATTTAGCTCATTTAAACTTTCTTTTACGGCATTTACTACATCCAAGGTATTGGCATCGGAACTTTTTTGAATATCTACGGATACACTGTTTCGTCCATTTACGGTGACCAAAGAGGTCACATCAGTGAATCCATCCGATAGTTCAGCAACATCTTTTACCCGAATAGGTATTCCGTTTTCGGAAATCTTAACAATAGTGTTGGCTATTTCATCTACGCTGGTGTAAGTGGACTGAACCCTAACCGAGTAGCTTATACGATCAGAAATCACATTCCCAATAGGTAATTGCGCATTATTTGACCTAAGTGCATTTTCAACATTGGCCGGTGAAAGGTTATATTGCGCCAGTGACATGGGAGATACATCCACATAAATACGCCGTTCTAATCCCCCCTGAGTCTCTGCAGATGCAAGTCCATCAATCCGTTCTAATCGGGGTTCCACAATTTCGACGCCTAAATTACGAAGTTCATCTAAACCTCGATTGCTAGCGTCTATACTTAGCTTCATGATAGGGCGGTTCTCTGGATCGAACTGGAAAATAACGGGCTCCCTAGCCTGATTAGGTAATTCGTTTCGGACATTGTCCAGTGCTTCACGTACTTTAAGTTCGGTTTTCCGAATATCTGTCCCATCTTTTAATCGCATGATGATAAATGCACTTCCCCGGCTCACACGTGCTTCTAAGCTTTCAATCCCCTCAATAGCCGAAACAGCCCCTTCAATTGGGTTTACCAATATCCGGTTTATATCCTCTGGAGATACATTCTGATACCCCGTAGAAATAGCCAAGACAGGAATATTTATAGATGGAAATAGAGTTACCCGCAGATTTTGTAGTGAAAAAACCCCAAATGCTGTCATTATCAGCGTAATCATAATCACGGTGATAGGGCGTCGTAAAATGGAACCAGCTACACTGAATTGTTTCATATTACTATCCTTCTCGGGTTAATGTAACCGTTGCAGTCGCTGATTCACGCTGTTCCTCGTCGTCTAATGGGTCCAGTTTATGTACGGCATCAAAGCCTAAGCGTTCCACTCCACTGTTGATAATTAGATACAGACAAGGTACGACAAATAACATAAGTAGGGTTGACATAGTCAAACCACCAATAACGGTTCTAGCCATTGGACTCCAGGTTTCAGAACCAGAACCAATTTCTAATGCCAATGGGACCATAGATAAAATAGTGGTAAATGCGGTCATGAGAATTGGACGTAAACGGCGAACTGCCCCAGTTACTATGGCTTGACTACGTTCCATACCACGAGCCTGTAATATTTTAATGTAGTCGATCATAACAATACCATTATTGACCACAATACCAGTTAGAAGGATAAGACCAACCATAGATGTTACACTGATAGAAGTGCCGGTAGCCCATAGCATGAGTAATACACCTGTAAGTGCCAAGGGTATAGTGAAAATGATGATAAAGGGCTCAACTAAACTTTCGAATTGAGAGGCCATTACCATGTAGGTTAGTATGCCTGCGATTGCAAAAGCTAAGAGTAAGAAACTAAATGATTCCGCTTGCTCCTCGGCTGTACCAGCTAACTCGTAGCGATAACCATCGGGCCAATCAACCTGATCAAGTAACAGTCTGGCTTGATCGGAAGCCGCTTTTAAATCGGTTCCAGCTAGTTCTGCTGTAATTTCAGTCACCCGTTCTTGATTAATTCGCATAACATTAGTCGGTCCTGTATAACGTTCTAGGCGGGCTAGATTCTTAAGGGGCATCCAACCAGCTGCCGGTGTTTGAATTTGAATATTGGATAGATCTAGCGTCTCCGATTTATCCTTTGGATCTAGTTCAACCAACACCTCAAATTCAACGCCCTGATCGACGAAGCTAGTAGCAATATTTCCTTTTACTGCATCACTTACAGCAGAAGCGACTTGATTGGTGTTCATTCCTACACGAGAAATCCGTTCTCGATCCATTATAAGCCTGAGTTCAGGTCTTCCTTGATCAGAGCTGGAAAATAAATTCACTACTCCTTCAATACTAGATAAGCGTTCCTTCACGCCTTCGGTTAGTTCTTTCTTGAGATCGGGATCATAGCCAAATATTTGTACCATTAGCCCATTCTCGCCATCGGGGCTTAAAGGATCAATAATAAGTTCTTTAATCTGAACTCCAGGAACTTGTTCCAGTGAACCGAGTAGCGATTGGGTAATTTCAAACTGTCCCCGTTTGCGCTCTTTTTGACCAACCAATTCAACCCGTATGGTACCTCTGTAGCCACCGGGGTTATCCGCACCTTCTACTCCTTCTTTATCTCCATAGTCTGCAACCACTAACCTAGCCTCTGGCACTTGTTGCTGGATGATGGACTCGACTTGACGAACGGATCGCTCTAATTCGAACAGGTTTACGCCAGGTTCTCTTTGTACTTCCAAGGTAAAGGCGTTTTCATCGACTCTAGGAAAGAATTCCCCACCAAGCTGGTAAAAAATTGGTAGGGTAGCCCCGAATAGAAACAAAGCCGAAAACACGACCATACCACTACTTTGTATAAGACGATTCAATAAAAATCGATATTGATCTTCTAGTTTTTCAAGAAGATTAGATAAAATGACGGCTAATTTATTAGTGGCTTCAAAATTAGTTTTCTCTTCTCTAAAAAAGAGCGAGGTCATCATGGGGATGAGTGTTAAAGCAACCAAAGATGAAACCGTTAGGGAGAAAGATATGGTGAGAGCTAAATCTCTAAATAAGAACCCTGCAATCCCTGGGACAAAAAGAATAGGCAAAAACACAACCAAGGTCGTTAAGGTGGAAACTACCACTGGAACCGCTACTTCTCGCGCACCCATGATAGATGCCGTTTTACGGTCTGTTCCATCTTCTCTGAAGCGAAAAATATTTTCAAGTACAACTACGGCATCATCTACCACCATTCCTACCGCTAGAGTGAGGCCTGATAAGGATATGATGTTAAGACTCAAATCTGCGAAATCCATTACCATGAAGGTGGTAATAATAGACACAGGAATAGAAATAGCGATAATGAGTGCAGAACGCCCGCTACGCAGAAAGGCCAACAGGATTAACACTACTAATATTACAGCCTGTATGCCCGTTAAAAGAAGGTTTTGGATACTTTGCTGAATAAATTCCGCTTTATTAGTAAGTACTTTAATTTGTACATCTTGAGGCAGGCTTCTTTTTATGTTATCTAAACTTTTAATAACATCAGTTGCAGCAGATACAACATTCGCATCACTCTGACGATATACGTTTAAAATTACGCCATCCTCTCCGTCAATATGTACATTGCCTATGGGTTGAGCAATACCATCATCGATCACAGCAATATCCCTGAGTAGGAGCGCTTGCCCTTCTCGAACAGTTATAATGGTGTTTCGAATTTGATCAATATTTTTGAATTCACCGATGGTCCGTAAACTATATATAGTATTCCCCTCGGATAATTGGCCTGCTGGTACCTGAATGTTTTCCTGTGCAAGTTTAGCTGCTATTTCTGCAATGGTAATATCATAAAGGCGCATTTTTTCATTATTGATGGTCACGTTAATTTGCCTTTCCAGACCACCAGAAGTTTCTACTGAAGCGATGCCGTTAACTCGCTCAATACGCTGTTCTAAGATTTGATTTGCATAGGTTCGTAGATCGCGAGGACTTCGGGCATTACTCGTTAGCGTGAGAACCACGATGGGTTCTTGGTTAGGATCGTACGAAAATACCAGGGGGGATTGCGCATCATCCGGAATTGATCGCTCTACAAATCCAAGCTGTTTCCGGACATCATTTTCGGCCTCATATAAATCAGTACCCCAGTTGAAGTTTAATTTCACGACGGAGGCTCCTTGACTCGAAAGCGATCGTATTCGGCGAATACCACTAATACTACCAACAGACTCTTCAATGGGTCTGGTAACCAGAGTTTCTATGTCCTCTGGAGCAACCCCTTCGTAACTTGTATACACAGTAATGGTGGGAAAAGATACATCCGGATATAGATTCAATCGTAAATTTTGGAGACCATAAATTCCAAACCCAACAAAAATTAGGGTCGACATCAGCAGGGTGATGGGACGTTCAACGGCTATTTTTGATAATGCTCCCATGTAAACTAGCGGTTCGAGGCATTAGCAGTAGAGTCGTCAATACTAGCATTATTAGATTGCTGAAAATAAGTTCTTCGTTCTTCAGCGGTCATTTTTTGAAAAAACGCTCTGCGCTCTTCTTGACTCATTTTACTAAGTTTATTTCTTTGTTCCTCTGTTAAATTTGCAAACGGATTATTATTAGCGTTACCTGATCGTTGTATTCTTCTTTGATTAGTGACCTCAAAAGAACCATCATCCATAGATGTTCCTTCGGGTTGAATTGTATTTTGCTCGGCAGTTTGAAATAAAGCCCCGCTAGCCACCGAAATACGCCCACCTTCTTCAAGTCCCTTTTGTCCTGTGATTACAATATTTTCACCTGGCCGTAATCCAGATAAAACTTCTATGCGATCGCCTTGCTCAATACCTAACTCCAAGGTGCGGCGTTCTGCTACACTATCTCCTTTGGATACGAATACGGAATAACTTCGCTCGAGCTCAATGGTATTTGACTCTGGATTGACCACGGTTTCAACCACCTCAACTAACGCACTTCGTGGTATCACCACGGCGTTATCGTTGGTTTGGATATTGATGAGGTTTTCTGCCAATACGCCAGAATATATACTACCACCCACCTGTATTAGGGTAATAACTACTTCACCAAGTCCTGTGGTTGGATCAAGTTGAGGACTTTTTCTCGAAACGATTCCAGTTGCTGATACACTAGCCTCATTTGAAACTCTTAATTGCACATTCTGTCCAATACGGGCAGAACGCCAGTCTTGTACAGGTAAAAAAATACGAGTTTCAAAGCCATTGTCACTGGCCAATTCAAACAGAGTTTGTCCAGATGGTGCCAAATCACCCTCTTCCAAACTACGACTGACCACTACACCATTTACAGGTGCACGAACCTCGGTAAAGTTAAAATTTTCCTGTGCTTGAGTTAAGGAAGCTCTGGCGGATTCTAACTGAGCCATCGCATTACGATAGGTTGCTAGGGCAATTTCGTATTCACTGTCACTTACCAAATCCATCTCTAGTAATTGGCTCTGTCGTTCGAACTGGGCACTATCTCTTCGCAATGCAATACGACTTTGAGCTAACTGCGCCTGAGCTTGACTCAGTTGGTCTCGAAATGTTTTATCATAGATTTTAGCCATTAATTGGCCAGTTTCAACAGTGTCCCCAAGATCTACATAGATATCGGTTAGCCTATTCGAAACTTGAGGAGACACACTCACTAAATCTTGTGCCTTTACGGTGCCATACGAACGTACTTGATCGGCAATAGTGCTAAGTTCAACCGTCATAGTTTCCACGCTTGTACTTCGATTTGCTGAGAAGCCACTAAAACGACTAAAATCAGGTCTTCCATTAGAAGCCTCGTCATCATCTCCGCAATTCAGAATAAGTAATGATGGAAATAGTAAGAGAAACAGTGTTTTTTTCACAATAAAGATATTTTGTCTGTAGATAAAGCAACCGGTTTTTGGGTAGCCTTGATGTATGAAGTTATATAACGAACAAAGATCGGCATTACGTTCATTATTTGATATAGTTAACTTGTAAAAAAAAGCAACGTAAAATCATGAATTGGATAGATTTGAGTAGAATGTTTCCCTATTTTAAATTGAGTTTATTTTCAACTCTGCATAGGCAACGATGTATCAGATAATGAGATCATGGTTTAGCCTTTATTTATTCATTATAAATTACATTACTCTAAACCAAACCCAATCCAATGAAATTTTTTATTGATACTGCAAATTTAGAAGAAATACAGGAAGCACATGACTTAGGTGTGCTAGATGGTGTGACAACTAATCCCAGTTTATGTGCAAAAATTGGAGTAAAGGATTTTGAAGGGCACATCAAGAAAATTTGTAACATTGTAGAGGGTGATGTTTCAGCTGAGGTAGTCTCTACTACCTATGAAGAAATGATAGCTGAAGGTAGAGCTATTGCTGAAATAGCGGATAACGTGGTGGTTAAAATTCCCCTAATAAAAGATGGAATCAAAGCCATTAAAACATTCAGTGAAGAAGGGATCAAAACCAACTGTACTCTTTGTTTTTCCGCAACACAGGCTCTTATCGCAGCAAAAGCGGGAGCCACCTATATTTCGCCATTTATTGGGAGACTGGATGATATAAGTACCAATGGGATGACCCTGATTGAAGATATAGTTCAAATTTATTTGAACTATGGGTATCCGACTGAAGTATTAGCAGCAAGTGTGCGTCACCCAATGCATGTGTTAGAATGCGCGAAGGCAGGTGCGGACGTAGCGACTATGCCTTTGAGTGTGATTACTGGTCTACTTAAGCATCCATTAACCGATTCAGGTCTTGGGCGTTTCTTGAAAGATTGGGATAATCTTCAAAAAAGCTTGCAGGCATAATAGCTTATTTGTTTTGACTGAAATCTAGTTAAGCCGGGCCAATGAGGTCTTGAGCAATAATACTGGAAGATAATACGCCTGGGAGACCAGCTCCTGGGTGTGTACCTGCTCCAACGAAGTAGAGTTCATCTACGTCTTCGGATTTATTGTGAGGTCGGAACCATGCCGATTGTGTTAAAATGGGCTGTACAGAAAAGGCTGAACCTTTATAGCTATTCAGTACGTCTTGGAAATGTAGGGGATCGATGTAATGTTCCGCAACTAAGTGTTTGGACAAATCAGGCAAATAATTCTCTTCTAAGAAGTCCATAATGGCTTTTTTATAGGTAGGAGCAAAACTTTCCCAGTCAGTACCACTGTCTAAGTGAGGGACAGGTGAGAGAACATAAAAACCTTCATGCCCATCAGGGGCAATACTCGGGTCGGTAATGGTAGGCATATGTAGATAAAGTGAAAAATCTTCCGCTACTATCTTATTGTCGAAAATATCGTCAAGTAACGACTTATATCGAGGGCCTAATATAATATTATGATGCGCTAGTCCTTGATCTTGATACTGCCTATCGGTACCAAAGTATATGACAAAGAGCGACATACTGTATTTGGTACGTGCAATTTTTCGATCCGTGTACTTTCTGCGAAGCGTGGGCTTAATCATATTTTTGTAGGTAAAGGCTATATCGGCATTGGATACTACCGTATCGGCCTCCATGATTTTTCCATTACCAAGGCGAACGCCCGTTGCCTTACCATTGGTAACAAGAATCTCATCTACTTCGGTTTCTAAATGGATTTTTCCGCCCTGTTCAGTAATTAATTGCTCAAATGCGTTTACAATGGCTCCAGTACCACCCAATGCATAATGGACCCCCCACTCTCGCTCGAGATAATGAATCATGGCGTAAATAGAGGTAGTATCAAAGGGATTACCCCCCACCAATAGTGGGTGAAAGGAAAAACATTGTCTTAAAAAATCGTTTTTGATGAACTGGGACACATATTTGTATACATTTTTATGCGATTGTAGGCGAATAAGGTCTGGCGCTACTTTTAACATATCGCTTACCTTTAAAAATGGCTTATCTGCTAATTCAGTGAACCCTTTATCAAAAATAGGTTTCGTAGTCGCTAAGAAGTCCTCGTATCCTTGTTTGTCTTCGGGACTCCATTTGTCAATTTCTTTTAAAGTGAATTCATGATCATTGTTATAGTCAAAGCTTTTACCGGTATGATCAAAAATTCTATAAAACGGGTCACAGGGGACGAATTCAACATAATCTTCTCGTTTTTTACCAGCCGCTGTCCAAATATCATCAAATAGAAATGGAGCGGTTATAACGGTTGGCCCACCATCAAATTTGAAGCCATTTTGCTCGTAAACATAGGCTCTGCCACCTAATTTATCTCTCTTCTCTAAGATGGTTACGTTATGACCTGCCGATAATAAACGAGATGCGACGCCCAAACCCCCAAACCCACTTCCGATAACAATAATATTCTTTTTCATGATAATGTGTTTTTTTTAATAATTACGTAACTCAAAGTCTTAGCAAATCAATCCCAGAAAAATTATTTATTGATCTGCTTAATAAATCCTTCATGGCCTAGTCCTTTGAGGCGATTCATGGCTTCTATCGCAATCACTGGGTTTTCAAAATCACCAAAATATACACGATAATAGGTCATTCCGTTAACTTGAACTTCGGCAACATAACTGCTTAGAATTTGAGCTGACTTTTGTTCTGCAACAGCCCTATTGTCGTAAGAGCCCAACTGTACTGTATAATGAGGCGTGGTTGGATAAACGTTGCTGGTTCCATCGTCCAGTACAAATATTTTTACAGGTGCCGTGCCAGGTCCAATTATTTCGATGGCTTCAGCTCCTGCTCTAGACAAATCAATCACCCTATTTTTAGCGTATGGACCCCGGTCGTTTATGCGTAGCTGTATCCGTTTTCCATTGGTTTGGTTTTCGACGATGACCTGTGTATCGAAGGGGAGCGATTTATGCGCAGCCGTCATCTCATTCATGTTATAGACCTCCCCATTTGCTGTATTACGCCCTTGGAAATCAGGTCCGTACCAACTAGCAATGCCCGTTTGGATGAAGGCTACCCCAGCGGGAAGGTTTTGGGTGATTATTTGTGGGTTTGAGTAATCATTTGTTTTGTTGCTTAATGGATTGTTTGTAGAGGTCGCCTTTGTGACGGTGGGCGGGGCTGGCTTTTTAATTGTTTCAACTTCCTCTATACCAAAAACACGCGAACCAAGATCTTCACCTTGGGATTGGGTCGATTGCGCTCTATTTTGGTTAGTTTCTATTCGGGTTTCTGTAATCTGAGCTCCTTCTCTGACAATACCACAATTAGTGATAAATAAGACCAAAAGTATGGTACAGAGAAGAGGTGTGTATCGACTAAAGATGGATGTAACGAGCATAGCCATAAGATAAGAGATTGTTGAGATTGAAGGATGAAAAGCAGAAGAGCCGAAGATGGGTTTTGAACCCCTGATCAACCCTTTATAAGAGCTTTGCTCTACCACTGAGCTACTTCAGCAATGCTGTCATCCGAGACAAAGTAGAATGTACCATTGTTTTACTAAAATCTGCAATATAATCAATGCCAAGCTCTGTATATTGCCATGGTCTGTTATAAACCGTAATACACATTAACTCGAAACAGATAAGAATGCTAAGTTACTTCCTAATAGCCATAAATGTAGGCGTTTTTCTTTGGTCACAAACCAATCCAAGCATAATTGAGAAAGGAATGCATATGCCCTATAGAACAGTCCGAAAAGGAGCATGGTATGAACTAGTGAGTTCAGGTTTTTTACATGGTGGATGGACGCATTTGCTTTTTAACATGATCACCCTATTGTTTTTTGGGCCAGTGTTGGAGCGAAGTATTGGCTCTGAGCATTATTTTATTCTGTATATGAGTGGTCTGATTGCTTCTTCTATACCATCACTAATTAAATATAAGAATAATCCTAATTACGCCACTATTGGGGCATCTGGCGCTATTGAAAGCGTATTATTTGGCTTCATTGTTTTGTTTCCGTTTACCCCATTCTACCTTATGTTCATACCTATAGGTATACCTGCTGTCATTTTCGGAGGTTTATTTGTGATTTACAGTATTTGGGCTGGTAAGCGTGAGGGAAGAATTAATCACGAAGCCCATTTAGCTGGTGCTATCTGGGGAATACTTTACATGTTACTTTTTGTGCCTAACACCCTTGATCACATAATAACAATATGGTTCTAGGTTTATGTAATGGGTGTTTGTGGGTTATCCATGATTGGTTTTGAAATCAGCCATGAAAGCTACCAATGCCTGAACACTTTCCATGGGGCAGGCATTATAAATACTAGCACGAACACCGCCTACACTGCGATGTCCCTTCAGAGCATCTAGGTGAGCAGCGGTAGCCTCATGGATGAACTTTTTTTCCAGTTCTTCTGAAGGTAGTCTAAAAGTCACATTCATTAGCGACCTAGAAGCTAGGTCAGCAGTGCCCGAGTAGAAGTCATCTTCGTCTATAGCAGAATACAGTAGGTTAGCTTTTTCCAAGTTAAAGCGTTCAAAATATGGAATGCCTCCTTTGCGTTGGATCCATTCCAAGACTAATTTAACCATGTATACTGGAAATACAGGAGGAGTGTTAAATAGATTCTGAACGTGGGTGCGATAGTTCATAATGGTTGGAATATCTGTTTTGCTAATTCCTTCTAGCACATCCTTCCGCGCAATGACAATGGTAACCCCAGCTGGGCCTAGATTTTTTTGAGCTCCTGCATAAATTATACCATAACGGGCAATATCAATGGGTTTGGATAGAAAATCTGAAGAGGCATCGCAGACTAGAGGTACCCCGTTTGTTTCCGGTTCGGTGGCGAACTGTGTTCCACAAATGGTGTTGTTAGAGGTGAAATGCACATAGCGTGTATGCTCATTAAATGCTAACTCTTCCTGTGTGGGAATGTGCGTAAAATTCCCATCTTTTCCGCTGTACACTTCATTTACCTCTCCAAAAGCCTTTGCTTCTTTAATGGCTTTTGTTGACCAAGCCCCTGTATTAATGTAGTCAGCAGTTTGTCCTTTGGAAAGCAGATTCAATGGGGCCATCAAGAATTGAGTACTTGCCCCTCCTTGTAAAAAAAGCACTTCAAAATCATCATCCAGACCCAAAACAGATGTTAGCAAGGCCGTTGCTTCTTCATGAACTTGAGTGTAGTCAGCACCCCGATGGCTTTTCTCCATTATGGAAGAACCCGTACCTTGGTAGTCTACTAAGTCTGCTTGTGCTTTTTGAAGTACTTCTAGGGGTAAAATGGCAGGGCCTGCACTAAAATTATGTACGCGATTCATAATGTGAATGGATGAGTGATGAGGGGGTTTAAGTAATAGGTTTGAAGAGCTTTAAATAGATTTTAAGTTCAAGTGACTGCATTGAATATGACATTGAACTTGGGTCATCTCCAACAGCTGTTTTGTATAGTTGCTATAACTTTAGGCTCATTCAGAAAACAAAACTATTCACTTTGTTCTTTCATTCCTTGCGAGGCTCTTTCATTCAAAGCAATAATAAAAAATAGGGAAGTTCTAGCTTATATTGAATCTAATTTAAAAAGAAAGACAGAGATAATCAGAAGAGTATGAACTCGTTTTTTTTACTGCTTAAATACTTATTTTTATACCACAATAACTTTCATTGAATTTTTGCTAATAACCTATGGACGATTTAAAGAACTTAAACGAAGACCAACAAAAACAACTTTTATTTATGATGTTAGTTCAGCAGCATCAGCAAATTGGAATGATGGGTTTAGGGAAAATTAAGAATCCCGCAACCGACAAAATAGAGAGGGATTTAGGGTCTGCTAAATATGCAATTGACACTCTAAATGCATTAGCTGAATATACCAAAGGAAATCTATCCAATGAATTGAAGTCGTATTTGGATCAAAGCCTGACTAATCTCCGCCTTAATTATGCCGACGAAATTAAGAAAGGGGATACTAATACAGCATCGAGTAAAGAAGAAGCTCAGGGAGATACAGAATCCGGTGAAACAAAAGAAGATTAGTGCCGCGGGTGGTGTGGTATTTCGGTTCAGTAGTTCTGAAGTAGATTCTTTGACCCTGAATAGAACTAAGCATAATTATTCCTCATCACCTCATAGAGACGCAGTAGTTTCAGAAACCAAGCAATCCACGGAGCAATGCTTGGAGGTGTTGTTAATTCATCGAAAAGGGTTGTGGGATATCCCCAAAGGGAAGGTTGAAAAAAATGAGACTGTTGCTTGTGCTGCTCGCCGTGAAGTACAAGAGGAGGTAGGCATTGAGGAGCCTATCATTACTCATTTTATTGGTACAACCGCTCATGAATATGAGCAAAAAAATAAAAGTTATCATAAAACCACCTACTGGTATGGGATGATTGATGCCAAAGAGCATAGGATTTCAAGTGCACTTTCTCAGGGTTGGATCAATGAACTTAGGAATTCAACTAAACATCGTTATACGCCACAGTTAGAAGAAGGAATAACAGAGATATGTTGGGTTAGCTTGACTCTAGCATACGAGCGGGTTGCATTCGATAACCTGAGGGAGGTGTTGATTCAGTTTACCGAACAAATCAAAGCACTGTAGTTGGAATTGAGCTCATCTTAAATGTTCTAAATGATAGTAGCCCGTTAAGATGGTAAAAAGTCACTGAGTTAACATAAAAAAAGCCCACCAAAAGGCGAGCTTTTCAAAATTTGCTAATGATTCAGTTAAGAATCATGTAATCCAGAAACTTAGTTCTGTAGTCGGAAAACAATAGGTAAACTATACTGTACACGTACGGGTCTACCTCGTTGCATCCCAGGTGTGAATCGAGCGCTTTGAACGGCTTTCAATGCCTCTTCATCACAACCACCACCAATTCCACGAATTACTCGCGGATTTTCAACTCTACCTTGTTCATTTACAATGAACTGTACGGTAACTCGGCCTTCAATGCCTGCTCGTCGTGCCATTTCAGGGTAAGAAACCTTACGCTGTAATGCACCTAGACCTCCACGAAGTTGTGGCATTTGCTCTACAACGACAAAAAAATCATCTTCAGGTTCATCTTCTTTTGGTGGGGGTGGAGGTGGTAAATCTAACGGCCCATCTAAATCCAATTCCGAATCTAGTTCGATAATGTCATCTTCTATAATTTCATCATTTGGTACTTCTACAGGAACCGGTGGTCTTGGCGGTGGCGGTGGAGTTTCAATTTGCTTTGTTTGGATCACCTCTTCCATTACCACTTCTTCCTGTTCTTCTACCGGAGGGGGTGCTGGAGGCTCGCTGTATAAATTAATACGAACCAACCCAATAAATGATAGTAAAGCGACAATAAGACCTAATTGCAGATACACATTGTAACTACGTCTTAAGTCGGCTTTGGCTTGTTTTCTGTCAGTTATCATATTGAATATCCAAATTGAAATAGTTTAGGATCACAAGAAACTAAATTTTTTGGAGCGTCGCAACACTAATGTGCACTTTTTACACGCTCCCTTTGGTCTTTAATCCGCAAGAGCAAAAGATAAATTAATAGGCCCAAAAAAGTACCTAAGGCATCAAAAACAATATCCATCCATTCAGGACTTCGGTTGGTTGGAAGAATTCCTTGAAGAATTTCAATGCCAACACCAAAAAGTAAGGGAGCTACTATGAGTACATTTAGCGATGCTCGCTTTGGTTGAAAGGCTCGCCAGGTAATTCCTGTTGCTAAAGTCCAGGCCATAAATGCGCCGGCATGAACTAGTTTGTCATAATTAAAAACCTTGTATTCAGGGAGAATAGAGCCGGGCATGAGTGCGCCAAAGAGAATGAGCAAGGTAGTCGCGATGTAAAGTCCCCCAATGAGTAGCCTAAATCTTTGAATAAAGTCAATAAAATCGATTTTCATACCGTATATAATTGTTGATCGTTCATCAACCCGTACTACAGTTGATACATTTTTGGATCATTTTATATAAAAGTACATAAATACGGTAAGTAATATTACACTTACACTAGGTCGTCCGGGCTTAGATGCGCTTTAATAGTCAGGATGTCTTGAGTTTGCTCCCAATTTTGTAGACAGGCCTTCACCAAAGCCATATCCACCGATGAGGTTTCTAGTATCATTGCTGCCATAGCTCCACTGAGTATGTCACCAAATCCTGTCCTATTAAAAAGATTAGTATCATATTGTGTCCAATACGAAAACCCTTCTGGGGTACAAATTGCTGTTGGGAGTCCTTTGCTCACTATCCAAATCCCAAACTTTTTTGCGATCTGCTCAGCCCACTCTATGCGTTCAACCTCGCTCGATGGTTCCTGTTCATGATCTGGGAACAAAACCGAGAACAAATGAGCAAACTCACCTTTATGCGGACTCATGACCAGCTTCTGCTCGCGAGGTCTTTTTTCGAGAATGGACGGGCTCAATGCATACATTGCATCGGCATCCAAGAGTAAAGGGCCTCGATACTCTTCTAATAAACATTGAGTAAGCTTCATAGCCTGCTCAGTTCGTCCCAGTCCAGGTCCTATAATACAGAGCCCGTCTTTTTTAGAAAGAGCACTCAATATCTCTGAGGTATGATCATAGCCGAGTTCTGTGTCTGTTTCCGAACCAATGCCTACTTTAACCATTTCAGGTAAATGATAATCATACAGGTTCATCAGCCCTCTAAGGCAAATGATTTGAACTGCCCCGGCACCTTGAGCCCAGGCACTTTTTGCGGCGTAAATTGTTGCTCCCGTCATGCCTGAAGCGCCACTTATAATGTATATAACCCCCTGACTATATTTGTGCGTGCGATTTTTTCTGTTTGATGCGTCCAACCCCTGAACCCGTTGGATCCAATCCTGATCAATGATAAATTGGTGTGCTTCTTTATAAGATGATGGAATGGGGAGTTCGCAGCGGATGATTTGACCGCAAAAAGTTGGTCCGTCTTCTAAAAAATATCCCGGTTTAATTCCGCCAAAACAAAAAGTAAAGTCGGCTGAAAAGGTACTGCCCATACACCTTCCTGTATCAGGATGTAACCCAGAAGGTATGTCAAGGGCATACTTATGGATTATGCCGGCATTTGCAGCCTTGTTCATCAAGTTAATGATCTCCTCGTGAGAGGCACTAACAGGGCCATTAATTCCAATACCTAGCAGGCCATCTACTATAAAATCTGCGGTAGCAAGGGCTTTAGAAAAATGGGTTTTAGCAGTTTCATTTAACGACAGTTTTATGCTCTCAACCTTTATTTTTTTAAGATGAGCTTCTTTCTTTTCTTCATCAGTATCAACAAATACGGTGATTTCGCCGCCCAGGGACAACCATCGTTTTGCATTCAAACGGGCATCTGCGGTAAGGCTGCTCACCTGAACTAGTGAAAACACCTGAACCTGGATGCCATATTCGTGCAAAAGTCGAGCAACTACATATGCATCACCACCATTATTACCTTTCCCGGCTAATATAATACCCTTAGCATTGGGTAATTCATACTGTTGAATCCAATCAGCTGCTCTCGTGCCAGCTATTTCCATGAGAGATTCCCCTGGGATTTCAAAATTCTCAATGGTAGCTCGATCTAATTCGCGCGATCCTCGAGCCCCATATAATCCAAAGGGGTGTAATTGTCGGTGCCAAGGATGCCTTGATGATGGGTTCATCGTTGTAAATTAGATGAGACTTAGGTCAATTGGTTTAATCTATTAGTAGGCTCGAGCAAAAAGAACTTTTTGTTTAGAAGCTTTCCCGGTAACCATACAAGTACCAGGTTTAGCCTCGGTCAATGGAATACAACGAATGGTTGCTTTAGTCTCTTTTTTTATACGCTCTTCGGTTTCGGATGTACCATCCCAATGCGCATAAATAAATCCACCCTTTTGCTCCAGTACCTCTTTGAACTCATCGTAAGTTTCTACTTCACTGGTCATCTCACCCCGCTTAGCTAGGGCTCTATCATAAAGATCTTGTTGGATGGTATTCAATAGCTCAGCGGCACGAGCCCCTAAACCTTCGCGTTCGGTAATCTCTTTACTCAATGTATCTCTACGTGTCCATTCCACTTTATTATTTTCAACATCTCTCGGCCCTATGGCAATACGTAATGGAATTCCACGAGCTTCATGTTCCGCAAATTTGAACCCAGGTTTGTACGTGTCTCGAGTATCCATATGAGCTCGGATACCATGCTCTTTGACTTCGTTTAACAGACTTTCGCCATACGCTAGCACCATTTCTCGTTCTTTGTCAGAACGGTAAATTGGCACAATAATGATTTGCCTTGGAGCTAATTTTGGAGGTAGGACTAAGCCATTATCATCCGAATGGGTCATAATCAACCCGCCAATCAATCGGGTCGATACACCCCAGCTCGTGGCCCAAACTAATTTATGGTCACCATCTTTGTCTTGAAAGGTTACGTCAAATGCTTTTGCAAAATTTTGGCCTAAAAAATGCGAGGTGCCCGCTTGTAATGCCTTTCCATCTTGCATAAGTGCTTCTATGCAGTAGGTATCCACAGCGCCTGCGAAACGCTCTGAAGCCGTTTTAACCCCAGTTACTACAGGCATTGCCATAAAGTCTTCAGCAAATGTACGATAAACTTCTAGCATCTGTAATGTTTCTTCTACGGCTTCTTCCTTTGTGGCATGAGCAGTATGCCCTTCTTGCCACAAAAATTCCATCGTACGTAAAAACAAACGGGTTCGCATTTCCCAGCGCACCACATTGGCCCATTGATTTACCAATATTGGCAGGTCTCGGTACGATTGAATCCAATTTCTGTAGGTATCCCAAATAATAGTTT
>DCQQ01000017.1:0-16486 GCA_002323515.1 Balneolaceae bacterium UBA1514 | reverse complement strand
GCAGTATGCCCTTCTTGCCACAAAAATTCCATCGTACGTAAAAACAAACGGGTTCGCATTTCCCAACGCACCACATTGGCCCATTGATTTACCAATATTGGCAGGTCTCGGTACGATTGAATCCAATTTCTGTAGGTATCCCAAATAATAGTTTCAGAGGTAGGTCGGACAATTAATTCTTCTTCTAATCGGGAATCAGGATCGACTTCAACGCCCCCATCTAAACTTTTTAAACGGCTGTGAGTGACTACTGCACATTCCTTTGCAAATCCATCTACGTGTTGCGCTTCCTTGGAAAGAAATGATTTTGGTATGAACAGAGGGAAATAAGCGTTTTCATGACCAGTATCTTTGAACATTTGATCTAAGGCATTCCTCATATTTTCCCACAAGGCCATTCCAGTTGGGCGGATAACCATACTGCCTCGTACGGGGGAGTGTTCAGCAAGTTGGGCTACCTTCACAACATCTAAATACCATTGAGAATAATCGTCGCTTCTTTTTGTAATTCTTTTGGCCATAATTGTAATTGTTTACTGTATTTCTGAAAGGTAACAAACTAAGGCCTTGAAAGTGAAAAGGCTTTAGAAAAAACTTTATGTAAATGCTAGGAAAGCCTTATATTTGAATTTTATTTTTGGCGTGGTAGCTCAGATGGTTAGAGCGCACGACTCATAATCGTGAGGTCGACGGTTCAATTCCGTCCCACGCTACTAAAGAAAGGCGGTTGAACATAAAGTTCGGGCGCCTTTTTTCGTTATTGTTCCTTGGTGCTAACTTTAGCGTAAACTTTCCATCAAACAGATTCAATGAGTTTTTAATCCATACAGGAACTAAAACCCAAGGTATTTACTTATTCTACTGTGTAATTACTTTAATTAAATACTACAATGAACAAGCTTATAAAAACTTCTGACATTTTTATCTTACTCTCAGCTGCTTTGTCGATGGCTGTTTCAATCTATTTTTGGTTTAACGGGTACAAAGAAGAAGGGGTATTCATTGGATTGTGGGTGCCTTCCTTACTTGGATTCGGCAACTATCTTAAAAATCTTGTTATACAGTACAAAATAGAAAGTAAAGAAAATGAGTAATGTATTAGTCATTGGAATCTTTGTCACTTTTCTGTTCATAATAGGGTTCGGCATCACGATAAGAGAATTTCGCAATCTGAATGAAAAAGACAATGGGCCGAAAAGGTGATTACTAATCTTATTTTTATAATCGGAGTAATTGTGTTCATTACATTTATTACTGGAATTTTTATGCTTGGGAAAGATGAAAAATTAGATGCTAAAAATTCCCATTATAACTCTCATCTAGATACAAATGATTATGACGGTATGGGTGATTTTAGCAGATTCGGAAATAGCAGGAAAAAATAAATATCAAGCTACACTTTAAATTTATTGATCTACAAATGCAATTGTAGAGACAAACCATGGATTATTTAAACGATATGTTAACAACTAATTGGTTTTTAGTTGTGAAGTTAGGGATGGGATTGTTAATTGGTACTCTTATTGCATTAGGCATAAAACATAGCTTGCGAGAAATGAAGAAATAAGCTACAAACTACCACAAAAAAGCCGCCCCCAACTCAATGGTAGACGGCTAATATCATCTACAGACGGCTATTACCCCATTTGCAATATTAACATAGTACTTGCAAACAGATTGCTCAATAATATTTAATACGTAATTTATATACGTATATATACGTACAAGCCCCAACTCCTGATTCGATATGTAAATGCATCAACCAGAGGTGATAAATTACATATGCTCTAGATTATTTTTGTTTTCTAGGGCAAATCGGACCAAGCTAGCGGTGTTTTTGAGATTTAGCTTTTTGAGCAGGTTGGTTCTATGCTTGTCAACAGTTCGTGGCGATATAAACAACTTGGAAGCAATTTCTGTGCTGGTGTTCCCCTGAATGAGCAGGTGAAGCACCTCGCGTTCTCGCCGAGTTATGGTTTTTTTAGATTTTCTGTAGGCGGTGAGCTTCCGGTATTCCCGAGTCATCATTTTTGAATATATTTTCCCTAGATAGGTATCACCCTCTGCAACTTTGGAGGCTGCATCTATCAACTCAATCCGGTGTGCACTTTTCATTAGTAGACCTTGCGCACCTGAGGCTAGAAAATCATTTAGCGTCTCTTCTTTGCTGTCATCGGCCAGAATGAGAACACGGGCATTGGGAAATTTCTCGACCAGTTTGTTGGCCAAATGTATTCCCGATATTTCCGGAAGATTAAATGAGAGCACGCATAGTTGGGGTCTGACGTTTTCGAATGCGCTTAAAACTAAGGCACCATTATCGGTTTCCGAGACTACATCGCAGTGATGCACTGACAGTATAGACCGAAGTCCATGACGGAATATTTCGTTACCATCGGCAATGATGGTGGATATTTTTTCCATATAGACCTCCCCAGGCTAAATGGATATGAGCTTAACTAACCCGGTAAATAATGGTTAATGTAGCTCATGGATGTTCAGGATATATTGAAACTAAAAATAACTAAAAAAGAACAATCTCAAAAAACTATTGCGTTTTGAGCATTGGCATGACACAGGGCGGTGCTACTCATTAGAATTGAGCAACTCCTCTATTTTAACTTCTTGTGGGATATTCGTCTACATAATGTGTAATTTAGCTTACTCATTTGAGCTTTGGGTATTGTAAGTGACTAAAGTGTTAGAGACTAAAATGTAGCAATCCAGAGCTTCACTCAATTTATTGTTAGTTAGGTTATTTTATGAAAATATTACAACGCAGTCACACCTGCGGAGAACTTACAACGCAGCACATTGGACAGCAGGTAGTACTTAATGGTTGGGTCGGACCTCGTAGGGACCTTGGAGGACTTATATTTATAGATTTACGGGACCGTTATGGAATTACCCAGATAGTGTTTACTGAAACCGATGCCACGATCCACGAACGAGCAGAACAGTTACGAGCAGAATATGTAATTGGGATTAAGGGTACGGTCATTGCAAGGGGCGAAGAGAACATCAATCCTAAACTAGTTACAGGTGTGGTGGAAATTGAGGTAAGTGATTTGGTGATTTATTCCGAAGCAATAACACCACCATTTGAAATTAAGGATGGTATCACAACGAGTGAAGAAGTACGCTTAAAGCATAGGTACTTAGATCTACGAAGACCGGAAGTTCAGCATAAATTATTTATGCGTTCGAAAGTCTATCAAATTATTCGCAGTTTTTACCATGAGCAGCAGTTTATAGAGGTAGAAACGCCGATTCTTATGAAGAGTACTCCAGAAGGTGCAAGAGATTATTTGGTACCAAGTAGGGTGAATCCTGGTAAGTTTTTTGCCCTGCCGCAAAGTCCGCAAACGTATAAGCAGCTGCTTATGACCTCAGGCTTTGATCGATACTTTCAAATAACCAAATGTTTTAGAGATGAGGATCTACGGGCAGATCGTCAACCTGAGTTCACACAGATTGACGTGGAAATGTCATTTGTTGATGAAGACCATATATATGGTATACATGAGGCCCTTATTTCGAGAATATTCAAGGAAACCATCGGTGTAGACTTGGCAACTCCATTCCCACGGATTAGTTATGATCAAGCTATGAGTACTTATGGATCCGATAAGCCTGATCTACGGTTTGGTTGTGAGTTTGTCGATTTTTCCAAGATTGTTGCTAAAGCGGCGTTTAAAGTGTTTTCTGATACCGTATCGAAGGGTGGTGGCGTTGTTGGATTCACCATTCCCGAGCAGGGTGAGATGGGCCGTGGTGCGATTGACCGTTGGACCGAACGAGCTAAAAAAGAGACGGGCGCTGGAGGACTCATTTACATTAAAATGCAGGAAGATGGTCCTTTGTGTAGCGTGGCTAAGTTTTTAACCGACACTATTGTCAGCGAAATTGTAGCCGCTTCTAAGGCTGAAAAGGGCGATTTGATTTTCTTATTGGCTGGGCCAAAACCTCAGGTCCTGGAGCAATTGGGGCAACTTCGGTTAATGATCGGCGAAGAATTTGGATTTATTGATGAAAATGCCTACAAACCCTTATGGGTTACAGATTTTCCTTTGCTTGAGTGGGATGCGGAGTCGCAGAGGTACCATGCTATGCATCACCCGTTTACATCACCCAGAGAGGAGGACAATGAGCTTATGGATACTGAGCCAGGAGCTGTACGGGCTCGAGCGTATGATTTGGTGTTGAATGGAAGCGAGATTGGAGGTGGATCTATTCGGATACATCATCCTAAAATGCAGCAACATATGTTTGACCTTCTTGGTATTGATGAGGAAGAGGCCGAGGAGAAATTCGGATTTCTGTTACAAGCTTTTCGATATGGGTCACCCCCACATGGAGGCATCGCTTTAGGTTTGGACCGACTTATTATGATACTGACCAAGGGAAAAAGTTTAAGGGATGTCATTGCGTTTCCAAAAAATCAGCGAGCCCAGAGTATGATGGATGATGCGCCAGCTGCAGTAGAATTGAAGCAATTAGATGAGTTACATATTAAATTGAAGCGTATTCAAGATTAGCTAAAAGGACCCCATGAAAACCGCAGGTATTGATGGTTGTAAGTTTGGTTGGATTCTCATCAGTTTTGATGAGGGACAGGAACATTATGAAATACTTAAAGATGCGGCCGAATTAGAGAGTGTACTAGGTGATTATGATCGGGTATTCATAGATATGCCTATAGGCTTGGAGAAAGAATCCTATACAAGGCAATGCGATCTAGAGTTGCGCAAAGCTCTAGGTTCTGAATACTCTTCCAGTGTGTTTAGTCCACCCATTCGTCCTGCCTTATATGCCCCAACCTATGCCGAGGCAAATATGACTAGTTACGAATACACCGAGAAAAAACTCACGCTTCAATCGTGGAATATAACCCCCAAGATTAGGGTGTTGGATGAGCTGCTTATTCGTCATGATGGCTGGGGAGAGCGTGTTTTAGAGAGCCATCCAGAATGGTTGTTCAACAGGTTGAATGGGGGTATGATATTTCAGAAGAAAAACCTCAAAAAAGGGATTCGGCATCGTTTAGAATTGTTAAGCGAGAAAAGTGAATGGGCCGAGGAATTTTTTCGCATTATAAAAGAAGAGTATAGGCGTTCCGAAGTGGGCGAAGATGATATTGTTGATGCGATGGTGTTAGCCTTTTATGCCAATAAATCGGTAAAAGATGGAATCAAAACTATTCCAGAAGAACCACCGGTAGATGGTCAAGGGCTACCTATGGCCATTCATTATGTATGAATGAGCTAGTCCAGCTAAGTGGAAAGTTTTTTTCCCATTCATTGCTTATTTTTATATTGAATTTATAGGGTGGTTCTAAAGTATTTTAAAGGGCTTTGACCCACTTATCACAACCAAACAACTCAAAAAAACAGGAAAATGGCGTATACATTACCCGAACTTCCTTACTCATACGATGCACTTGAACCTCATTTCGATGCGCGTACTATGGAAATACATCACACAAAGCATCATCAAGGATATACAGCAAAAGTGAATGCGGCACTAGAAGGTACTGCACATGAGGAATCCTCCATTGAAGATGTGTTAGTAAACATTTCAAGTCTCCCAGCAGATAAGCAACAAGCTGTCATTAACAATGGCGGTGGTTTTGCTAATCACAGTTTATTCTGGTCTATACTTTCGCCAAATGGCGGTGGTAATCCCTCAGATACTTTAGCTACGGCTATAGACGCAGAATTAGGTGGATTTGACGCATTCAAAGAGGCATTTGCCAATGCCGCAGCTACTCGATTTGGATCTGGCTGGGCATGGTTGTCTGTAGACGTTTCTGGCAAGTTAGTGGTGCATTCAACCGCTAATCAGGATAGTCCAATCATGGATGGGCATACACCTATTTTAGGATTAGATGTTTGGGAACATGCCTATTATTTACATTATCAAAATCGCAGACCTGATTATATTTCTGCTTTTTGGAATGTAGTTAATTGGGATCAAGTTCAAGCGAATTACGACGCTGCGAAATAACTAGAGATCATCATTGAAACACCTTACCTTAATCGGGTAGTGTGTTTTTCTTAACCTTTAAGTACTACGATTATGCAATTTGGATTTGGAATGGGGCCTGATACCTCATGGATGAGAGAAGAATTAACACAGCTAGGTGTTGAAGAATTGATCACCCCGGTTGATGTAGACCGAGCGATGAAAGAATATAAAGGCACAATGCTCTTAGCTATTAATTCGGTTTGTGGGTGTGCTGCCGGAAACGCGCGCCCAGGCTTAGGTATTGCTTTGGAGCAGTCGGAAGCTAAACCCGATCATTTGGTTACCGTATTTGCAGGTCAAGACAAAGAAGCGACTGCCCACGCAAGGGCCTATTTTAGTGAATTTCCACCTTCATCACCCTCTTTTGTTTACTTCGTTGACGGGGAAATTAAGGCGATGATTCCTCGACATCGCATTGAAGGACGTACGAGTCAAGATGTGGCGGAAGATTTAAAAATGGTTTTTGAAGCTTTTACAAAGCCTGCTGAACAAAAATAAAGCGGCTATAGAATAGTTTAGAGCGAGTGTTTTTTTCTTATAGTTTACTCACTCAAGCCAAATTTTCTAGTCTCATATCAAGGTTTTTTAGGGCCATAATTGACTTCAGATCCTTTGTCATAGAGCTTGAAGCCTTCCGGTTTTGCATCCTCACCATTTGGACCAAAAGATTTAATCTGATGTATTAGTGAGTCAGTAGTAGGGGAAGGTTTTTCTGCCAATTCACCTTGAAAGTGAGAGTCGATATGAAGGGTTTGGGTGGGAAAGGCAAATTCTACTTCAAGAGCATTAGCTAAACGAAGGATTTCTAACAGAAAATTATGGCGTTGTTGTAGCTCAGTATTCCAGTCTGGGACAGAGAAAAATACATATACTAAAACGTCTAAAGAGTGCGCCCCAAAAGCGTGAAAATGAATCTCATAATAATCTTGTCGAAAATTTGAGTTTGCTTTGACGATGGCCTTAATACCTTCAACAAATGCTTCCATTTGTTCAGGAGAGGTATCGTAAGTCAGATTAAGTATAGTTTTTAACCGCCTAAATTCACGCATACCTAGGTTATCAATTTCGGAGTTAGCTAGGCTTGAATTAGGTACAGAAACAACTGAATTATAAAAAGTTCTAATTCGTGTCGAACGAAATCCTACTTCCTCAACAGTACCCTCTGCAGCACTTGTTTTGATCCAATCTCCCATTCGAAAGGGACGATCTACAAAAATAGTTATGGATCCAAAAAAATTAGCTAGCGTATCCTTAGCTGCTAAAGCAACAGCCAAACCACCAATTCCAAGTCCTGCAATGAGTGAGGCCACGTTATACCCATTATTTTGAAGAATGACAATAACACCTAAAACCACGATAAAAACTCGCAGTGTTTTGCGTATGAGTGGCACTAGTTGATCATCCAAAGAATTCTCAGTTCTACCTGTTACGTGCGTCAGGTATTCTGCAAAAACGTCAATTAAATTGTATATAACCCAAAAAACAGCAACAGAGAGTGAAATACTTAGAACCTTAGAAAGGTAAAGATTCATACTAACACCGAATTGCAGGTTAGTGTAGCTAAGGAGTAGGAAACTAATCAACACGACTAAACCAAGTGGTTTTTGAACCGATTCTAATAGCAAGTCATCCCATTCTAGTCTAGTTTTTTTAGCCCAACCAGACAAATACTGAGTGAGAATACGCTCGAAAAGATTCCGTATGACGAGTGCTAATAAAATCCACACAAAAAGACCAATAACCTGCCAAACATATAATCCCATCCATTCCGTTTTAGCTACGGGGGGTAAGCGATCAATAAATGCTTCTAAGGTGCTAGAAAATGTAGCTCTATAGAGGACAGGTATTTGTTCAATAGTCGATTCGGAGAACAACCATTCTGAGCCAACTTTACGGAGGTACACTTCAGGAAGATCGTTGAATAGAATGTATTGTGGTAATCCAGATAGGGAGTCAATATAATGAGGGGTATCGGGTATCTCAGAATACACAACCAACAGTCCCCGGGCATCTAGTACTTTAAGTAATTGTTGGGCTAGTTTCTTTTTATCTGCCTGTTCTCCATTATAAAGTGCAAAAGGTTGAATGTACCGATCCGGTATAACATGCCCTTTTTGTTGCCAATGAATAAAGCTATGCACGCTTTTTTGTGGGCTCGAAATGAAGGTGATAAATTGGGTTGTTGAATCCGTCGGGGTTGATTGGGCTAGGCTGGATTTGCCAGTTAAAATCAGTATAAAAATGCTCAATAACACTAGATAAACAGCCTTATAGCTTCTTTTTTTAATTTTTTTATTTCTGGTTGATAAAGCTTTTTGGCGGATTCTATTTGAATACTTCTTTGAATAAGCAAGCAAGAAAAAAGATAACATATTAGAATACTTTAGAGTCACTATTGGAGACTTGTAATATAGAGATAAGCGTTCAGTTCTACCAATGAATGTGAAACTGAACCCGTAACAGACTATGCTCAGTTTAAACAGATTATCACCGCGAAGGCAATAAATCTATTAGCTTAATTACATGGTTTGTGTATCTTAGATATCTGCATAATCCTGTAAATAATGAATAAAAAAGGATGTTTCATCCTTAACGAGGTACTAACCGCCTCGAAATTTATCGTCTTTTGTTAGCAACATTCCAGCAATACAATCGTATAGTTAGGTAATTCATTCACATATTTGAAATTCAACACCTCACATATAGTTTATTTTCTGGGTCTAGTAGGAGTAGTTCTATTTTTTAGCTTTAGGCCATCCGTTGATTATTTTTCTGAGGCCCCATTAGACCTGAATAGAAAGGATATTGAAAATAAAATAAATGCCCTTTCTTCTAATTTAGGTATTCAGCTTGATACCCTCAGCGCCATTACCTCTCTGCAACAACACACAAAGTACGCAGAAGATCAAATGGACAGTTCCCCTTATCCAAATCCAAAAACACTTAATCAAAAAGATCTGGTGTTAGGTAGTTGGGATGTAGTCTATGCTCCTAAAAAGGCATATAATTCCGTACCAATCAATGCTAATGAATTCTTTGCACCATTGGGATCTATTCGGTTTCGGGTCGATGGTAAGGGTAATATAATCCGAGTTGCTGAGCATCCAAGTCGACCTAATCTAACATTTATACCCGGAAGTGACATTGGCGATATTGCTGAGCGGATTCTAATTGATATGATGGGATATAACCTCCAAGATTTTGAGCCTATAACGGGAGATTGGCGGGATGTTCCTGAAGATGTTGCAGATAGTTATCAATCCTTGAATACTGGTAACAACAATCCGACTTCTGTTGGTGCAAATGAAATTGTTTTACGTTGGCAGAAGACAACAAATGCCGAAGATGGACCCTACCAATTGCGAATGAAGTTAGTTCCTGAGGTGAAAGAATTTGTTGATGAATCGGGTACTACCACCACCTTTGGGTATAAACTCTCGTCATTTGAGGCTACACGTCCGTTTGAACCTCAGGAGCTTGCGAACCCCGAACAACAAACCTTAACGGATTTTGACTATGCGCTCTATGCTAGTGCGGTAATATTAGCCCTCATAGTATTTATTTTTGGTGTTCGAAATGTGATTAAAGGGAATATAGAATGGAGACGTGTATTTATTGTATTTATAGCTTTTAACCTGGGTATATATGGTTGGAGAATGCTCTATTACATCTCCAATTTTTCTGAGGTATTAAGTACAACTGGTTACTTTGTAGTGTCCATAAACACATTGCTTCTTTCTCTGGTCTTAAGCTTATTCGGTTCATTGGCTTACATTAACTGGGAAGTATTTGCGAGGGCTCAAAAAAATGGAGAAATCCAGTTAGTAGATAATTATTGGCGAATGAATATTTGGCTAAAAGAGTCAGGTCAAGCTATGTTGCATGGTTTTTCGCTAGGATTTTTACTTCTAGGTGTTTTTGTGACCACCGCTTATCTAACAGGGCAATATCTGTATCAATTTGACAGTGCTTTCGGTTTTACTGAGGTAGCAAATAGGCCCCAATGGTTAACCATGAATATTTCACTGTGGACTACAACTTGGTTAGTTGGCTTCGCTCAAATTGGATTCATTGCATCCATGGTTCATTCCTTTATAAAGAATAAATGGGCTGGCGCTATTATCTCAATTATACTTGTTACCGTATTAATTACGGTATTAGGACGTTTAATTGGTAGTCCTAATGGATTGGTATCAGATTTGCTGCTATATAGTGGGGTTGGGGTGCTTGTCGTGTTGATATATACTCGATTCGGCTTGGTTACTACTAACACCTCTTGGTGGATTTTTTCAGCCGTACTCATGCTAATGCCGTACATAGGTTCTGAAAATTTTTCCTACCAACTAACTTTTTGGGCTCAAGTTCTATTAATAGGCTGTATACCGCTTGCTGGGTTTGTTATGTATAGAAATGGAGAGTCATTACAAGAAGTGGAAGAATATGTA
The DNA here is from genome assembly GCA_002323515.1 of Balneolaceae bacterium UBA1514. Classification (GTDB taxonomy): domain Bacteria; phylum Bacteroidota; class Rhodothermia; order Balneolales; family Balneolaceae; genus UBA1275. The sequence continues at coordinate 6,014 of DCQQ01000017.1, read as the reverse complement.
CCTGAATATCAAGAACGAGTAGCTCAACAACTTAGGATTGAAAAAGAAATTGAGATAGCACGAGAGAGTCAATATCAGCTCATGCCATTACAGCCGCCACAACGTGAAGGCTTAGATGTCTTTGGCTTTTTCCTACCTTCTTTTGAAGTGGGCGGTGATTTTTATGACTATTTATTGACTTCTGATCCCAATCCTGCATCCTCGGATGAGTGGTTGATGATGGCCATTGTGGACGTTTCTGGAAAAGCTATGCGAGCTGCTATGCCTGCTATATTTACGAGTGGTTTATTGTTATCGCGCATACGTGAAGATGATCCACACAAGATATTGAGTGATGTGGCGCGCCCAATTTTTGAACGCACTGATAAAAGAACATTTATCACCTGTGCCATTACGCGTTATAATCTGACGAAAAATGAGCTTATGTTAGCAAATGCAGGACATTGTAAACCCATTCTACTACAGGATGGTAAAGCTAAGTTTATAGATACTCCTGCCCCACGATATCCACTTGGAGTAATGGAACAAGTGGCCTACCAATCTATTGTGGTAAAAGTAAAAAAGGGAGATGTCTTTTTGTTATATTCAGATGGTCTACCAGAAGCAGTGAATGACAAGGGAGAGCGGCTAGGTTTTGATACTATTCCAAAAATGTTGGAGGAACTCGACACCCAGCAGCTAAATGCTAAAGAAATAACACTGCATTTTAAGAGAATTGTACAAAAGTACAGTAATTTTCATTTAGTAGACGACACAACCTTAATCTGTTTAAAAATATCATAGAATAATTATGGCAGAAGAAAACAATATGGAATTCAATCTGCCTCCGCAGTTTGATTCCATAACAAAAAACATAAAATGGATACTAATAATCATTATTGGTATAGTACTAGTAAGTTCTTCATATTTCATAGTTGGACCGGAAGAAGTTGGAGTGGTTACCCGTTTTGGTGAGTATCAAAGAGTGGCAGAACCTGGTTTGAAATTCAAATTTCCAATTATTGAGCAGCGTACAAGTGTTCCGGTACAGCGACAGTTGAAACAAGAATTTGGCTATCGCACTACATCTGCTGGGGTTAATTCCACCTATAGAAATGCAGGGTATGAGGGAGAATCGTTGATGCTCACAGGGGATTTGAATTTGGCCGATGTAGAGTGGGTTGTACAGTACCGTGTTGACGACCCTTTTAGCTATTTATTCAAAGTACGAAATGCCGACGAAACACTGCGTGACATTTCCGAAGCCGCCATGCGGCAAATTGTAGGTGACCGTACTGTAAATGAAGTATTAACGGTAGGACGTGCGGATGTAGCTTCACAAGCAGAGGTGATTATTCAAGAGCTATGTGATGAGTATGAAATAGGACTAAAAATCGAACAAGTAGTGCTTCAGGATATCAATCCGCCAAACCCAGTAAAGCCTTCTTTTAATGGAGTCAATGAAGCTCAACAGCAACGCGAAACGTTGATTAATCAAGCTCGTGCCGATTATAACCGAATAATTCCACGTGCAGCTGGTGAAGCACAAGAAACTATTCAAAAAGCAGAAGGATATGCCTTAGATAGGGTTAACAGAGCGCAAGGGGAGGTGTCTCGATTCAATGACTTGTACGAAGAATACATCAAAGCTCCTGAAGTAACAAAACGGCGAATATTTTTAGAAACTATGCAGGATGTGATTCCTAATATGGGGCAGAAAATTATCACCGATGACAAGGGGAATTCTGTTATACCATTACTTCAGTTGCAAATGGATGGTGCCCGTCAAACTAACTCAAACAATAATAACTAGGAGGATTGACATGAAAAATTTATCAAAAATAGGTACTGCTATCCTCACATTTCTTACTGTTATTATTGTGATGGATGGTACTTATGTAGTAGATGAAACCGCCCAAGTTGTGATTACACAGTTTGGTAATCCAGTAGGAGAAGCTATAACCGAGCCTGGACTCAACTTTAAAATACCTTTTATTCAGAAGTCCAACTACTTTGAAAAAAGATACCTAGAGTGGGATGGCGATAGAAATCAAGTTCCAACAAAGGATAAAAAGTTCATATTTGTCGATACCTACGCTCGATGGCAAATTATCGATCCGTTACTGTATTTTCAGCGACTAGGTGATGAAAGGGGAGCACAATCTCGCCTAGACGACATTCTAGATGGAGAAACAAGAAATGCCATCGCAGCAAACGACCTAGTGGAATTAATACGTTCTACCAACCGCGAGCCTATTTCAGAAGGTATCATTGCTGACATTGTGAATGATTCGTTAGAAATTATTCAAACGGGTCGTGATGTGATTCAAGAACAAATCCAGGAACTCGCTAATCAACGGGCATCAGACCTAGGTATTGCCATATTAGATTTTCGATTCAAACGAATTAATTATGTAGAAGAAGTACGACAAACTGTGTATGACCGTATGATATCTGAACGAAATCGAATTGCTGATAAATTCAGATCAGAAGGTCAGGGGGAATCTTCTCGTATTAATGGGGAAAAAGAAAGGGAACTACTGCGTATACAATCGGAAGCATTCCGAGAGGCGGAAACTATTCGTGGTAAAGCCGATGCTGAAGCTGCAGCAATTTACAATCAAGCCTACAACCGTTCCCAATCTGCCAGAATACTATATGACTTTACCAAAAGTATGGAAGCGTATGTAAGTACCATTGATAAGGAAACCTCACTTATTATTTCGACGGATAGTGAGTTTTATAAGTATCTAAATACCATAGATCAGTAACAGTTTACTATGGTTTGTTGAGTGAGGGTTAATCTCATTGAACTTCAGACATTCAAAAAAAAGGCATCATTTTAACTAATGTGTGCCTTTTTTAATTTCAATATTTATCCTACCGAGGATGGGTTAGTGTAGGTTAACCGACACTCAAAGGTTCTCTGTATGAGTCAAATGACATATCCAATAATTCACTTAGAATCAATTTAGCGTTTTCTGTAGAGATGACAGCGCCTAGTTTAATAAGAATGCTATAGAGACCAGTGTGAACTCGGCTAGTATATAGAAAGTGTTTAGAACCCCTAACTTCATTTGACAGCGGCGCTTCTTTTGTGAAATGCCTTATTTCATTATCAAAGTCAGGGTTGCTGAAATCAAAAAAATCATACCGATAGGGTTTTGAAAACATAATCCCATAGTTCCGAGCGAAATTATAATACTCGTCTTCTTTCGATTGAACTTTCGCATTTGGGTTAATGACTTCTAGTTTCGTGTATAACTTTCGAATGGCCTCTTCATCATCACCCAAGTGACAGGGCAAGAGTTTAAGGTAATTTGTAAAAAATTCGTCGGGAAACAACTTAACACACCCGAAATCAATAATTCCCAACTTACCATCATAGGTAAATAAAAAGTTTCCGGGATGGGTATCGGCATGAACGTATCCTCCAATTCGTAATTCTTCATGAAAGAACTCCCAAATGAGTTGTCCGAAATGGTCACGTTCATCTTGAGAAGGTTCTTCCTTTAAAAAATCACCCAAATGACGCCCTTCAAGAAAACTCATACACAAAATTCGTTCTGTTGAATACTCCTGTATCCAGTTAGGTATAAGGAAACGCTCACTTCCAAAACGCTCTTTGAATGCCTTGATTTGTGCTCCCTCGTGTAGGTAATCGGTTTCAATAAGGAGAGTTGAACGAATCTCATCAAAATAAGGGTCAATATCCTGGCCTTTTTTGATAATTCTGCGAGCTAAAGATTTTGCAACGGCCATATCCGAATCAATGGTTTCTCGAACATTTGGATATTGAATTTTGATGGCTACTTTTCTGCCGTCTTTAAGCTCGGCTTTATGCACTTGTCCGATAGAGGCGGCAGCAAAGGCATCAGCTTCAAAATGTGCAAAAATCTGCTCTGGATACTCACCTAGTTCTCGTTTTATAATGGCTCTCACTAACGCCTTGTTAATGGGGGGGACACTATATTGAGCTTGGGTCATCACCTCTGCAAATTCTTCAGGTAAAAAGCCTTGATCCATACTCATCCCTTGAGCAATTTTGAGTGCTGTACCTCTTAATTTGGTAAACTCCTTAAATACCTCACGTGCATTTTCAGAATGGAAATCTTTTGGACTCTCTTCTTTGCCCATTATTCTTTTTTTGAGATAACGCTGAGCGTAATTCGTACCTACTTTCAGCCCAGTTTTAGCTATAATTCGACCACGTTCAAATTTGGATGATGGAAAATCGCTCATGGCTTGTGTTTAAAAGTAGTGTTTAAGGTTGTATATAAATACTTACTGAAGTCGAAGCCCTTGTCGATTAACTCACTATACATCACATTTTCGAATAGGTTACTGGCTCTATCAACCAGTCCAATAGTACGTTCTTTATTGGATGATTTATCACAAATCCAAAATTCTACCAGTGCAATAAATTGTGTTGTCATCCAACGGTAAAACAGTGGACGAGTGACCAAGCCGGCCGTGATAGATAAATTACCGTCTCGAGTTAAAAAGTCTTTATAAACCGCAGAAACTTCATCAGCAAAATCACTTTTTACTCCCTTGCATGCCACTAATCGGTTAAATGTATCTTTAACAAATAATTCGTGGTCTGAAAACATCTCTAGCATGGTGTAAATAAAGTTTCCTAATTTTTCACTAATCACTAGCCGATGAAAGTCATCAATCTCGTCGATCATTGCCCAATATTGAAAAACCATCGATGGATAGGCATAGGCGAGCAGAGCATCTTTAGTTGGGAAAAGTTCATATATCTGTGCTGCACTCATCTCACTGGAGTTAATCAGGTCACGCATACTTAGTCTACCTTTTTTCTGGTATAACTCAGCGGCCAATAAACTCAACTCAATTTTGGATGTAATTTGATCCGTCTTATTTTTCTTCATAAACGCTCTTTTGTATAGGTCTTTCTGAATAGGTGTATAGCGAATAGCGTGAATGATTAATCGAGTGGTTTAGTTTGATTTAAAACCAACAAATATTGTTTTAGAACTTTAATCACGCTAGATAGACATTTATAACAGTTGCTATGTATGCTTCGTTCGAGCCTTTGGGCATATTTTGGGAAAACCTAACCACAATGTGAATTCATTAATTCATGGAAAAAAATCACCGACGAGATGCTTTGTTCTTGACACTTTCAGGAGTCTTTTTAACCTCTCTTGTATTGGGTAATGTTATTGGAACCACTAAATTTGTAACAATTTTCAGTCTAGATTTACCTTCTTGGTTACAAGCCTTAACACCTGAACTCGTCAGAAGTGGTAGTAACTATACCATGAGTGTACCGGCTGGGGTGGTTGCTTATCCGTTTACCTTTCTTGCTACTGATCTAATAAGCGAGCTTTTTGGACGCAAACGAGCTCAAATGTTAGTATGGGTTGGTTTCGGAATGAATGTATTTATGCTTTTACTCATGAGTATTAATCACTGGTTGCCAAATTCTTCTGGAGTCAGTGGCGGACTGGATTTATTTGAAGGAGTGTATCAATTTATGGTCGGTAATACCATCGCCTCGATGATTGCTTACCTAATAGCCCAAAGCGTAGACGTTCGTCTTTATCATTTTTGGAAACGATTGACCAAGGGCAAGCATCTTTGGCTCAGGAATAATGCTTCGACAACAGTTAGTCAATTGGTCGATTCAACAGCAATAATAACTATTTTATACCTTGCAGGTAATCTGGGTGATGCAATTAATAATGTGGGCGCTGTTATTATACTCATTCTCAATTCCTATTTATTTAAGTTCTTTTTTGCTTTGTTCGATACCCCACTAATGTACTTAGGTGTTCGTTTGCTGAAAAATTACGATGAAGATAAAATCGAATAAGCTAGTTAGCGCTATCTATTCTGTACGCCCCAATACTTTTACAGAAATAAAGTGAAATTAAATTTGGTATAGTGCTCTTCTTCGTCTTACATTTATAATCCTTTCGACGAAATAATTTGCTGGTTTAAATCTTATGGATTTAATCAGCTTTTTTTGTCTTAGGGCAACATGTTCTTTCACATATTGAGCA
>DCQQ01000027.1:4938-5125 GCA_002323515.1 Balneolaceae bacterium UBA1514 | reverse complement strand
TTTTAAACGTTCTTCAAACTCACCCCTGAACTTAGTTCCAGCAATTAACGCCCCCATGTCTAAAGCTAAAATTCGCTTTTGCTTAAGGCTTTCAGGAACATCACCACGTACAATCCGCAATGCCATACCCTCAGCAATAGCTGTTTTGCCAACTCCGGGTTCTCCGATCAGTACCGGATTATTTTTG
>DCQQ01000027.1:0-4632 GCA_002323515.1 Balneolaceae bacterium UBA1514 | reverse complement strand
CCGATCAGTACCGGATTATTTTTGGTTCTTCTGGATAAGATTTGCATTACTCTTCGGATTTCGGCATCTCTTCCAATCACTGGGTCTAACTTGTTTTTTTCTGCCCACTCATTTAAATCTCTAGCATATTTTTTTAATGCTGCAAAACGGCTCTCGGCGTTCGGATCATCGACTTTTTGCCCGCCGCGTGTTTCTTTAAGTACTTGCTGAATAGCTTCCTTTTTAAGCCCTAACCCCTGCCAATCTTTCACCCATGTTTCGCCTACCTTAGATATGGCCATAAGCACATGCTCGGTGCTAATATATTCATCGCCCATATCACGAGCTTCTACCTTTGCCTGATCTAACATACTCTTTGCAGTTGACCCTAGATAAGGCCCCGATACCGACGCGCCAGATACCTTCGGTCGCATAGTAAGCTCTTTCTCTACAATAGCTTTAAGCTGGTCTTTTTGAACCCCTAATTTTAATAGAATGGAATGGATGGTATCTTGTTCACCCTCCAATAAGGCCTTTGCAATATGAACTGCTTCTACTACCTGATGACTTACATCCTGGGCTAGGTCTAGAGATGATTGTATTGCTTGCTGCGCTTTTAATGTAAAACTGTTCAAATTCATGGTCTCTCCATCATTAAATTAAAAAGAGAGAAATTGAACGTCTTTCAACGACAATCCTCGTTTTATAAAGTACCAAAACCGTGCCACTCTTGGCGCTTTATATTGAAAGCCTGCCTTATTTGCAGGTTTTATTTTTCAAGTTATACTACATCCTAAATGCTATGAATTGTTTTAGGTTATCCCGCTCTATCGTGAGTAATATTGCCTTATCGCCTGCTTCAATACTACGGCTTACTTCTGCATAGAATTGATCCGCATTGTTTATAGATTTTCTCTTAACCGCTGAGATAACATCCCCATTTCTTAAGCCCCTTTGATAGGCATCACTTGATTCTTTAAGACCTTGAACCATTACCCCTTCAACCTCGTCACTTAATCGAAGCTCAGATCGCAAAGTCTCAGTCAAAGTTTGAACACTAAACCCTAAATCTTCAACCATATCTCTGGTAGTCGCAGAATTAGAAGCAAGGGCCTGCTCTCCCGGACGTTCTCCAATGGTAATGGTTAATTCAACTGGTTTGCCATCTCTAACTACTTGAACTTTAATTTTCTCACCGGGTTTTAGACTCGCAATGTCTGTTCTAAATGAATCCCAACTTTGAACAGCTTCTCCATTGAGTCCCACAATGATATCTTCTTCTTTTAGTCCTCCTTTCTCAGCTGGCCCTTTGGTCTCAACTCGGCCCACAATGACACCTTTTGAAACCTCTAAATCCAAGGCATCGGCCATGGTAGGATCTAGTTCTCCCGCAGTATACATCCCTAAGTAGCCCCTGCTTACAGAACCATCTTCAATGAGGTCGTCCATAATACGTTTAGCTAATTTAACAGGAATGGCAAAACCAATCCCATCATTTCCACCCGAGCGTGAGGCGATGGCGGAATTTATTCCCACCAAGGTACCGTTCAAATCTACCAGGGCTCCACCTGAATTACCAGGATTGATCGCTGCGTCAGTTTGAATATAGTCCCCATATACGGTTAGATTTAAGGAACGCCCACGAGCACTTACTATACCAAATGAAACCGTATGGGCAAGATCTTCGCTAAGAGGACTACCAATAGCCAACACGAAGGAGCCTACCTTAGCTTCATCACTATTACCCAAAGGTAAAGCTGGAGCCGCCCCTTCCTCAATTTGTAAAACAGCGATATCAGTCATGGGATCCGTTCCAATTAATGTAGCCTGTAGCTCTTGTCCATCAAATAATTGAACTATTATTTGATCGGTATTCTCAATTACGTGATTATTGGTTAGGATATAACCTTCATCGGAGACTACCACTCCTGAACCTAAGCCCCTTTGTACGTACTCACGTATATTTTCTCGACTATTTGGATTGCCAAAAAACATTGAAAATGGATCCATCACGCGAACTTCACGTGTTCTTTGTGTGGTAATGGTCACTACCGATGGGTTCGAATTTTCTGCAATCTCTACAATTGCATCGTTAAAATCCTTAAGCCGCATTATAGGTTTATCAAGCATCTCTGAACTAGGCAGTGAATCGTAGCGATTCACTAAAGATTCTAAGGAATTTATTACTCCTACCGCGTCAGTTTTGCTTGAGGCAGCTCCAGTATTAGCTCCCCAGTCAGCTGCGAGAAAAAATAGTGCTATTGGAATGAATAAGGATACAAGTAACGCAAAGGTGGTTGTTGATTTACGCTTCATAAGCTTTATAAGATGTATTTTTTATAGTTTTAAAAATTTCTTTTTTTAACGAAGCAAGGGCGCCCTGTCGTATGTATATAAGGGAATATATAGAGGCCACCCAAGTTCGAATCATCCAAACTCCAATTAGAATGCGAATTAGATCTTCACTACTGGATTACTATCTGCTTTTTTATCGCTTTTTCGTGTTTTCTAATGGTCAATCGAAGTATACCATCCTGATATTTGGCAGCAATGGTATCCTTGTCTAGCCCTTGAGGGAGGTGAAAACTTCGATGGAAGGAACCATAAAATTGTTCCATTCTGTGCACATTAGTTTCTTTTGTTTCTTCCGCCGCTTTTCGCTCGCCAGAAACATAAAGTACATCCTGTTCTAACTCTATCTGCATGTCTTCTTTGTGCACACCGGGTAGTTCTAACAAGAACTCAAATTCCTGCTTGTTTTCACGGATATCAACCTTAGGGGTTAAATTATTCATAGTCCGAGCATTCGTTGGCTCAAAAAATTCATCCATTAGCTCGTTAAAGCTCTTTGATAGATGTCGGTAATTAGGTCGGGTATATCGTACTAGTGCCATAATTGGTATCTCAATATTGTTTATCGTTTTACGTTTAGCTTGAACAGATAAACACAAAAAGTATGCCATTAGGCAAGCCCCACATCTATTACTGTCAGCCCGCTGGTGTATCCTAGGTAAGGTATGACGGGATTTCAGCACAATAAAATAGATTGTCAGTAGACTAAGTAAAAGAGACAGATGCCATCTGAAAGTACGTCATCTACCAAGAAAAATTGTCACTAACCGTAGCTTTTCTTCCATTCCTTAGATATAAGGAAAGCTAATTCTAAGGATTGTTCATAATTCAGGCGCGGATCACAAAATGTTTCGTAATTCAAATTTAGTCCATTTTCATCCAACCCTTTAGCGCCTCCAACGCACTCGGTCACATCATCGCCAGTTAGTTCCAAGTGGACACTACCTAAATAGCTACCCTCCGATCTGTGAATGGCAAATGCATGCTTAAGTTCTTCCATTATGTGATCAAAATTACGGGTTTTGTAGTCATTTGTGGAAGAAAATGTATTTCCATGCATAGGATCAGAACTCCACACTACAGGAAATCCTTCTCTTCGTACCGCTTTTATAAGTCTAGGAAGCCCCTGCTGAATCTGATCTTTTCCAAACCGGGTGATCAATACAATTTTTCCTACCCCATGAGAGGGATTTAATTTCTCTATTAGTTTTAGGGTAGTATCAAGAGTGTATGGTGGGCCTATTTTTATCCCGATGGGGTTTTCTATTCCGCGTAAATATTCGACGTGAGCTTCATCTAAATCACGGGTTCTGTTTCCTAACCATACCATATGGGCACTTAAATTAAAATAGCCCTCTTTTCTTGGCACCTTTCTGGTTTGAGCGGAATCATAAAACAAATTAAGTGCCTCATGCGAGGTATAAAAATCCACTTTTTGAGACTGTTGTAATCTTCGCTCAGACACCGCATCCATAAACTTTACCGCCTGGGTGATAGATTTCACCATAGACTCATATTCTTGGTGATAGGGGTTATTCTGCATGAAATCTAGCTCCCATTGTTCAGGATAATGTAAATCAGCAAAGCCCTCATCACCCAGTGCACGAATAAAATTCAAGGTCAATCCCGCCTTATGGTACCCTTCCAACAAACGTTTCGGATCAGGCACTCGCTTAACTTGGTCTTTTTCAAAACCATTGATTAGATCTCCACGATAATTGTGCATTTCAACCCCGTCCACGGTTTCAAAAGCAGAGGAACGTGGTTTTGCATATTGTCCAGCCATTCTCCCAACCCTAATTACGGGTACCCCCATTTCATGTATCATGATAAAACTGGTCTGCAAAAGCACTTTTACCAAGTTCACAATCTTAGATGAACGGGTTAAATCAAAACTCTCGGCACAATCTCCGGCTTGAAACAAAAATGCTTTTCCCTCACTTACAGCGGCAAGTTTATCCTTTAGGGATTCGATCTCCCATGAAGTAACTAATGGAGGTAAGGTTTGTAACTCAGCGTAAGAGCGTTCAAGTTCTTCCTTATTTGGATAATCAGGAAGCTGTTGAATTGGAAATTCTCTCCAACTAGTTGGACTCCATTCAGCGGTACGTACAGACATAATAACTCAGTTTTACAATTTCGATAAAATAATGAGGGCAATTAACATACAGTATTTTTTGGAAAGCTACGTAAAAAAAGGAGTCAAAATAGAAGAATTTGCTTTAGATGTTTGGTAATTTAGCTTTTTGTTCTATTTGGCCGACTAACCCTATCAAGGAAGTTGTATGCAAGAGTCTATTG
>DCQQ01000031.1:60982-62052 GCA_002323515.1 Balneolaceae bacterium UBA1514 | reverse complement strand
TCACCAAATTGTGCTTCCCAAATTACCAATGCATCCTTTTTTACCGCTGAGTATCCAAATTCAAATCCTAATGCCGCATATTCACTCAGCAGAGAATTATGCACATGAAATCTACCCTGTCCCTCTGCTAAATGATTGAGCGGAGTAAAAGTTTGGTTAGTAGTAGTCCCATGTAGTACGGCATGACGATGGGAAAAAGTTCCTCTTTCCACATCTTGTCCTGTTATACGGACCGTCTTTCCAGCTGATAACAAAGAACCAAAAGCTAGAGCTTCAGAAAAACCCCAGTCTAATTTTTTCTTGTTCTGTTGCACGATTTCTGCTCGTTTAGCAAGTTGACGCAAAAGTTTTGGATTAGCGTCAAAATCTTTTGGAACAGTGTTCAATCTAACTGCAATTTCCTCCAATTTTTCCCTAGAGAAGGTAGTATCTGGAAATTGGTTTCGATTTTTTTGAACACTTTCCTTTCTATCAATAAGTTCGTTGGTCACCTGCAAATGAGGGATTTTCTTAGCATCATCAAAAGCAGCCATTAATAACTCATCGAACTCATCAAAAATTTGTTGGGTTTCCTCCGTGGTGAGTTCTTGGTGTTTTACCAACCACTCGGTATATAAATCTCTAACCGTTTTATGGTCTTTGATTTCTTTGTACATGCCAGGCTGGGTAAAGGCGGGCTCGTCTCCTTCATTGTGACCATGTTTACGGTATCCTATCAAATCAATAATTACATCCTTGCCAAATTTTTGACGATACTCAAGTGCCATTTGAATCGCATGAACACCCGCTTCAGGATGGTCACCATTTACATGAAAAATAGGGGCAAGTACAGATTTAGCTAAATCTGTAGCATATTCGGTACTTCTACCATCACTAGGTAGGGTGGTAAAACCTATTTGGTTGTTGATGATGATATGTACCGTTCCACCGGTTTTATAGCCTTCTAATAGGGACATATTTAGCGTTTCAGCCACTACACCTTGTCCAGCGAATGCTGCATCACCATGCATAAGTACAGGTATTATCTTCCTCTGGGCATCTTCAGCTTCATGATGATCTTGCACTGCGCG
>DCQQ01000031.1:0-60591 GCA_002323515.1 Balneolaceae bacterium UBA1514 | reverse complement strand
TCGATCTCGATTTGCTTTTCAGACGCAGTAACATGGGTACCTTTGGCGCCTAGGTGGTACTTAACATCGCCAGAACCTTGAATGGTATCTGGATCTACGTTGCCTTCAAACTCGGCGAACACCCGGTGATAGGGTTTGTTCATGATATTAACCAAGATATTCAAACGACCGCGATGGGCCATACCCATGAATACCTTTTCTACATCATAATCTCCAGCTTTCTCCAATAAGAAATGCATCATGGGGATCAAGGTGTCATTACCTTCTAATGAGAAACGTTTGTGACCAATGTATTTTTTATGCAGAAACTCTTCAAAGGCCATCGCCTGGTTAAGTTTTGATAGAATCTGCTTTTTATCATCCTTTGTTAGTACAGCTTCATTAAGTGAAGACTCCATGCGTTCACGTAACCATTTTCGCTCTTCTAAATCGAGTAAATGCATGTAATCAGCACCGATCTGCTCACAATAGGTATCTCGAAGAAGCTTAATAATGACGCGCAAAGTGGCTTGATGTTTACCACCAAGCCCACCACAATAAAATTCTCTATCTAAATCCCAAACCGATAAACCATAATAGGCTAGATCAAGCTCAGGATTATATCCTGGTTCTTTTTCTAATGGATCCAAGTTAGCCAGTACGTGGCCACGCATGCGATACATATTTATAAGTCTCCAAACACCTATGGTCCGGCGATCCTCTTCCAGTGTGTTACCACCACCATTGAATGGACCCGAATAAAAATCTTCTCCGTATGGAATAGGGTCGTAAGGTATTTCTAGATCAGAAAAAATAGTATCGTAAAAATCGGCTTGTCCACTCAGTAAATGATTTACTTCATTCAAAAAAGCACCAGATTCGGCCCCTTGTATAATTCGATGATCATAGGTACAGGTCATGGACATAACCTTAGATATACCAAGTTGATTGAGCACGTCTTTGGACATATTCTGAAACTCGGCTGGGTAGTCAATCGCTCCAGTTGCAATGATTGCACCTTGACCAGGCATGAGTCGAGGAACAGATGATACGGTTCCAAGTGTGCCAGGATTTGTGACCGATATAGTAGTTCCTTGGTAATCCTCTATTTGAAGTTTACCATTTCGTGCTTTGTTAACGAGTTCAGCAAACGTGTACAAGAACTCCTTAAAGTTCATTTTATCCACGCCTTTGATGTTAGGTACAACCAAATTTCGGCTTCCATCTTTATTCGGTAAATCAACTGCAACCCCTAGGTTAATCTGCTCAGGAACTACTCGATAATGGACCTTACCATCTTTATGATAGGTATGATTGATATTCGGAAATTTTTTGACTGCTTGAATAACCGCCCAGCATATGAAATGGGTAAACGAAGCTTTCGGCTCATTCCTTTTTACCAAGTGCCGATTGATGATGGTCCGGTCTTCTATCATCATCTTCACAGGAAGCACTCTCAAGGAAGTAGCAGTAGGTACTTCTAAACTGGCGTCCATATTTTCTACAATTTTTGTAGCAACGCCTTTGATTTTTTGTAGCTCACCTGCAGGTGCTGGGTTTTTAGCTTTTGAAGCTGCATCAGAGGCTACAGGCTTAGTGGCTGTGGAAGGGGGAACATTATTCGCCACCGAATCCTGATGGGTTTCCCTACTATTTGAGTTACTCGCGCCAGTACTTTCTACGTCATTTAATTCATCAAAATAGCGTTTCCAGTGAGTGGGTACTGAATAAGGAGATTTTTGGTACTGTTCGTATAACTCTTCTACTAGTGCTGAATTTGGGCCGAATGCGGCTTCTAATGATTTCAAGATTAGATTAACTAAGTGGGTTGAACAATTGTAAAGACATACGTCAGGCTGATAAGAAACTTTTTATTATCAATTTAAATTAAGCAGAAGAAAGTAAAAAAGCACTCAAACATTCGTTTAATGTACGCCTTATTCACACTTTAAACTGGCTTAATCAAAATGTATATTCCATGCCATTCAAATTGATCGACCCATGCGGTTATCATGTATTCTAAACCTTACAAACCAACCATTAATAAACATGAAATCAACGGAGAAAAAGACAACTGGAGCTGAAGAAATACATTGGAATCTGGGTGATTTATATGCGGGTATTGATGATCCAGCATTTGCTAATGACCAGGTAAAAGTTCTAGAAAGAGCTCAATCTTTTGCAACACAATACCGAGGGCGAATTGCGGATTTGGATGCCCCAGAATTTCTAGCTTTACTCAAAGAATACGAGGCTATCCAAGATATGGCTGGTAGAATCGGATCCTTTGCCTATTTATTATGGAGTACTAATACACAAGATGCTGCCTATGGAAAAACCGTTCAGTCCACCAACGAGTTAGGTTCCAAACTAAATCAATATATGGTGTTTTTCCGGGTAGAATGGTTAGCCCTCGATGAGGAACACGCCCAACAGCTGATCAATGAACCAGTTTTAGCGAAGTATACGCACTATTTAGAGTCATTGCGGTCTTACAAGTCCTATTCACTTAGCGAAGAGCAAGAGCAAATACTTTCAGCTAAAAGCGTAACAGGACAGAGCGCATGGGTGCGCTATTTTGACGAGACCTTGGGCTCAGCAACCTTTCACTATGATGGGGAAGAAAAATCAGAGCAAGAAGTCTTGAGCCTTTTACATGACCCCAATAGAGAGGTTCGTAGAGAGGCTCATGCCTCATTATCGAATGGTTTTAACAAACTTTCTCGAAATTTGACCTTCATATTCAACACATTGTTAGCAGATAAAGCAACCAACGATGAATTGCGTGGCTACCCATCATGGATTCATGCGCGTAATTTATCTAATGAAACCGACAAAGAAACAGTGGATGCCCTTGTCCAGGCGGTGACGGGTCATTACCAATGGGCACAGCGGTATTATATCCTAAAATCGAAGCTATTAGGGATAGATGATTTTAAAGATTACGACCGATATGCTCCTTTGAAAAAGACAGAGATTACAGTTTCATGGGAGCAAGCACGTTCAATGGTTTTGGATGCTTATGGTGAATTTAGCCCAAAGATGTCGGATATCGCTGTGCGTTTCTTTGACGAAAAATGGATTGATGCCGCTATAAAACCAGGCAAAAGAGGGGGCGCCTATTCGGCAGGAACCGTTCCATCTGTCCATCCATATGTATTTATGAACTATGATGGCAGGCTGCGTGATGTACAAACCTTAGCCCACGAATTGGGTCATGGTGTACACCAATACCTATCCAGAAAACAAGGAGCCCTTCAAGCCAGTACTCCCCTAACGACCGCAGAAACGGCCTCGGTATTTGGTGAAATGTTGGTATTCCAACGCCTATTAAAGCAGCTAGACGATCCAATGGAGGAACTGGCCTTGTTAATGGGTAAAATTGATGACACCATCGCGACCGTATTCCGGCAAATTTCCATGAATCGATTTGAAGAAGCCATGCATACGGCGCGGCGAGAAGATGGAGAACTCACTACAGAGCAGTTTTCTGAACTTTGGAATACCGAGCAAGAAAAACTCTATGGAACATCGGTTGAATTGACTCTGGAATACCGCCATTGGTGGTGTTATATTCCACATTTCTTGCACACTCCAGGCTATGTATATGCCTACGCTTTTGGTGAGTTACTGGTGCTGGCATTATATGAAGAATATCAGCGTAAGCCGGAAGGCTTTGCGGATCGTTATTTGTCCTTGTTACAAGCAGGGGGGTCTGAGTGGCCGCATGAACTTATTGCTCGTATGGGGCTGGATATACAAGACCCTCAATTCTGGCAAAAAGGATTGGCTTCTTTTGAACGCATGATACTACGAGCGGAGGAGTTATTTGCACAGGTGCAAAATCAATAGCAAAATAAAGAAGTGAATGTGAGTGTTTTACACACTATCTTAAGCAAAATTACCCCTATATGAGTTTAGACCGTCAAGAAAAAGCATTACGTGAATTCAAGCAAATAATTGCTGATTTAGTGCATTTATTACGCGCTTCAACTGGTTCTCAGTTAGCCTATATGTGCTGGGTTAACCAATCTAGACAACAGTTTGTTTGGGAGACCCACAGTACTCGCTTAAGTAATGTTATGTTCAAAGATCGAGTGAACTTTCACCATCATTTCCTCGACGAATATAAGGAGCTTGATGAACTCATCAAGCTGCGCATTGGAGAGGATATTTCAAAAGCAAAATTGGGGCATTATTTCAGTGTGGTACACGCAAAAAGTATGCTGATAATCCCTTTCATAAACAAAGGGGAGACGGTTGGGCTTACGGTGCTTGAATCTGATCAAGACTTGGACGAAGAGTCCTTACTCGATGCTATCTATTCCTACAATAATGCGATGGTAAATGTGCTGGATACCTACCTTGAAGTCGTAGATTTGCACGAGCAGCAAAAGGAATGGGAAGAATACGAGGAATCCCTAGCTAATGTCCATTCACGCTTGAACAAAGTGGAAGTGATCACCACTTGTTTGGATGAAATGCAATTCTTATTACCAAATGGTGGGGTAAGTTTTCTATGTGCTGCCATGGACCACTTTACTCTTGCACTCAATGCTAAATTTGCAAAAAATGCACCTTATGTGGGGCTTGGGGTGGATGATAAAAGCAGTGTACGAGATGCTTTGGAGAGAGGAATCCCTGTATTTAATATGCACTTTAACTCAAATCCTAAGTTGGTATCTGCCTATGAATCCAGAACCGAAGGTGCAAGCTATGTGTTGCCATTATTAGTCCATAATCGTCGTCAGGGAGCCTTTATTGCCTATGACAAGGACCCGCTTAGCTTCAAGGAATCTACGAAGCATAAGTTGGCCAACTTGGCTCGAGTTGCAGCGCTACAATTACAAAGTAACACGCGCAAATCCATCATGGATGAAGATATTTTCACTGAAAAATATCAAGCTGTGGTCACAGAACTTTGGGAAAAATCTCTGGAGCATGAATTGTACCGTTTACGCACCGAGCCAGAACGACATGCCTGGATGGGGCTCGTAACGTTGGAGGATCTTTCCTCATTTCGAACTCGCTTTAGAATGGAAGAACTTCAAAGAATGCAACGAGATATCGTACGATTTTTGAACCCTTACCGATTTCAGCAGAAAGGTTATATCGGTTTTCAGTCCGATTATGTCTATAGTTTCATACTTCAAAGCAACAAAGAATCAGCATTGGAAGAATGGGTAGAGCAGACTCGCTCCAAAGTTGCTCATGGGTTAAAATTGAGTTCAGGAATGAACATAACGGTTTCCTTTAAATTTGCTGCGGTAAAATTAAATGCCGAATATCCAAACGCTTACGAAGTGCTAAGTTTAGCCAAACAACAGCTTTCAGAAGTAGTGAAAGCTGAGAAAGAACACCTCCAGGTGTATTAATGAAACGGGTTATTTTATTGATTGTGGATGGTTGGGGCATTGGGGCTCAGGAAGATGCCATAGAATATGGAGACCAATTGGCTCACACAATGGGGCATGTTAGCGAAGAGACCATGCTTAGACTCCCTAACTTTGAAAAAATGGGTCTAGGCAATATCGCTACTCTTGCTAGTATACCACCAACATCATCTCCCATTGCTAGCTATGGCAAGCTACGCGAAAAATCTAGTGGCAAAGATTCCACAACAGGGCACTGGGAGCTGGCAGGAATTGTACTCGACACCCCTTTTCCTACCTATCCAAAGGGCTTTCCATTGGAATTGATCCAGTCTTTTTGTGATGAAATTGGTAAAGCCGGCGTATTGTGTAATTCCCAGTATTCTGGGACCAACGTCATTGCAGATTTTGGTGCAGAGCATATAAAAACAGGATTCCCTATAGTGTACACTTCTGCTGATAGTGTATTTCAGATTGCTACCCACGAAGACATTGTTCCAATCGAAACCCTGTATGAATGGTGTGATTGGGCTAGGAATAACTTATTAGTCGGCGAACAAGAGGTAGGTAGGGTGATTGCAAGGCCATTCAAAGGTGAAGCACCAATATTCGAACGAATTTCGCATAAAAGACACGACTGGTCAGTAGCTCCACCTAAAAGTCATTTAGTGACCGAATTAAAAAATAGAGGACATAAGACCGCATCCATAGGTAAAGTAGCAGATTTATTTAATGGTGAAGGATTCGATTTTTTGTATCCGACAAAAGGAAATGCCGAAGGCATCGAGCTAATCATCAAGCGTTTAAGAGCCAATGAAGAAGACTTTCTATTCATTAACCTCATAGACACTGATCAGTTATATGGTCACAGGCTAGATCCAGTGGGGTATGCAAAGGCACTTATGGAAATTGATTCGGCTCTTCCCGCAATAATGGATGAGCTGACTGGCGAAGATCTCTTGATCATAACAGGAGATCACGGGAATGATCCATGTGTCCAAAGTACCGATCATACAAGGGAGTATGTACCGATACTGCTTTACGGGAAACGTACATCTGCTAGAGCCCTAGGGGTTCGAGATGGGTTTAGCCAAGTAGCGGTCAGTATAATGGACTTTTTCGGCTATGAAAAAAACTTTGGGTCAGAAAGTTTACTGTAAAAATAGCATGACAATAACTGTATTAAAGGCTACAATATAGTGAATTTTTTCCGTATGTTAAAAGTTGCCTAGATTGTAGAGTTAGTATTGTATTGCTATTCGCAACATCTTCGCACCTTGTAGGCGCATCCGAAACATTATTTATACTCCTACAATTTTTCTGAACAATTCGAATTAAACTATATTATTGTGGCAAAAAGCTCTGGTATTTCTACCCGTGAATCTGAATCACTCGATCGCTATTTACATGAAATTGGTAAAGAAAAACTAATTACTCCGGATGACGAAGTTCGTCTAGCAAAAGAAATTCAAAAAGGCAGCCAAAGAGCACTCGAAGATTTAACCAAAGCCAACTTACGATTTGTGGTTTCCGTTGCTAAGCAATACCAGAATCAAGGTTTGTCACTTGGTGATTTAATCAATGAAGGAAACCTGGGTCTGATTAAAGCGGCTAAAAGATTTGACGAAACTCGTGGATTCAAGTTTATTTCATATGCCGTTTGGTGGATTCGTCAGTCTATTCTACAAGCTTTAGCTGAGCAAAGTCGTATCGTTCGATTGCCTTTAAACCGAGTCGGTGCCCTCAATAAAATAGGGAAAGAACTTTCTAAGTTGGAACAAGAATATGAGCGTTTACCATCAGCTCACGAACTAGCGGAAAGTCTAGAAATGACCGTAGGTGAAGTGGCAGACACCTTGAAGATATCCGGTCGCCATCTTTCAATGGATGCTCCATTTGCTCAAGGAGAAGACAATCGGCTGCTCGATGTACTTGAAAACGAAGAAATACCCAATCCGGACTTCGAACTTATGGGCGAGTCCCTTAAAGTTGAAATCGAGCGAGCACTTTCTAAACTAACCAAACGAGAAGCAGAAGTAATCCGTCTCTACTTTGGTATTGGCCGTGAACATTCCCTAACCCTTGAGGAAATTGGCGAGCGATTTGATTTAACTAGAGAACGAGTTCGTCAAATCAAAGAAAAAGCTCTACGTAAATTACGTCACCACAATAGAAGTGCAGCCTTGCGCGTATATTTGGGCTAATAATTTGTTCGAATAGGCATTTGAGTGTTGATTAGTAAATAGTAACGACAACACTTAGAAAACAGCTTAGGTCAAAGCTCAGGACTAATCTACGAGTAAACCCAAGTGTATATACTCTATCTGATAAACAAGACTATGTCATGTCGTGAGCGTTTATAAAAGTAGGGCCTATTTTGGTCTTCAGAACTTCAATTTCTTGAGTCTCTTCTCTATTACCCCCGAATTTTCTCATCACCAAAGAAACGCTACCTGAATTCCCCAGTTTTTTTAAAAAGCCCCAAGAAATAGATTTTTTTAGTACCTGACTATGAGGACTTTCTTTTGATAGCCAAAGCATCACAGTATTAACTTCCTCTTTGGCTAAGGCATGCTCCATAACCTTCTCAAGATACTGTTCACACCCTTGCTTAAACCAAAAATAGTCAGCTGTTAAAAAATGAAATGCCTGTCCAGGAATCACCTTCCGAACATAAGGCCAGCGGTCAAGTTTCCATTTGTGCAAAAACGAAAAATGTTCCGGCAAGCGTTCTATATCCCAAAAGTGTCTCATGATTCGTGTTATAGCCACCCATTCTCCATTCATCCAGTAACCCAAAAAATACCCTTGTTGGATAAGGCCTTCGGTATGATAGGCGGTATAAGAATCGTAAAACTGGCATAATTCATGATCCATCCCTTGTAACTCATCAGGTGTCAATAGGCGGATCTGGGAATGAGAAGTAGGGTTGAAGCGGTGGAAAAACAATGTTTGAATCTCCTGAGCCTTGTTAAAGTCAAAACGGTTGCAAAGCTTCATAGACCGATGATTTTTATCTTCCACAAAAGCGTATGCAGGAAGAGTGTTCTTGGTAGCTAATCGCTGTGAAAATTCTTCTAAATGCTCAAGAAGTTTCTCTTCGATTAACGAAATGTGCTGGGTTCGACTTTTTTTACGGGTTAATGCATTCCGATCAAATACTGCAGTTCTATTTATTTTGGCAGGAACTAGACTTCTCTTAATTTGCAGATACCTTATAAATAGCCATGCTTTTCCAGTTATATCAACCCTATTCACAAGTCCAACCACCCCTAAAAGCTCTTCATTTCTAGATAAACACAAAAAATGAATATTTTCATGTCGTTGATTCATACTCGTTTCCCTATGGACTCGATATTGAATACCACCAGGGCTACCTAAAAGAACAGAATCTAAAAAATCTCTGATCTCCTCGTCGTAGCTACGAAGCGTAATAGAAAAACCTGAAGTGCTCACATTAGCTGTATTAATTTGAATAGATGGTAGCCATAAATGGCATAAATATTACACTAAGCTTAGTATATTACCATATGCACAACAATAAAGAAACCGTTTTTACACAGTCCAAAAAACAAACCTAGGTTCTAATGAAGAGGATTTATCCACCTATTTATTTTCTTAGCAAATGGGTAATGGTACTTCTGCTAAGTTATGTAGGGTCAAGCTCTGCTCAGGAGTACGCATTTCGGAATTATTCCATTGGTCAAGGCTTAAGTGAGTCAGTAGTAAATACAATAATTCAAGACGAAAAAGGCTATATCTGGATTGGAACGGGTTTTGGGCTTAACCGATTCGATGGGCATGATTTCACGATTTACTTACAAGAAAACGGCTTAAAAAGCACCCAAATAAATACTCTCTACAAGGGTGCTGACAATAAAATTTGGATAGGGACATCACAAGGTCTGCACTGGTATTCTCCAATAAAAGATAGCATATATCATGTTTCAGAAGTACCTGCTAACTCAATAATTAGTTTATTTGAGGATTCACAAAACCAATTGTGGTTGGGGACCGAAGAGCAAGGAATCTATTTATATTCACCCAAATATCCTAGATCGTCGTTACATCTTAATCCATCCACTTTAACATTCAACGGTCCAGTTCGAAAAATAGTGGAATTAGACTCATCCAACTTACTCGTGTCACGATCAGGTATCTTCGAATTAAAAGCCTTTAATTATTCTGATTCTACCACATTTAATATCACCCCAATAAGCCAGGAAACTCGTTACCGGGATGCCGTACTAGACACCGCTAATAACGTTGTTTGGATAGGATCACGTGATGGGCTTTATCGTTATAAAGACGGGCAAATCGATCTTCAGAGAGGTACCAATTCAGGCATAGTGGCCAGAATCCAAACTTTAGCACTCGACCAGGATGGTACCCTTTGGATGGGAACGGAGGATGGATTGTTACATCAAAGAGAGGATGCCCTAATAAAATATGAAACCGAAGAAGGCTTGTCGAATACCCTAATAAACAATCTATTCTTTGACAAGGAAGGAATACTATGGATTGGCACCTATGGCGGAGGCGTCAACGTTTTTCTGGGAGAATATGTAGTTAACTACGATCTGTCTAATACCCTTAGTAATAACTTAATTACTAGTTTCATTGAGCAAGAAAATGGAGATCTATGGATAGGAAGTTACGGTGGGGGAGTCCAGATACTACCAAAAGAATATGCCGATTTCAATACCCGAAGCACAAGTCCAACTGAAGTAAGCCCAACGAAATGGCCACAATTAAGAGGTCTAGCAGATCAACGTGTGTACCATCTTAGTCAAGATCCAGCTGGAAGAATATGGATAGGAATGAGGGATGCCTTAAGTTATGTCAAGGATGGACGTGTTGAGTCCATCAATGAACGCTACTTTCCCTTTCGAAAAATTAGACATATTCGATGGAGCAATTCATCCGTCATGTGGGTAAGCACTTACGATCATGGCCTCATAAAAGTAGAGTATAAAGACCTCTATACTCCAGAAACTTGGACAATAACTCAGTACAGTACCCAAACAGCTTCTTGGCCATCAAACACTGTGTTAAAAAGTATAGAAGATAGTGATGGTACAATATGGGTGGCAACGTACTCTGGAGTTGTTGAAATGAGCCCAGATGGAACCTTTCATACATGGGGATTAGCAGAAGGCTTACCCAATGTATCTGTTATGGGGGTTATTGAGGACAGTCAGGGTAATATTTGGGCACATACATTCGGAGGCTTAGCCAAGATCAGTGGACAAGAGTTAGTGGCAATAACGGAAAATAATGGCTTACCAAGTAGAGTGTGCTACTTTCTTTATGAAGACCCAACAAACCCCAAAATCTTATGGATAGGAACCAATGGTGGCCTAATTCAATATAATTTAGGTGATAAGACCTTCAAAACCATCACAAAGGAAGAAGGCTTAATCAGTAACGAGATGAATTTGGGCGCATTTTATGAGGATTCCAAAGGTCAATATTGGTTAGGTACGGTAGAAGGTTTATCCAAATTTGATCCAAAAAAATATAGGGGCAATGAAGTATCACCTAGAATTCACATAGAGGAAGTGCTCCTCTCCGGTGTCAACGTAGATCCTTACAGTACGGAAAAATTAAAGACTGACTACAATCAGAACTTTTTCGAAGTAGCCTTTATAGGACTCAATTTTACAGCCCCTGATCAGTTGTACTACCGATATAAGCTAACTGGTTTAGAAGAGCAGTGGCAGCAAACAAAAAATAACTCAATCCGATATCCTAGCCTCCCATCTGGAAATTATACTTTTCAAGTTCAAGCTATAAATTCAAATGGACTAATAAGTGAAGATCTAGCACAAATACGATTCAAGGTAAACCCACCATACTATGAAAATGTGTGGTTTTGGACCGGTGTTTTTATTCTAATTGGGTGGGTATTGTACTTAAATCGCAGAACAGCCAAAGTAACAAAGCTTGTCGATATGGAGCGTATGCGCGTTCGGATAGCGAGTGATTTACATGATGATGTAGGCGCTAGTTTAACTGAGATTGCACTACAATCCGATTTTTTATTAGCAGGTACCATCCAGCTAGAATTAAAGGAATCCCTCACTCAAATCGGTCGTCAGTGTCGAAAAATTGTAGGAAGTCTGGATGATATAGTTTGGTCCATTGATGCTCGGAACGATTCACTTGGTGATCTTACCGATCGGATTCAAGATTATGCTTTAGCTATTCTCGATATGGCACAGTTTGATATAGAATATGCTTTTGATTCGCTCCCAATGGAGAAGAAAATACCCGTAGAAATAAGAGAAAATACCTATCTCATCATAAAGGAAGCGTTAAATAACGTGGTAAAGTATTCCAATGGTGACCGGGTGTCGATTGGGCTCGCACTGGTAGAAAGTACACTACATGTGAAAGTTTTCGATAATGGTAGTGACGTCAGTCAAACTAAAAAAACAGGCCATGGTTTACGTAACATGGAAATGCGAGCGCAAAGAATGAATGGAATACTTACTATAGAAAATGTAAAAGGTTTTTCTGTCTCTATACAGATTCCTTTAAGCAATTAGCATTGGTAAACCCCTAATTCAGGTATATGGCACAAGTTGGTATTATAGAAGACAACAAAAAGATTCGGCAACTCATACAGAGGTATCTAGACATGCAAGAAGATATGTCCTGCCCAGTAGCTACTGAAAGTGTAGAGGAAATGTTGGACTATTTAACGACCTATCCACATCCCAATGTACTATTGATGGATATACAATTACCTGGTATGAGTGGGATAGAAGGCATGAAAATTATCCAGCAAAAATATCCTGATATCGAAATAATAATGTTGACGGTCTATCATGATTCTCACAAAATATTTGACTCCCTAAAAGCAGGAGCATCAGGCTATTTATTGAAGCACACATCTTTACCTGAAATCAAAGATGCCATTGAGTTATTAATGCAGGGAGGGGCGCCCATGTCCCCCCAAATTGCCCGTAAGGTAATCACACACTTTAATGATAGAGGACAAAAGCAACAAGAGAGTAATCTTACAAACAGGGAACAAGACATTGTCAATGGCTTGGTCGATGGACTTAGTTATAAGTTGATTGCCGATAGACTAGACATATCTATTGATACCGTTAGAGCTCACATACGCAACATCTACAAAAAATTACACGTTAATTCTAAAGCAGAAGTAATTGCAAAGTCGCTTAGAGGCGAGTTGTAAAGGGAAGTACTAACATCAATATGTGATAGTACCTAGTAACTAAATTATTCATATTAAGTAAAGAAGTTAACACAAAACTGGAGGTCATATGAAAGCCTATTCGTTTACAATCATGATACTTACAATAGGATTTGCATGGCTTAGCACTGGATGCTACACGCAAATGCAGCTATCATATGATTTGGATCGTCCTACTCAGGTTAGCGAAAATGGATATTATTCTTGGGACGATGATGAACGAACATCCTCTGGATACAACTGGTCATCTACCAAGCAAACCTCCAACCCTAACTACAGCGAGGAGCGTCGACCCCAAAATGAACCTTCTACCATTTCGTTAGACAAAACAAGCAGCACAAATCTCACGGATCAAAGCATTTATTACAAAGATTACGAAGTCGAGCAATGGTATGACGAGCATTATATACATGCCATCAATTCATCTAATTATGACTCTCACTCTCATGAAAATGGTCATGACTATGCCTACGAACTTGGATATGAAAATGGTTTTGATCGCGGTTATAACCGGGGGTATCGTGATGGTTGGTTTGATGATGATTTTTGGGTTGACTGGTACGCAAAGCGTTGGTGGCGATTACATGTAGGATGGTGGGGAGTGCACTATGGATACTATAGCGCTTGGAGTCCGAGTTCTTATTGGGCATGGAGTGGATATGGTGGTTGGTCATGGTATAGTCCATATGATCCATTTTACAACAGCTGGAGTGGCTTTTACGGATTTAACTCCTATAGATATGGGTATTACGGAAATATTGCATATTGGGGATATTCTCCTTACGGTGGGACGACCATATTCATTGGAGAGGCAAACAACCGTTCTAATTCAGATATGCTTCGTGGAGCAAGACGATATGGTCTAAGTAGTTCAACTAATTCGACTTTAACCAGGGGAACTGGAGAAAATGCATCTTCAAAAGCAGTTCGCACTCGTTCTGCTTCTCAAAATACTCGATCAGGCTGGGAAAGTAAACCATCCTCATCAACCCGGTCTAGTAGTATATACAATAGTGGTGGAAGTAGTGGAACAACAGGGCGTTCAACAGGGCGGACCGTTCGTTCCTCGGGTAGCAGTGGAAGTAGTTCTAAAGGAACCGTTCGTAGTTCAGGAAGTCGTTCAACGGGTCGATCTACCGGTTCGTCTTCAAGCGTAGGCCGGTCTAGTGGAAGTTCTAGCCGAAGCTCAAGCGCGGTACAAAGTATGACACGCTCTAAATCAAGTTCACCTAAATCTACTGGACGTTCAACATCTAGTCGTTCATCAAGAGGGGGGTCGTAATGAAAAAACAATATCGACAAAGCCAAAAGAAGCTACATATTATATTTAGCACTATTACGCTTCTAATTACCGCTTCATCTACAATGGCTCAGGATGGTTATGATCCAATGAGTTATAGTAGTTTGAGCCAAGTATTTAGCTCCCAGCAATATTTAGGTAGCGCAAACTCAGCTATATTACCTTCGGTGGCCATGGAAAATGGATATGCTAGTTTTATAGACAATCCTGCTGCGATGTCATTAATTAAGGGTAGCTATGTGAACGTTGGGTATATGAGTAATCACTCTGAATTTAATCAAAGTTTTAGAGGTAACGAGCTGTTATTGGATTCTAAAGTTGATTATATAAATAACATAGGAGTGGTTTATAAACTACCAACGAGAGTTGGTAGTTTGGTCCTTGGTGGAGGTATTCATACAAACAGTATTTATAATCGATCACTCGGATCTAATGCTTTCAACAACCAAAGTACAATTACCGATATATTTAAAGGCGAATCAAGTGATTACCGTAGCATAGCTTTTGAGACCTATGCCATTGATTATGCTGATGAAGCACAAACACAACTCGAGTCTATATTTAGAATAGGATTTGATGATGGGTTCCCTGGTACTTATCAGCAAAGCGAATTAACACAAGACGGGCGATCACGAGAATTTACTTTCTTTATGGGTACTGAATTCAAGAAAAATCTTCACATAGGAATTTCATTAGGAATCAATGAGGTCTTTCATAATATGAGCCGAAATATTTTGGAAGAAGATTTAGATAATGTCTATGATGGTGATTTCATAGAGCAAGATGAAAATGGAGAAAATGGGACGGATATTTACAGCATTCAGCTTTCCGACGAATTACGTTCCGATGTTCTAGGTTTTGAAGCTAGAATCGGAGTAGTTTACCAACTAGGGCAGTATCTCAACTTGGGGGCATCTTGGTCATTACCATCTATCATGGAGATTACCGAGGAATACAATTCTACGATAACCACAACATTTGACAATTCTTTAGGTCCATTTTTGGATAGTTTTAAAGGTGAATTTACTTATGCTATAACACGACCATCTAAGTATTCATTAGGAATGGCAGTCAATCAACTAAAAGGCTTTGATATTAGTATAGGAGTTGATTTTATATCCTATAATAAAACAGATATCGACCTTACCTATGATCAGAATTTAGATTTCGATGAAGTGGCTTTTTTAAGAGATCAAGAAGCTCTTATAGAGCAAAGTATTAATCAAAGATATCAATCGGTAATGAACACCCGAATCGGTGCACAATATCGTTTTAAAAATGGTGCAGAACTAAGAGCTGGTACTTCTATATTGCCGTCTAAATCAGTCCAAATTGATGAAACTCGTAAGCTATATTCTGGTGGTATTGGAATTCCATTAAGTAGGGATTTCTTTCTAGATATAACCACACAATATATACAGTGGAATGATCGTTCTATTTTATATGAGTACCAAGAGATGGGTTCTACTACAACTATTCAAGAAAGCATTTCAGAAAGTAATCATTTAATAAATGTATTGATTGGGATAAAAATTAAAATATGACCTCATTATCCTAAATTAATCTCCGTAGTTAGTGTAAAAAGGCTTCGTGACTGAAGCCTTTTTTTTGTCTTCCAGTTAAAGCCTATATGTTCAAGCTACACAAATGTGGTAGTTCAAGTAAGTCAAGACCAACTAGGCTTTAAGACTATTAAAAAAGAGTGGTTATGCTCTATCTCGATCAACTGAAATACTTGAATTCGTAGCACCCACCAAGGTAACTAAGCCAGTGATAATAAGAACCTCCAGGGATAATATGATCCAACTAGGTTGAAGTACTAAATCGAATACAAAATATCCAACCAAATAGCTTACCCCAAGTGAAAGCCCCACTCCAAGGAGGGAAGAGAGACCACCGACTGCAAAAAATTCGATGAATAATATCCGTTTAATAATTTGTTTTTGAGCACCCAATACCCGCAATAGTTGTGCCTCTTTTAGCCTCTGAAATCGTGAGCTTGTGGCGGCACCAGCCAATACAATAAGTCCAGTGAGAATGCTAAAAAGTCCAATAAACTGTATCACAAAGGTGATTTGATTCAGGAAATCTCTAAATGATTCGATAAGTAAACCAATATCAAGAGCAGAGATATTCGGGTATCGATTTACAATTTCTTGCTGCAAGATAAGCGCCTCATCTCTGGATGATGTACGCACAGTTGTGGCAAAAAACTGAGGGGCATAGTTTAGTACACCATTTGGAAATACCACAAAGAAGTTGGGTTGAGGTTCCTCCCAGTTAACTTCACGAATACCTACAATGGTACTCGAAATGACAATTCCTTGCACATTCCACCGGAGGGTATCTCCTAGACTAGCCGACAGATCATCCATGAGATCAGAACTGACGGTTATTGGGACATAATCATTGGCAAGATTATTCAAATTTAGTTCGTGTTCCCCAATAAATTCGCCTTGACTCAGGGTTTCGGTATCAATGAGAGAATCTCTATAGGTTGAGCGATATTCTCTCTGAATAGCCCACCTCCGTGCGGTTCGTGAGGTGTCGGCTAAAACCTGGGTTACGGATTCATTCCCCAATGCTTCTAAACGCATGGTTACAATGGGGACATTTTGAAGCGTCTCATGGTCTAATTCGCGAATTATCTCATTTACTCCATCATTCTGGTCTGCTTGAATGTCATAAAATGCAACATTTGGAATATCGTCAGATGTAGAAAAGTTAAGCGCACTTAACAATAAGTCCTGGGTTAAGTAAAGTGAACTTATAAGTGTGATTCCTAAACCAAAACTCAGAAGAAGAGTCGTTGTTTGATTTTGAGGACGGTACAGGTTGGATAAACCTTGCCGGATAGCATAAGGCCAACGTGGGCGTATAAGTGCACGAGTTAGTTTCATCAAGCCCATGGATATGAGTACCAATACACCCGAGAGTACTACGACTCCCAAACTAAACCATGAAGCTGCCTCAATGGTACCTAGCATCCAAAAACCATATCCCCAAACTCCTAAAAGTATGAGTCCCATTATTGCAAGACGCTTTTGACTAAGACTTTTAGATGCAGCAATGCTGCTTTGGCGCAGTGTTTGGAGGGGGGAGATTTGTGTTAAATCAACTAGAGGTAAACCTGCAAAAAGAAGGGTAACCAACACTCCAACAGCAACGCCTACTAAAACCGATGGCCAAGAGAGAAACAATTGTAACTCAACCGGTAAAAAATCAGTAATTAAAAAGGGTAGTATTTGTTGGATTCCCACCCCTAAAAAAGCCCCTAATAAGGCTCCAATGACCCCCATGACGAAGGATTGAAATAAGAAAATAAGTATTGCATCTTTACCTTTGACTCCTACACATTTGAGAATGGCAATCTGGGGTATTTTTTCTCGGATATATACAAACATAGAGCTACCTATACCTAGCCCACCGAGCAATAATGCAATGAAGCCGATCATATTTAAAAAGTCGCTCAATTGCTCAATGGCTGAACTCACTTCCGAACGACGCTCCTCAACATCATCGAAGCCGAAGGTGCTCAGATTTCGTAGCGAATCCAATTCTGCACGGATTTGTTCGGGTTGTTGATCATCACGGTATGTGAAATAGCGTAGATATTCAACTCTAGACCCACGTTGTAGAAGACCAGTCTCTTCTAAGCCTTTAATAGGAATAAATATTCTAGGCCCAAAAAAGGAACCTGCTTGAGCCTGCCCCGGTATAGATAGCATACCTCCAAGTATAGGGTAGGAACTTAGGCCAATTGTTAAGGTGTCACCTAAGCTCAAATTAAATTGTTCTAATACACTTTGATCGATGATAGCACCCTCACCACGTTGGAACTCCTCAAATGCTTTCATTGGCTGGGTTTTAATGCTTCCATAAAATGGGTAGGTAAAGGAAGAAGCAAATATTTGAGAGAGCCGAGTAAATCCAGAGTCAGCTGAAACCATAGATGCAAAACGAACCATGTCAGCACTCTCATCGAATCGGCGTTCTAAAAACTCATTCAAAACCGTGTCAAAAGGAGCAGTATGTCGCACTTCTAAGTCGGCGCCTAACAACTCTTTGGATTGATTGTCAATACTTTTAGTTAGATTATCTCGTAAGGAGCTTATGGATACCTGAGCGGCTACGCCTATCACAATAGCTGACAGAAACAGGGCAAGTTTAACTCGGTGGGTTCTAGATTCGCGCCAAGCCATTCTTATTAACCAAAATGTATTGGAAGTGGGTTTATTCATGACTAAACAGGTATTGAAGGGATGCTACCGGTTTGCGTCAGCGTCTTACCAAAGCGCTGCTCGGCTATCTCTCCACGATGCAAACGTATTTGTTGTTCGCACTTCTGGGCAAGAAGCATGTCATGAGTAACAATAACTAAAGTGGTTTGTTTTTCTTTATTTAGGTTAAAGAGTAACTCCTCGACTTGGTCACCTGTTTCAGCATCTAGATTTCCAGTTGGTTCATCTGCAAATAGCACACTTGGTTCGTTAATGAAAGCACGAGCAATGGCAACACGCTGCTGCTCGCCACCCGATAATTGAGAGGGATAGTGAGTTAGGCGATCCTTTAAGCCAACACTGCTTAGTAACTCAATCGCTCTGTGCTCAATTTCATTATTACTACCACCACGTAATTCTAAGGGGACCATTACATTCTCAAGGGCTGTTAGGGTAGGCAAAAGCTGAAAGTTTTGGAAAATAAAACCTACTTTTTTATTTCGGATATCTGCCCGCTGATCTTCATTCATACCGCTCAAGATACTTCCATCCAGTAATACCCTACCTGAATCAGGGGTATCCAGACCCGCACAAAGTCCCAATAAAGTAGTTTTTCCGCTTCCGGAAGGTCCAACAATAGCACAGCTTGTTCCCTTAGTTATGTCAAACTCAATTTCCTTGAGTACATGTAGTTGACTGTTACCACTATTAAAACTTCGGTTAATTTGTTCTAACTGTAAAATAGGTGGTTGACTTGAGTTCGTTTGGGATTGTGATAATGCAATTGCTTCGCGCATAGGAGAATGAATTAAAGATAAATCTGGTTATTTTATGAAAGTTTGATCTGATTTAATTTCTAATTTGAAAACATGGTTAATCAAGTATAGCAGCTATAAATAAGGCTCGTATTCAAGTTTTTTCATTCATCATTATTCCAACATATTCAAAAGGGTAGCATCACTTGAGTGTAACCAACAAACTTGATAGCTATTGGACTAATTGTACGATTATAACCACAATTTGTTAAACACAGTTCTTATGATTTCTTTCTTCTTCGATACCTTTTACAAACGGGTTATTTCGATGATTGGGTTGTTGTTTGTCCTTCTGAACTATCAAGGGATCCAAGCACAACAGAGTCCAGAAAAGATCTTATTTTTTGGTGACAGTATAACCGCAGGATACGGACTTAATCCGGATAGAGCTTTCCCTGCGTTAATACAGCAGCAAATCGATTCGTTAGGGTTGAATTATACCGTTGTAAATGCAGGTCTGAGTGGTGAAACCTCCGCTGGCGGGCTTCGCAGAGTAGACTGGGTTTTACAGCAAGGAGTAGATATTTTTGTGTTAGAATTAGGGGGTAATGACGGACTTCGGGGTTTAAATCTACAGCAAACAAAGGCCAATCTTCAAGGAATCGTCGACAAGGTAAAAGCTAAGTATCCCCAGTCATTAATAGTACTTGCGGGTATGGAAGTACCGCCAAATTTAGGTGCTGATTACACCCTCGAGTTTCGAGAAATGTATGTAGAGTTAGCTCAAGAGAACGATGTACTTTTCATACCTTTTATATTGGAGGGGGTGGGGGGAGTGTCTGAACTAAATTTACCGGATCAAATACATCCAAATGAGAAAGGTCACAGAAAGGTAGCCCAACATATTTGGGGATATCTGGTTGATGTACTCACCAACAGTAAACCCACTGAATTAGATTGATCTAATTTGTTTTGATTCAACAAAGACTTGATCTGATAAAGTCTGGTCCCACCATCACATCGCAATAGCCTTATAGATTTTAGTCATTTCCTGGCCAATCCGAAATGAGATCTGCTACCTGACTAGCGAATGACCGAACCCATTCTGTATACTGAATGCCACTCGGATGCAATTTATCGTCAGCGATGAGAGTGGGATTTTCTTTAGCAATTTCAGATATAGGGGTTATATCAAAAAATGGAATACCAAAACGTTGGCAGATTTCTTTAGCTTTTGCGTCATAGGTTAACAGGTCGGCCCTAATTGTATCCTCTCCACGAGCTTGTCCAAATGGAGTGACCCCATAGTTGGGTATGGATATGGCAAATATTCCTGAAGCTCCATATACAGAATGTTGAATCGCCCATTTAATTAGTGCTTCATATTCTTTTTCGAACTGTTCCAATGCATACCCACGATATTGGTTATTTACCCCAATAAGTAAAGATATCAGTTCATATTTATCCTTTAAATCAGCTTGTTCTATTCCGTGCTGTAATTCGTTGGTAGTCCAACCTGTAGTGGCTACGATCTGGGGTTCATCTACCCGAAGATTGTAGACTTTGCGAAGGGAATCAGTCAATTGTACGGGCCAACGGCGGGTAGAATCGATTGCCTCACCTATGGTGTAAGAGTCTCCTAACGCTAAATAAGAAATACTGGGATATACTGTTCTGGTATTTTTCATATTGTCACTTTCAATGAGTTCTGGTCCGTAGCAAGCGCTTATGTTTAGGTAAAGAATAAAACTTAGAATGAATATATTACGCATAGTGGATTATAAATTGAATGACATTAGTAATATTCAATTGTATATAGATTAGTGACTGGTACATAAAGTGCAATGTAATGGCATGTAGGATTATACGGAAAACTCATTCGAATGATGCAACGTATAAACAGCATAAAAAATGAGTGTATTTGTTAACTATTTATTATTATTACTGAGATATGATGCTTACTTGGAAGCGCTTGCATTTATGTGTAAATTAAAACATAAATAATATCTATAGATTGCTTCTCATACTTACACAAGCACATAAATAAGAAGATATAACTACCAATCATAATTAATTAGGAATCATTATGAGTAAAATGCTTCGGCAGATGATGCTGTTAACGGTTGTCTTTTTGGCATACAGTACGGCAATTCTTCACGCCAATACTACTAATCTCGAAATCAATACCACCGTATCTGGGCAGGTATTAGACGTAGACGGTGACCCATTGCCAGGGGTTAACGTAGTCGTTAAAGGAACCGTTGTAGGGACCCCAACAAATGCGAATGGTGAATTTAGTCTTACCGTTCAAATAAATCCTCCAATAACCCTGCAGTTTTCTATTGTGGGTTTCCAAATGCAAGAGTTACTGATAGAGGATAATGATGTAAGTAACATTCGAGTTGTGCTAGAAGAGCAAACAATATTTGGAATGGATGTAGTTGTATCTGCATCTAGAGTAGAGGAATCGATTCTGAAATCGCCAGTATCCATTGAGAAGCTCGATATTCTAGATATCAAAAATACTGCTGCAACTTCCTTTTATGATGCTATTCGTAATGTCAACGGTGTTGATTTTAGTACACAAAGTATCACTTTCAATTCTGTAAATGCCAGAGGGTTTGGTTCAAATGGGAATACTAGATTTGTGCAGTTACTTGACGGCGTTGATGGGCAAGCACCTGGTTTAAATTTCCCAATAGGTAATATATTAGGTGCTTCAGAATTAGATGTAGAGAGTGTTGAACTTATTCCAGGTGCAGCATCAGCACTATATGGCCCTAATGCAATGAATGGCATTCTGTTACTTAATTCTAAAAGCCCATTTGATTACCAAGGATTAGATATACGTACCAAAGTTGGAACAACTCATCAGGATGGTATAGACCATGAAGCATCTTTATATCAAGATACTGGTTTTAGATACGCTCAAGCTATCAATAATAAAATTGCATTTAAAGTAAGTGCATCATGGCTTAATGCTCAAGATTTTGTCGGGGTTGATTATAGAGACCAAAGTGGTGCCACCGTAGAGGGTATACCAAATAATTCTGAAAGAATGAGGGACGTTAATAGAGTTTATGACGGGGTTAATACCTATGGTGACTTTATGATTGATATAGGTACTATAGCTGATCTTCAAATAAATAGTCCAGCCACTGATCCTGCATTAGCCGGTCAACTTATAGCCATAAGAAGTTTGTTACCAAATGGCATAAATGGTGCTTTTACACCTACTGGATATAGAGAGAATGAATTCGTTGATAATACAGCTGAAAATATCAAGATAGGTACAGCTCTTCATTATAGACTAAGCGATAAAATTGAAGCGATTGCTCAGTTCAATGCCGGTTTAGGAAATACAGTATATACCGCTAATGACCGATTTATTTTAGATGATTTAAGCATATGGACTGGTAAACTAGAACTACGTGGGTCAAATTTTTCATTGCGTGCTTATACAACGCAAGAAAACTCCGGAAACTCATACGCTGCTAATACGGTAGCTTCGCTTATTAATCAACGACATTACTTACCGGCTTACTTTGGAGGATATATAGATTTTCTAACAGGTGGTAATATAACGGGTGCCAACCCTACAGGAAT
Source organism: Balneolaceae bacterium UBA1514 (assembly GCA_002323515.1). Taxonomy (GTDB): domain Bacteria; phylum Bacteroidota; class Rhodothermia; order Balneolales; family Balneolaceae; genus UBA1275. Next base: position 38,134 of record DCQQ01000031.1, on the reverse strand, counting down.
TACGATTAATGCTACAAACTATAATGCTCTTCATGATGCTGCAAGACAAGTTGCTGAGTTTGCTCAACCTAGTGCTGATAGTGAAGAATTCAAAGCCAGTATGGATGAATTTAGAAGTAAAGCAATATCTGAGGGAGGAGCTAAATTCCTAGATAAATCTGCATTATACCATTATGAGGGTAGTTACAACTTTGGAGAAGCTATAAAATTTGCAAATGTTTTGGTTGGAGCTAACTTTAGAACGTTTGCACTAAACTCTGAAGGAACACTTTTTGCACTAGATGAAAATGGTGACGAGGTTTCCTTCAATGAGTACGGAGGTTATGTACAACTTTCAAGAGACCTTATAGAGAGTTTAAAAATACAAACCTCTATGAGATATGATAAAAATGAAAATTTTGAGGGTCAAATATCACCAAGAGCATCTGCTGTTTGGGAGTTTGCCAATAATCAAAATCTTCGAGCATCTTATCAGAAGGGGTTTAGAATGCCTACTACACAAGATCAATATATTGATTTAGATGTTGTCACCCGACGACTTCTTGGGCGAAATGAATTAATTGCTGACAGATATAATTTAGACAAAAATACGGTGTATACTACCGAGAGTGTACAGGCTGCACAAGCTAGTGGAAATGTGAGTGATTTAATTGTTGCTACTGATGCCTATAAAGAATACAAGACAGAAAAAGTTACTACTTTTGAAGTAGGCTATAAAAGTGTTCTATTTGATGGTAAACTGTTTTTAGATCTCTATTATTACAACAGTACGTATCAAGACTTTGGCGCTGAAATTGATGTAACACAGGCCTATTCAATAGCTGGCGGTTTAACCGGAGCCGGTGCAATTCCTACCGGATATACTACCTCAGAAGGTATTGCACATAGCTCTGACCTGCAACAAGTCTTTGTTACGGGTGGTGGCCAAGGTATTGGTCTACAGAGATATGGTTATGATACCAATATGGACGACGATGTTAATACCTATGGATTTGGGTTAAGTGCGGACCTTATGCTATTTGGTAATTTTAAAGTGTCAGGTAATGCTACTTACAATAAAATTGAGGATTTAGATGACTTAACACAACGTACGTATAATGTAGCCTTCAATACGCCCGAGTGGAGATACAACTTCTCTCTAAGTAACAGAAAATTGACCGATAAAATAGGGTTTAATATGACATATAGATGGCAGGATGCCTACTTATGGCAGTCATCCATTGGTTCTGGTATAATTCCAGATTTCCAAACTCTTGATGCCCAAGTTTCTTACGCACTACCCGCACTTAATGCTAGTGTAAAAGTGGGAGGTTCTAACATCTTGAATGAGCGATATACAACTTCATTTGCAAATCCAAATGTTGGAGCCATTTACTATATACAGCTAAATTTTGAAAACCTTTTAAACAGATAGTTATATCATGAATAGTATTAAGACATTAAAACACATTGCGACACTAGCATTAGCTATTATTGTTTTAGCTAATTGTAGCTCAGAAGATACACTCACTAGTGATTGGATAGAGTCAAATACAACGGAATCTAACCTGACCTTAGGAACTCTAGACGCTTCAAACTTTGTTTGGCTGGGTGCTTCCATGACTGCGGGATATCAAGATGGTGGCTTTTTTAAAGAAGGACAAGAAAATGCGTATCCAACTATTGTAGCAAGACAATTACAACAAATTGATGCAACCATTACTTATAATTATCCAAATATAGTAACGGTTATGGGTACTGGGAGAACGGCTATAGATCTCAACGCTGCTCTTGCTTTCTTAACAACAGGCCAAGGTTCATTAGGTGACGCACTGGTTCCATCAGTTGGTGATGGGGTAAAACAAAATACAAATTCACCGATACATAATTTCTCAGTGCCTGGCATGAGAGCAATTGACATGGGTGTAGCAGGATACGGACAAGCAAATCCTCTCTTTGGTGCATTTATGAGTGGACCAACAGCAACCGTATTAGGTGATGCAGTAGCAAGTAGTCCAACTTTTTTCTCATTATGGCCTGGAGGGAATGACCTTTTGGGGTATGCATTAGGTGGAGGGTCTGTAGATGGATATGATCCTACCAATACTGGTGCATTGACCGATCCTGCGACATTTACTGCGGCGATTAATGCATCAGTAGCTGCTTTAACAGCCAATGGGGCTCATGGAATAGTCTTAAATATAGCGCCGTGGACCATACTTCCATATTTTCAGGCGGCAACTCAATTAAGTGGTGGCGTAAACCTACTCCCAGCGGGTTCTATTGATACTCCAACAGCGGCTTTCTTAAATAGTGTGGCGGCTTATGGAGCATACAATGCTGCATTAGATCAAGTAGTTCTAGCTGGTGCGATTACTGCTGAGGAAGCTGCGATAAGAAAAATTACATTCACCGCTGATGTAGCAAATGCTCCTGTAATTACGGACGAATCATTAACCGATTTAACAGCTATGGGAATAGCCAGTTGGCGTCAAGCATCGCCTGGCGTAGCATCATTAGGTATTCCCGCTGATATTTTCCCATTGACTGCAATATTTACAATTGGTGTACCACAAGAAGATGGGAGTATTCCAGGCGTGTCAGTGCCACTCTCCGATCAATATACTTTGACTGCGGCAGAACAAGGTAATATCTTATACCATGCTGCTCAGTACAATGCTGCTATAACAGCTACAGTTAATAATAACGACAATTTACATTTAGTAGACATACATCCTATAATGGCTGATCTGTTTGGGTTATCACCCCAAATTGCTGCCGCTATCGGTATGGGGAATGCAGGGGTACAAGCAGCTGATGGAGTACTTGGTTTTATGTCAGGTGGGATTAGTCTTGTACCACTCTCATTAACACAAGCAGAACTATACAATAGTGTCTTCTCAACTGACTTTGTTCATCCAAATCCCAGAGGCCAAGCATTGTTAGCTAACGAAATAATCAATGTTTTAAATGCCAAATATGGGGCAACCATACCTACAGTTGATCCGCTAGCATTTGAGCCAATTTATGCTCCTTTTTAAGTTTGTGCTAAGACGCTAAAGTAAATCTATGTATTTTAAGCCCCTTCGAATATGAAGGGGCTTTTTTTTGCCAAAATTGTCAGTAAGTAGATCTAGAAAAGGGTAACTTTGTCACTTTAAAAGAATTGAATCGGCTTGGCATACAAATTGCGTTTTAAGATTAAAACAAATTCAAACGTATAGATTCATTCAGGCATGGAAAAAACCACTGAGCAGTCATTGGATGAACATTTATTCGCCGGAGAAAACAATCCAAATATAATGCAAGATAGTACGCAAAAATACAGTAAGCAAAACGTGAAAGAATCCACTCAAAAGGAAATGAACCAGAAAAAAGAACAGACTAGCAACGAAGCAAATAGCAACGAAGTAATCCAACAGAATCAGAATGAACAAGCCAACGGTGAAGGGGAACAAACCACTGCACCGAATGGGGCAGAAGCTGAACCCTATGAGGCTTTAGAGGAAGAAGTGGCCGAAGAAGAACTCGATTTAGTAGCCCAGTTGCAACATGATCTGGCGAATACAAAAGATGCGTTGCTCCGCAAGGCAGCCGAGTTAGAGAATGTACGAAAGCGAGTACAAAAAGAGCGAATTGGTTTATTTGAAGATGCTCGTATTCAAGCCTTGCAAGATATTATACCCATTGCAGAAGATATGAAACGAACCTTAGAAGCTTCTGCAAACACAGAAATCGATGAAAATTTTCTTCAAGGTGTGCAAATGGTCGCCACTAAATTCCAAGAGTTGTTTGAGCGTTACGGCGTCGTACCAATCAACCAGGCTCAAGTGCCCTTCGATGTAGATGTACATGATGCAATGTTACGACAACCAACAGATAATCCAGAAATATCAAGCAACACCGTTTTGCAAGTCCTTGAATCCGGTTATAAACTTGGTAATCGTGTTATTAAGCATGCTAAAGTCATTGTTAGCGAATAAAAGCCAGCCTAAACTAAAAATAAAAAATTCATGTCTAAACGCGATTATTACGATGTATTAGGAGTCACAAAAGGGGTTAGCGAGGCCGAACTGAAAAAAGCTTATCGTAAGCTTGCAATGAAATATCACCCTGATCGAAACAAAGGGGATTCCGATGCTGAAAAAAAGTTCAAGGAGGCTGCAGAGGCCTATGAGATACTTCGAGACCCTCAAAAAAAAGCGCAATATGATCAGTTTGGCCATGCAGGTATGGGTGGTCAAGGTGGTTTTGGTAGCGGCAATATGGATTTTGATGTAGAGGATATCTTTAGCCGGTTTGGGGATATTTTTGGAGGTGGATTTTTTGGAGAAGATATATTTTCTGGAGGAGGACGGGGTCGTTCTCGTGGTCGTAGAAGAGAACCAGGAACCCCTGGTTCAGATTTAAAAATTCGTATACCACTTAGCTTAGAAGAAATAGCTTTTGGCGCTGAAAAAAAGTTAAAAGTAAAAAAACAGCTTATTTGCAATACTTGTACGGGAACCGGCGCGGCTAGTGATTCAGATTTTGAAACCTGTAGCACCTGTAATGGCCTTGGCGAAGTTCGACAAGTTACCCGTACCATGCTGGGGCAAATGGTGAATGTTCAAGCGTGCCCAACCTGTCAGGGAGAAGGACGGATTATCCGAAATAAATGTACGTCTTGTTCGGGTGAAGGAAGAACCGATGGGGAAGAGACCATCAAAGTGAACATACCTTCTGGTGTATCTGATGGTAACTATTTAACACTTCGAGGTCAGGGAAATGCTGGCCGTCGTGGTGGCTCAGCGGGTGATTTAATTGTGCTCATTCAGGAAACTTCACACGAGCACTTCAAACGAGATGGAAATAATATTTACTATGATCTCACATTAACCATACCTCAAGCGGTGTTAGGTGCGGAAGTGGAAGTGCCTACCTTAAAGGGTAAGGCTAAATTACGTATAGAAGAAGGTACACAACCTGGCAAGCTGCTACGTATGCGAGGCAAAGGGATCATCGGATTAAATGGTTCGGGGGAAGGAGATCAGTATGTTAGGTTAAATGTGTATATCCCAAAGAAACTAACAGAAAAAGAGCGTACTGCTATTGAGAGCTTGCAAGGCAACGATAACTTTGCTTCCTCCAACCAAACCGAAGAAGAAAATGGATTCTTCTCGAAAATGAAAGATGTGTTTGGTGGGTAAATTGCACTAGCAGGGAGTGAGATTCTGACTTAAGAAGGTGAGCGCTTGAATTTTCCCCAATTCGGTGCCCTTTTTTCTAAAAAGGCGTTCTTACCTTCTTCCGCCTCATCGGTCATATACGCCAGTCGAGTCGTCTCACCGGCAAATACTTGTTGACCAACTAAGCCATCATCAATGAGGTTAAAGGCGAATTTAACCATTTTTGTAGCTGTTGGGCTTTTTTGAAGAATCTCTTGTGCCCATTGGTAAGCGGTTTCTTCGAGTTCATCATGAGTAACCACTGCATTGACCATTCCCATCTCCAAAGCCTCTTGAGCAGAGTATTTTCGGCCTAAGAAGAAAATTTCACGAGCTCTTTTTTGCCCTACTTGGCGGGCTAGATAGGCTGAGCCAAAGCCCCCATCAAAACTTGCAACATCGGTATCGGTTTGCTTAAAAATAGCATGTTCTTGGCTAGCAAGGGTTAGATCGCATGTCACATGTAAACTGTGACCACCACCTACTGCCCAACCTGGTACCACAGCAATAACTATCTTGGGCATAAATCGAATTAGTCGTTGAACCTCTAATATGTTCAATCTAGGAATCCCATCCTCAGCTTTGTAACCTGTTTTTGCCCGCACTCGTTGATCACCCCCAGAACAAAAAGCCCAGCCACCATCTTTTGCAGAGGGCCCTTCGCCTGAGAGTAAAACCACTCCGATTTTGTTATCTTCTTTTGCATCGAGCAGTGCTTCATACAACTCAAAAACGGTTTTTGGACGAAAGGCGTTGCGAACCTCGGGTCTGTTGAAGGCGATGCGTGCCACACCATTTCTAGTGGCATAGGTTATATCTTCAAATTTTTTTTTAGGGGTCCATGTACTCATAAATACTCCTTTTGGATGTCCAGTTAGATGGGTCTGTTATAACTGGGAAATGAACAATTTAATTTCTTTTCGCCACGTTTTAGGATTGTCCCAGTGAACGCGGTGACCTGCTCCTTTTGTAATGCTAAGATAAGAATAAGGTAACATTAGATGCATTCGTTGGTTTATTGCTTTAAACTTTGAGTCATCTTCCCCGACTAAAAGCAGTACGGGCAAGCGAATGCTAGTAAGTCTATTTTCAACACATGGCATAGTTCCTGCACCAAATCCTAACAAGCTATTGGCAATCCAGATGGGCTGTTGATTCTGTTGGATTTGTTTATAGGCTGAATTAATCGCTCGAGCATGGGGCGTATTAAATAGTAAAATGTTTTCCCAATACCGCAAAAAAGACGAGTAATCCAACATTATTTTATCGGCTCGTTGGGCATCCAGACATTGCCTACTTTGGCGCTCGGTTTCTGAGGAAATTCCAAAATGTCCACTTTCAAGAACTAAGCCTTTACACAAGTTGGGATGCTGAGTGGCTATAGAAAGCGCAAGTCGTGCCCCCATGCTATATCCTACCAAAATCACTGGTTTTTGACAATAATGACGAATGAAATAAGCCAAGTCAGCCACTTGTTCCTTTGCTGAGAATCGATAATGCAATTCAGCTCCCTCACTAGATCCATGTCCGAGCAAGTCTACTGAAATTAGTCGATGTGTACTCGCTAAATCAATCTCCGATAAACCTTCATTGAAAATAGCATGAGAGCCTAAAAAACCATGCAAAAAAACCACATCCTCTTGTCCATCACCCTGCGTTAGGTAATAATATTGCAGTCCACGTACTTGTTGATGTTGTCCTCTCATATTACTGCCTAAATTGATTGCGTTCAGCAATGGATGCCTGGTTATTGGTGATAAACTCAACAATGCGAACACTCGAAGCGGAATTAGTTGACGTAGTATGCGATGGGTTGAGTTTATCCGGCTTCCTTACGTTAAGCTGCTTAGCCCGAGAGTTATTATTTTCACTGATTAAAGTATTTGTCCGGAGTACGTTCTTAACTAGTTCGGCCCAATTAGTCTTCCATAGCTGTTTAGAATGGGTGATTTTTGTATAGGACAGCCCATAGCCTTGTGCAAGATGCTCAATGGATACCTGTTGCGGAGTAAGAAACCATTCCATGCTTTCCGGGGCTGCTTGTTGAACGGGTAGGCTACTGAAAATACTTCCACCTCCGTTATTAATGATAAAAATTACTAAAGGTTGGGTAATTAGCTTTGCGGATAAAAGAGCGTTGATGTCATATAAAAACGCAATATCACCAGTAATGAGAGCCATAGGTAGCTGGGTGGATAACGACACTCCTAGTGCAGTAGAACTAATCCCATCGATTCCTGCAGCGCCACGCTGGGCTATCAAAGGGTTGTCAACCGACCACATTGGAGCAAATAATGCTTGATCACGGACTGGTAAGGAGTTGGACAAAAAAATGGGTGTTGATACCGGGATAATGGTACTTAGCCGGTAAAAGACCGCTCCATCGGTAAGTGTATCGTTTTTATTATGGATGAATTGTTTCGCTAACAGTTCCAAATGTTGCTTATGTTGCTCATCAAATGCACTATGCCAATCTTTAGTTGTATCTTGCGTATGTTTTTTTTGCAGGTTAACCCATGAAAAAGCCACTTCTGGAGTGATAAAAGAAGGTTCACTGGCTATTGCATCTTCAAAAGGTTCATGCGTAATGAATCTTAGCTGAGTGAGGTGCTTATGCTCCGAAAAAAAACGAGCCAAGGCTGGGTTTACTACTTCCTTTCCTAAACGAACAATTCCATCAATTGAGTTAAATGGAGAAGAATTGGAATGCTTTAAACGGTATAGCAATGCTTCCCATCCTAAAATAATTTTACTTTTAATCACCTTTGAATTTTTCAAATCCCACCCATACAAGGAAGCTCCTGCCTCTAAAATGATTCGGGCATTTGGATGATTTGCGAGAGTAGGTAGGAGTTTAAACCATTGAAATGGGGTAGGATCTGAGCCTATTACTATCAAAGGCCTCTTCATTTCAGTATAGCTATTCTGTACCTGATCAAGGTGTAATAGCGTGGCTTCTTTTTCAAGGACCTGGCTCAAATATTTGCGGTTAGTATTAAAAGTAGGCTCCTGCTTAGCAGTAGTAGAATGTAATCTGGAAAGTGTAGTTAGCCCTACTAATTCAGGTCGAACTAGGCGATCAGAGGTCAGGTCCGATATGGGCTTATTAGAATCTTTTTCTGCTTCTAAAACCAATGCTCTACTGTCCTTGACATATTTGTTAAACTGTCGCTTTGTGGGCTCAAAGGGCTTATTGAAAGGAATATTTATATGAATAGGCCCCCCTGAGGTGGCCAACTGTAATGCGCGTATCATATCTTCTTGGATATCCGATGGATTTTCTTTCCCGTTTTGAGTTTCCGCCTCTGGTAATTGGATAAAATCTAAGACATGCCCGCCAAATAGATGCTGCTGTCGTATAGTTTGTGATGCTCCAACCTGTTGGAGGAGTGCTGGGCGATCGGCAGTGAGGACGACCAGTGGAATTGAGGATTGATAGGCTTCGATAACAGCGGGGTAATAATTCGCGCCAGCTGTTCCGGATGTACAACATAGAAGTGTAGGTCTTTTTGATACTTTAGACATTCCGAGCGCCACAAAACCGGCTGAACGTTCATCGATAACAGAAACACACCGAATACCGGGAAAATGAATAAGTGCAAGCGTAAGAGAGGTATTTCGAGAACCAGGAGAAAGAACGGCCTCTTTTATGCCTTGGTTGTAACACTCCTTGATTAGCGCAGAGGCCCAACTAAAGGATAGGGTCTTTTGCATAATGTTTTTCCAAAGGAGGAGATTTTTGTACCCGCGTTGCAATTCGTACTGCGTCAACCATAGGTTTGAATTTGAGTTCGGTTTCCATCCATTCATTTTTCGGATCCGAATCTTCAACTATACCGCATCCTGCATAAAAATGAGCCGTATTTTTCTCAATTAAGCCACTTCGAATGGCGACGTAGAATTCACCTGTCCCATGTGAGTTAATCCACCCAATTGGGGAAGCATACCAACCTCTGGTAAAAGACTCTTCTTTTTCGATAAATTCAAGTGCTTTCTCCCTAGGAAATCCACCTACTGCAGGGGTTGGATGGAGATCTTTAAGTACGTTTGTTCGGGAAACCCCTTTTTTGAATATAGCTGAAATCGGTGTATAAAGATGCTGTACGTTAGGTAGCTTTTTTACTTGTGGTGAGCTAGAATGTTCCATTCGTTCTGAATATGGTACCAAATCTTCTTCAATGGCTTCTATAACTATTTGATGCTCGAGTCTGTCTTTCTTAGAATTTAGAAGTTTACCTGCGAGATCATCATCCTCCTCGTAAGTTTTGCCTCGCATTGAACTACCTGCTAAACTTTCAGTTTCAACTTGGGTAGGTGTAAAACGGGCTAATCGTTCTGGAGTAGCCCCTATAAAATAAGAACCACCTTTTGGATTTACGCAAAAAACAAAACAATCTGGGTATTGTTGTTCAAGATTTGAAATTACATCTGCTGCTTTGGGTTTCTGCGATAGTGATTGGGTAACTTTTCGAGCAAGAACTACTTTTTTTAACTCCTTTGTGTCAAATGCTTTTTTTGCTTTTATGACCATATTTTTCCATGCTGTAAATGCTCTGATATTGCCGGATCGATTATCTAAAGTTTGTGGATTAGTGGTAAATGAACTATCAATTTTGGAGGGTAAAAATGCAGATAATAGTTTTTTATTCTGCTCTGCATTACCATTGGAGTATGTGGAGTGATATGGATTATTGTTAGTCCATGAATACAATCTATCTTGAAACTTATTTATAAGATTATCAACCGTGTCAAAATCATGAATACGTTCTATTAAACTAAGTGTAGCCTCATCTTTGGTTTTTACAATGGTCCATTCTGGTAAATGAAAGAGAGAAGGTTCAAAGTCGGCCCATTCTGAATTTTTGTTTAGGGTATTAAAAAAAGAAAACCCGCCAAGTAATTGAAGAGGGTATGGTCTGCTTAGTGAATTAAAATGATGAACCCTGTTAAATAGATTTTTGCCTAAAGCGGAAGTTCTATGAAACCTATCACAGCCGCTTGTACTCACTCGTTCTAAAGCACCTTGTCCCACAATCGTGAATGAATCCGCTGGATGAGATAAATAAAAGGTTGGCTTAGAGGTGACAAGACGTTTAGTCAAATCATTATTTGTCTGCTTAGGTGCAGGTAGACTTATTGCTACATACTCATACTCGTCAGAATGGTGGATATGTTGGTCTAATACAGTATGTAAAAATGCTTTAAATGCTGGCCAGTTGAACCTATTTTTTGGCATTGAAAAAAGATTAACCTATTATTTTGTTGAACTTTCAATATAAAATGAAAATTCAACTTTATAAAGGATAATCAAAATTTTTTACGGGTTCTGCTTAAATTTTAATCTTTATCTGGCATCGTCGTCTAAGCCATGTATAAAAGGATGTTTTATTCCAAAATCATTCGGATTGTATGGAGCATGTTGATAAAAATAATTCCAGGCAAGCTCACTTTTCCCATCACTATCAACCCAGTTAGGGTGAGATTGCTTGATCAACCCGACGATTCGTTTGGCATAGGCTTCTCTTTCAGCCAAATCACTAATCCTTGGTAGTGCTTTCATCATAAGGTCTAGATTATACCCACAATCATAGTCAGTGGGCTTAGTCTGTTCAATAAACATAAATCACTCGATATTAAATTGCTAAGGTTAATAAAGTTAAATCTTTTTTACCAAATACATTTTTTACTTGTATAATATACGATAGCATAATGCATAATATTTTTTGATAGATATTTGTGTGTGTGAATATCGTCGTGTATTAAGGTTCTCCTAAAAAAGATAATAAGCTTACCTTCGTATATTATATTCTGTATTTTTCATATTACACATTTTATCCATTCAATTCTTTTTATTTTATTTCAATGATATATCAATCGATTATTGATGCGGTTGGAAATACACCCATCGTTCAACTACAGCATATCTACAAGGGTTTAGGATCTATGCTGGTTAAAGTTGAGTACATGAACCCTGGACATAGCGTTAAAGATCGAATTGCTATTAAGATGATCGATAATGCTGAGGAAAAAGGATTGTTGAAACCCGGCGGAACGATTATTGAAGGTACGTCAGGAAATACAGGGATGGGGCTTGCGCTGGTGGCCATAGCCAAGGGGTATAAATGTATTTTTACAACGACCGATAAACAAAGTCAATCTAAAATTGATATTTTACGAGCTGTAGGCGCTGAGGTACTTGTGTGTCCGACCAATGTTGAGCCAGAAGATCCACAAAGTTATTATTCTGTAGCTAAGCGATTGAGCTCGGAATTATCCAACTCTTTTTATCCGAATCAATACGATAATAAAAGTAATTTATTGGCCCACTATGAAACCACGGGACCAGAAATATGGGAACAAACAGAGGGTACGATAACACATTATGTCGCTGGAATGGGGACTGGTGGTACTATTTCGGGAGTGGGTAAGTTTTTAAAAGAAAAAAATCCTAAGATTAAGGTCATTGGGATTGATTCGTTTGGTTCAGTGTATAAAAAATATTTTGAGACAGGGGAGTTCGATAAAAACGAAATAAAGCCCTATATGACCGAAGGCATTGGTGAGGATATTATACCAGGCACCATAGATTTCAGTTACGTTGATCAGGTCATTCAAGTGGGTGATAAAGAAGCGGCACTCAGAACTAGGGAGCTCGCCTCGAAAGAAGGCTTGTTCATAGGATGGTCATGTGGAGCGGCAGTTGAAGGAGCGCTAAAGTACCTAAAAAATGAGCCTTTAACCGCCAAAGATACCATGGTAGTGATACTACCAGATAGTGGAACCCGGTATTTAAATAAAGTGTACAATGACAATTGGATGAAAGAGCAGGGTTTCTTAGAATGAACCTAGATTAGCCAGTAACGTCATCAGACTTAAATATAATTATAGCATGAATAGTAATAATAATACCCCGAAGCCATCTAAAACGATAAAAGGACCTAAATCAGGAACTATGGAGATTGAACTTAGCGAAGCTGAATCCATGGGAACCTATTCTAATTTGGTCATGATAACGCATTCACCATCAGAATTTATCATAGATTTTATTGCAGTTATGCCAGGAGTTCCAAAGGCTAAAGTAGCCAAACGAATGATTTTGACTCCAGACCACGCCAAACGCTTGATGAATGCTCTTCAGGATAACGTATCCAAGTACGAGGCTGAACACGGGGCCATTCAGAATAAGACCAATGATATCCCCATGTACAGAGGTCCACAAGCCGAAGCTTAACCTCAAGCAAAAGCTGTTTGCTTCACTATTATTAAATAGGGGAACTACTTCCGAATAAGTTTTATACCGATTAGACCCACACACAAGAAAAGTAGATGTGGAATAAGTACGCCCCAAATTGGAGGCAGTAGGCCTAGAGCACCAAATGGTTCCATGATTTTCATGATAACCAAGTACAAGAAACTGATCACCAAGCCGGCAGCAATGTACACTCCTTTCCCCCCTTTACGTCGAACGGCTGCTACCGCAAATCCAATAACCAAAACCACTACAATTGAGAAGGGATAGGCCATGCGGGCATAGAGTTGTACTTGTGGTATTTCAATACCACTGGCACCACTGCGTTTAATTCCATCAATGTACTGAAAAGCTTCACTATAGCTCAATTGATATATATCAGAGCTACTTCGTGCTAGATCTTGAGGAAGTAGGCTGAGAAGAGTATCAAATCCTGCTACATTATTCTCTACAAAGCCTGAATCGGTAAAAACTCGTTCTTGAACAGTGGTGAGACGCCACTCTTTTTTATCTTCCAACCATGCCATATTAGTAGCAGTTAGAAGTTTTTTTACGCCTCTCTGGTCGAATTGAACCATCCGAATTCGATAGGCTGTTTGTTGGTCACGATCGAAATAATTCACCTGCAAATAACTCTCGGGGGAAAGTTCTCGATAAATATCGCTACGATCAAGTTGTTCATTTTTTTGCTTAATGTATTGCTCTTCAAACTGAATTCTCTGTGCATTAGATGCAGGAATGATCCAGGCATCTAAGGCGCTAAGTCCTATAGCACTTATTAATCCAAACATGAGGTAAGGGATGAACAATCTGTACAGGCTCACCCCAGCTGCTTTTAGGGAGGTAATTTCAAGACGCTCTGAAAGTTGACCTACCAGATATAAACAAGCCGAAAATATGGCTAAAGGCAAAACTAGCCGAATCATTTCGGGTATATAATTGAAATAATAATCGGCCCAAATTTCCCCCATACTAGCACCACGATCTGTAAAATCGTCGCTATTTTCTGAAAAATCGATGATGATAAAAATCAAAATTAGCACCACTAAAACCAGTGAAGTGATCGAAATTAAGCGGCGAATGATATATCGATCTAGATGCTTCACTCGGTAACTCGATCCGATTTGTTGGGTAATAATGAGCGCAAATCATAGCTTAGATGTAATAATAATAGGAAGCCAATCATCATATAGAAGAGGTTGAAAGACCACATTCCCCAAAATGGGCTAATAAACAATCTATCGGCTAATTTTTCTCCTTGAATTACGGATATCCAGTATACTGTTAACAATATTGAGGCGATAATTGCGGCATATCCAACATTCCCTTTCCGTGTAAGAATCCCAATGGGCGCGCCCAATAAAACAAATATAATACAGGCAAAAGGAATGGAGAATTTCTTGTGAATTTCAACCCAATACCGTTGAATTCGTTTAACTCTCCATAACTCATTGCTTTTAGCCCGCTCTATTTGTGATTGGGCATTTTCAACTTGGCTGTATCCTAAATTTGCTAGACGAATTTGTTGCGTCGTAGAGCCGACTAGGTTCAGAATAATGAGATTTGATTCGGCTATATGCTCTGATTCAGTAAGTTTAGTTGATGCAGCAGCTTGGTTGAAGGTTGCTGGATGAAGTGTACTAATGGAATCCTCAACTATTTGATAGCGCAGTTCATTTATTTCTTGTTCCAGGGTATCAACAACAAACGCCATCGCTTTTATACTCATGGTGCGATCACTGCGAGAAGAGCTTGAGCCCATACTTCGATTAAACGCTAGGTCAGAAAGATCAAAGGTTTTTCGGTGCTTTTGAAACTCGATTTGCTCCATATTTCGGTCTCGAGTAGCCGCTCGTTTGCTAGGATATCGAAGAATTTCACCATCGAATAAATGCAAGGTAAGCGCTTCAGTGCCCTCACTTGTTAAAAAACCTTTGTCTGCTTTGATATAGGCTCTATTTTGAAGATTGGTGGGTTCTTGAAACAGGGTGATGTTATATAAAGTGTCTGCAACAGGATCTATCCGGTCGACCAGAAAAGTGTAGCCTTCAATGCCATCATAAAATACGTTGGGTTCTAACTCGAAACCGGGCTTCTTTAATCGAATATCTATGAATAGGCTTCTGGCTTTACTATTGGCTTCGGGGAGCACCGCATTTGAAAACCACATAAGCCCAGCCGACAATAAAATAGACGTTACTAAAACGGGCATGATTATCTGTAGGGTATTCACTCCAGAAGCTCTGAGGGCAGTTAATTCATTGTACTCTGAAAACTTTCCAAATGCCATCAGGCTGGCAACTAACACCGCCATAGGTGCTGCCAGTACAACCATATAGGCTAGATTAGTAATGATTAGTTCAAAAATAACCCCTAGAGGAATATCTTTACCAATGAGTTTATCGATGTGTAACACCAAGAACTGCATGAGAAGAACAAACATGACTCCGAAAAAACAAAAGAGAAATGGCCCCAAATGTTTTTTGAGTAAATCTATTTGTAGCGGGTTCAATTTCATCGGTTATAATTTTGAAAAAAACAAGGAGTAGTGTTTATTAACTAGAATCAAGTATCGGTAAATGCTTTTAACATAGCCAAATATATGGTATTATTGGAATCCATTTGCTAATAATCAGCCACCAAAATTCAAGTGCCTATAATCCACCGTTACTATTCTATTCATTAGTACTTTTTAGGTGCCAACATTACAGTTCAGATGCATTTGCACATGTTGGGCGATAATAACACTCATTTTCGCCTTGGTAGGAGACGTGCGTCTTTTTGCTCAAGAGCATGGAGGGGGACAAAATCAAAGCCTTCAACAACAGCAGCAAGAAGAAGAGGTATTTAGTCAGGATTCCTTAACGATTGAAGTGATACCGGATAGCTTACTTGAAGGAGTGAAAATCTACCGCTACCAGCCGAAATTTGGAGCTGCCAAATTGTACGCTCCAAAAGTAGGGGCACTATACTCAAGTCCATCAACCAGTTGGGATATAGGAGTACGTTGGGATAGCGTTTCAACCTACACCATCCAAAACAATTGGTATAATACCGATATAGCCCCATTAACGATCGTAGATTTTGAGGATTTTATATCGTTAAAAATGGAGCAAAATGAGTTGACCATTCGCCGTCAGCTCATTCGCGAAGCAAAAGCACAACAAGAGGAGAGCAGGGGTTTGTTGGATTTTCGGATTTCGGTTCCAGGTGGCGAAAATTCTGCTTTTACCACCATTTTCGGCACAGATGAGGTGAGTCTAAGAGTGAATGGATCAGCTAACATGAATGTAGGTGCTTCAATACAAAAGCTCGATGATGGTACCTTGCCAGAAGACCTTCGCACTCGGGTAGACCCTACCTTTAATCAGAATTTGCAGCTCAATATTCAAGGTAATATTGGAGATAAATTAACCATCGCAACCGATTGGGATACCGAGCGTCAATTCGATTTTCAGAATAGATTGAGTATAGTGTATGAAGGGTACGAGGATGAGATTATAAAAAGTATTGAGATGGGAAACGTATCCATGGAAACTGGAAATTCCCTGGTTTCTGGTGGTAAATCACTCTTCGGAATAAAGGCCATTTCGGAGTTAGGCCCCCTTAAGTTAACTTCTGTCGTCTCGCAACAAAAAGGAAAGAGTAATTCCCAGAAAATATCGGGAGGTTCTCAAGAACAAGCTATTGATATCACTCCAGCAGATTATGAGGATGGGCGTCACTTTTTCTTGGATTTTTATAATCGGCAGCAATTCGAGCAAGCATTAAGCGATCCTCAAAACATCTTGCAACCCTATCAGGTGTCAGAATTATATTTGTATGTCCGCAGGGCTGAGCAAATTCCAGGCGAATCTGCGGTGCAGGCCATTGCTTTACTAGATTTAGGGGTAAACCGTTTCAATGATCAGTTATACGGATTGCCAGGTAATGATCGCGATCGGTATAACGAGGTCACGTTAAATGAATTGAGAGCGACCAATTCAAATGCCACAAACGAAGATTTCGGAGCAACCGCTCAAGAATATGTAGACGCTCCATTTGAACTGCTACAAGAGGGGATTGATTACACTTTTAACCGAGCATTGGGCTTTATAAGTATGAAGAGTTACATTAATACAGGTGATGCTGTTGCGGTTGCCTATGTCTACAACGATCCGGAGCAGGGTGGGGCTCCCGTTGCGGTTGGGGAATTGAATGCATCAGGAAATGATCGGATTTATTTGAAGTTACTTCGGCCAGGGGGGATGACCACCTCGGATAAAGCATGGGAGTTAACGATGCGAAATATCTATTCCTTAGGCGTTTCTGGTATTAATCCAGAAGGATTTGAGCTTGAAATTGCGGATACGCGGGGTAACATACCCGAGGTAAATTTACCTGGTCGTTCTACTACATTATTGCAAGATTTAGGACTCGACCGGTTAAATTCTGAAGGAGCAACTATTCCAGATAATCAGATTGATTTTACAGGTATTACCCTTGATGCAGGAGCCGGTCGCATCATGTTCCCGTATTTAGAGCCATTCGGGAAGCGAATAGATGAAATTCTTGGAAACTCAGTAAGTGACTCGGTTCGTCAATCCCTTACCTTTGGAAAATTGTATGAGCTTAAACAGAGTGACGCACGAGATATTTCTAAGAACCGTAATTATACCATATCGGGTAATTCCAAAGGAGGGGTTTCAGGATCTTTTTATCTTGGTTTTGGTCTTATAGAGGGCTCGGTTAAAGTGTTTGCTAACAACGTTGGGTTGACCGAAGGTACTGATTTTGAAGTCGATTACTCGTTTGGATCACTCACTATTATGAATGAACGCTACCTTGCCCCAGGTCAAGAAATAGAAGTAGAGTATGAGAGTAATCAGTTCTCTATCATCGGGCAGAAAAATTTTACAGGCTTAAGAGCCGAATATCGCGTGAATGATGATATTCAATTTGGTAGTACTTTTTTCAAATTAAAAGAACAGCCACTGTCGGATAAAATTCGAATTGGCAATGAACCTATCAATAACACCGTCTTAGGTTTGGATGCTCGAGCCAATTTTGAAGCATCTTGGCTAACTCAGGCTATCGATAGGGTGCCATTACTTCAGACCAAAACCCCATCAAATATTCAATTTAGTGGGGAGTTTGCTCAGCTGCGACCTGGGGTTGCCCAAACAAATGCGGTACAGGAGGCTATCGATAACAATGAACTGTATAGGGACGAAAAAAACGGATTGGTTTTCATAGATGACTTTGAGGGGGCTGAATACACCATTAGTCTTACCAATCCAACCCGTTGGAATCTAGCTTCTGCACCAGCTGCCTTACCTGGCTACGCCCCAGACGAGACCTATTTTGCTAATCCGGATTTTGCAACCCCTCAAAGTAGTTTTGACCGAAAGGCGAGAGCAGATTTACGATCTCAATTTTCATGGTACTCCATTCCTCGAAACATCAGTTCTATTCGTAATGCCATTGTTACTCCTGAATCGGAAACTATTTTATTGAAGGATGTATTCCAGGGGCGGGAAACCAACAATCGACAAGAAGATGTCATTACTTCGCTCGACATTCATTACAACCCAACCAGACGAGGGCCTTATAATTATAATCTCGGTCTTAAAAACGTCTTAGAAAATACGCCTGAAAACACATGGGGTGGGATGACCTACGTCATACCTTCTGGACAAGAAGATTTGGTTCAAAATAACATTGAGTTTTTGGAGTTCTGGGTCCAAGCCATATTACCAGATGGGCAAGATCCAACCGGAGAAGAAGCCTTCTATGATGGTAAAATTTATCTGGATTTAGGAATTATTTCAGAGGATATCATTCCCAATGTTCGACTTAACACCGAAGACGGTCTTTCAACGGTGTTAAATAACTTGCAAGAAGATGATGCAGAATCTCAACCGCGCTCTTACATCCCACCATCCCCACCGGTCCCCCTCGGTCAATTTTCAAACGATAAAAGAGCCCTAGAGGATGTCGGCTTGGATGGCGCCCCCAATCCAGGGACTCCAGGAGCCGAAAACAGGGATGAAGGGGCCCTTTTTGGGGATTTTATTGAGGCTATGCGGGCGCAGTACGGGGAAGGAACAGAAGAGTTCTCAATGATTCAAGAAGACCCATCCAACGATGATTATGTCTATTATGGTGAAAACAAGGTGCTCGATTTGAAGCTACAGGAACGCTTTTTTAGAATGTTAGGTCACCATGATGGGAATACCCCGGAAAGCGGTGGCAGTGATAATAAAACCGCTGTAACCTTAAAACCTGATACCGAGGGTTTGGTCAGCGCCTCATCCATTCAGCAAACCAATTCCTATTATCAATATGAAATAGATTTTAATCCTGCTGATGCTTCACAATTGAATATTGGTTCATCTGGGAGCTACATTGTAGATAAAATACCCCGAAATCCTGAGTACAAAACCTGGTACTTGGTACGTGTTCCATTGAGTGATTTTAAGCGAAAATTTGGGGACATAGAGAGCTTTCAGAACATATCCTACATCCGAATGTGGATGTCGGGGTACCAAAAACCTTTTACCATGCGATTCGCAACCTTGGAATTTGTGGGCTCTCAATGGAGAAAAGTGACCAATTTAAGCGATAGTCCAGTTAATCCAGGGGATTTTAAGTTATCCACGATTAATATCGAAGAAAATGCTAACAGAGAACCGTTTCCGTACCGTCAACCCGATGGGGCCATCAGAGCATTGAACCGAAGTGCACAAATTCAGGCGCTGGAAAATGAACAATCATTAGTGCTAAGTGTGGAAAACTTAGAGGCAGGAAAGGTTCAAATGGTGAAGCGAGTGTACCCGGGTAAATTGAACCTTTTAAATTATTCCAACATGCGAATGTTTGTACATGGGGAAGGTTTTGATAAGCGTGGCGATGCGGAATTAGTCGTTCGGTTGGGGACAGATTTGGAGAGTAACTTCTATGAATATCGCCAGCCGGTAAGCCCATCACAGCCTATGCCATTTAATTACGACCCATCTGATGCTGGCCAATTAGAGGTAGAGGCTGCAGAAATTTGGCGATATGACGAAAATAATATGAACATCATCATATCCGCTTTTAATGTACTTAAGCAACTTCGGGACGATGCAGGCGCCGATCCAACCGAAGTGTTTGAACAAAAGTTAGAATCTGAAGTAGCGGTAGATGGGGCAGTGGTTTCGATTAAAGGAAATCCTTCTCTAGATCGAGTGACCGAAATTGGGTTGGGTATACGAAATCCATATGACCCACAGAATGTGAACTCAAAAGGTTCTCATTTATTGAATGCTGAAATGTGGTTAAATGAGTTACGGCTGTCTGGATTTGATAACGAAAAAGGCTGGGCGGCGAATGCCAAGTCCACCATTAAATTTGCTGACTTCGCTACCGTTAATGCTAATCTCACCCGAAGAACGAATGGTTTTGGGGGGCTTGAATCACGGTTAGGAGATCGAAGTGTATCCGATCAAACCGCATACGGAATTAGCTCAACCATCAACCTGCATAAACTTATTCCTGACCGTTTTGGGTGGAGTTTTCCGGTGACCATTTCTAGCAGAGTTAATACGCAAACTCCGAAGTATTTACCATCACAGGGGGATATTCGCGTGACCGATTTTATCGATAAGGTGAATGCCGATGAATCGGTGCCATCTAATTTGAAAGATGAAGTTATTAACGCAAAAATTAATGATATTCAGACGGTTAATGAGACTTTTTCATTCAATGTTTCGAATATATCTAAGCGTAATTCTAAGTCTAAATGGGCTCAGTTAACCTTGGATAACACCAAATTAAGTTATGTGTACAACGAGGGGTATTCTAAAAATCCACAATTAGTTTTTCAGAACAAGTGGGACTATAAAGCTTCTATTCAGTACAATTTATCGTTACGTCGAATTAAGTTACTTCAACCTTTTAAATTTACCGAGGGTATTCCTGTACTTGGGGCATTGTCCGAGCTTCGATTGGGTTATTTACCCTCTTCCATCACAGCTTCATCTACACTTACCCGGCGTTATGACGAATCTCGGAGACGTAACCTAAGTGACCCTGAGGATATTCAAGCTTTACAACAATCACACGCATTCACCCAACAGAATCGCTTTTCCTTTAGCTATAATTTTATGCCCTCGATTCCAATCACCTTCACGAGTTCATCCAATTTTGATTTTTCGAGTTTAGGTATAAAACCAAGTAATCGGGACGATGTGGATAGTTTATCCTATCGAATCAAACCAAGTTTTGATGTAATAAAAGGTGCGCTTCGAGATACCTTAACGCCTCGAAGATCTTCTTACCAGGAGAGTTATTCGGCAAGTTGGAGGCCTAAACTTAACGCCATTGATGCATTGAACTGGTTAACCTACTCCGCTTCTTATGGGGGGGGCTATCAGTGGGCCAATAGTCCAAGTGGGTCAGATTTAGGGGCTAACGTTTCGAATTCGTTACAACTGGATAACACATTTAAGGTGAGTACGAATAGACTCTTGGCAAAGTTTGAATGGTATGAAAATGTGGAAGAAACTAACAAGAATGAAACAAAACGCCGGAATGATGCTAAAGCAAAGCGCAAAGAAGAAATTGAAAGCGGCGTAGCAGATAGCCTGAGAACTCCGAAACCACCCCCGGATTTGGTCAAAGATGTGCAGTACCTCTCACGAAAAGCACTACTTACTTTGCTAAGTCTTGAAGACGTATCTATCGGTTATAAACGCCAAAAAAGTGGCTCACAACCTGGTTATTCGGGCTCTTCGGAGTTCTTTAAGTCATTCAACGATGCATCCTCAGGCGATTACTCACCTCCATTGGCATATCGGCTTGGACTAAAAGATCGAATTCCAAAGCAACAGCTGATTGGAAACCTAGACGGAGAAAATAATATTCAACTTCCTGCTAATAATACCCAAGGGGATATTTTTTCTGCGAGTACTCGTATTAGTCCATTTGAAAATGTGACGGTAAACCTGGACTGGGATGCCAGTATTTCTCAGAAAAGTACAGAAACAATTACTCTGACACCTACTAACGAGATTACATCCATCAGAACAGAATCGGGTTCTTTTAGTTCTTCGGTATGGGCCTTTGGTGGTGGATATAAGGATCTATTTCAACGTCAGCTCGAGACGGCGGTCTTGGATATTAGACCTGGTGAGCGTTCTATTGTGGATTCGTTGGGAAACAGCGATGGCCGAGGGGTATTGAACCGTACAACCCTCCAAGAAGACTACATGAAAGCCTATTTAGGAGCTGGATCTAATGGATTAGGTGAAAAAGGGTTTATGGCATTCCCTAAACCGGGTTGGAGAGTGACATGGAACCGTTTGGAAAATTATATACCCTTCATAGGGCAGTACATGACCAATGCCTCATTGAATCACGCTTATCGAGGCACCTATAAAGTAGATTGGAGTTTGAATGCCTTGGTGGGCGAGCAGTCAGGACAGAATATTGGGGATTATTCTATTATAGATGTGCGTGGAAGTTATGAGCCGACCTCGATTAGGGCTGAGCGTAGGTTCTCCCCATTTGTGAAACTGAACATGACCTGGGAATCGGGTTTAAAAACCGATGTTGGCTATGACCGAAGTACCATTTCTACGTTTGCAGTGAGCTCAAAGCGGGTTACAGAGACCCTGACACAAGGAGTGGACGCCTCTATAAATTACATATTCCGGAACGTGCGTATTTCATTCTTGCCTAAGCTTCGGAATAATATTGACATGAGCCTTCGTGGAAGCTATAAAAATGATACTGAAATATCCTACAAACTCGATACCGATTTGGATAATGCGTTACAAGATGGGATAAGTATGGATCAAGTTGGAAGCGCCGAAACGCTTAGTGGACGGGAAACAGGGCAGCGACGAATCAATGGCAGTTTTACGCTGGGTTATAAGATATCCTCTACTATCTCATCTAATTTTGAGTACACTTATTCAAGAATCGAATCCAATAACATTCCCACTCGTACCAATCACGATATTCGGTTTAACTTTAGGATAGCCATTCGATCACGCTAGCGTTACATTGTCTAGAATTTACAAACGAGCCCCATGCGTGCAACCATTCTCAGGTACTAGGCATAAACGTGTCTCAAACACGCCAAAATCAAGCCTCCTATCACCGTTTTCTTGTCACCCAGCCATATCCCACACTTAGGAGCACAAGGAAAAAGCACAACATGGATAGCCAGTCCCCATATCGAGCATAAAAGCTAAGATCATTTCTCAAGGGCACAACAGCGGTAAAGGAGGTACGAGTCCAATAATCTGTTTTTTGTTGGATACTCCCATCAGGACTTATTATTCCTGATGTTCCGTTATTAGCACTTCGAACTACCCAGCGGCGAAATTCAATGGATCGAAGTCGAGCATAGGCGAAATGTTGTACATGTCCGCTTGAATTACCCCACCATCCATCATTAGTAATGATGGTCAATATCTGAGCCCCATCACGTACAAATACACGATTCCATGACGGAAATACCGAATCATAGCATACCAGACCGGGACTTATAAAGCCGGAGGAACTCTTTAGCATCGTGGGCTCATCTCCTTGTCCAAAGCCGGCATGTTTACCCCAATCAACCCATCCAAATATGGCCACCTTATTTAAGAATTCTACAAAAGGTAATCGTTCTACAAAAGGCACTAATTGAGCCTTATCATAGCGGGATAATTGTCCAGTTGAGTCTGCAAAAAGGGTGGAATTGTAGGCATTATACTTAACGCCATTTACGCTGGAACGATACAGCTCCGGTGTTTGCTCAGGGTATAGTGTATAGAGCCCCGTCCCAATGATAAAATTGGTTTGCCAGGTTTTTGCTGAATCTGCAATACGTTTGGCATGCCACGAATCCATTTGTATTGATTTATCAATGGCGTTTTCAGGCCATACGATGAGTTCCGTTTCCATATTTCTTTGGACACTAGATAAGTTGAACAAGCTATCCAAAACCTCTTCAGCTCCGCTCATACCCCCGTAATCTTGATAAGAATCATGATTTGGTTGAACGACCACAACTCCAATGGAATCACCCTTCAACACTTGGAGTTCTTGGGATGATACCCCAAAGTAAATCATCGATGCCAGGGGTGGTAGAATAAAACAAAGGACCAACAAGACGGTATTTTTAGCTTTCTTATTAGGTATTTGCAGCCAGTGGGCACATAAAAAACTTCCAAATACTACCCAAAAACTAATACCCAAGTGACCTGTTATCGAGATGTATTGGATTACTGATATGTGATTAGCCCAAGCATTACCTACCCCGAGCCAAGGCCAAGCTAAATCCCAGTGATGATGAAGATATTCATATAAAATCCATGCGGCAGCCTGAAAAAGTGCGGCCCAACCAAAAAGGTGATAGCGATGATGAATAAATCGAATAACCATCATAGGCAATAGCATAACTGTGCTGTTTGCCACGATAGCGGCAACGCCTGCTGGAATACTCGCCATAATAAGCCAATAGGTAGTCCCTAGATTCCATATAAAGAATGCTGGGTAGCTAATTAGCGCAAGATGCCGGTAACTATGGCTTAAAAGTACCAGTTGGTATAGTCCAACAAACCCAAAAAAACTCAAAAATGAAGCATTTACGGGTGGAAAACTCAGGCTTAATAGCAGCCCTACTCCAACTGATAGAATCCAAGGGTTATGGGCCCAAGTTAACCTAGTAGCAAATAGACTTGATGGATTAAACGATGAATAGCTTCTCATAAAGCTTCTGTTTGCTCTTCCTGATAATTTGGTGGGGCAATGACTACACATATTTCCCCCTTTATTTTGGTACGATTCTCAAATATAGGAACGACTTCAGACAACTTCCCACGGATAATTTCTTCAAAGGCTTTTGTGAGTTCTCGACAAACTGCCACATATCGATCTTCTCCAAGGTAAGTTATGGCTTCGGTGAGAAATTTTAGGATTCGATGAGGACTCTCATATAGAACCAAAGTACATAGCATGTTAGCAAGGAAATCCCATTGTTTTTGACGTCCTTTTTTATGGGGTAGAAAACCGTGGAAATAAAACGAATCGCTTGGTAAACCGCTTGAAATTAAGGCAGTGGTAACCGCGTCAGCGCCTGGAATGACTCTAACGGTATGACCCGAAATGTGAGCAGCGCGAACAGCTAAAAATCCAGGATCTGAAATCCCAGGCATACCTGCATCGGTAATTAAAGCAAAGTCTTGTCCAGCATCTAGGTGACGAATGAATTGCTCTACTTTGTGATGCTCGTTGTGTTGATGCAGCGAGCGAGTGGGGGTAGGAATTCCATAATGCTGGAGAAATTTAGACGAGGTTCGAGTATCCTCACAAGCGATTAAGGAAACCGTCTTAAGTACTTCTAAAGCTCTTTCCGAAATATCCTTTAGATTTCCAATGGGTGTTGCAATAATGAATAGGGTGGACAAAATATGTCAGGGTAGTACTCGAATAGCGCCCAATAACACAGGTTATGGGATAATTCGAGTGGTTAATTGTAAAATGAGACACAGTAATTGCAATAAAATTACGTATTTTTCAGCTTAACTAAATTACACTTTCGTCATGTTTAAGCCAAAAGGTCTCAATCACATAACTATTCGAGTAAATCGTATAGAAGATTCCAAGTATTTTTATGGGGATGTACTTGGTCTAGAACTTGTCAAAACAATGGGACAGAGCATGGCGGTATATGATATTGGTAACGGTGATACACTGGTAATTGTTGAGGCAGAAACCAGCTATGACCCAAGTTCTCGTGATTTCCGTGTGGATCATTTTGGTTTTTATGTGGATGAACCCAAGCAGGTCGATGAATTAGCAGAGTACTTTAGGAAATATGAAGTGGCCATCGTAAGTGGTCCAGCTAATCGTAAAAAGGGGCGTTTTTTGTTTGTAACTGATCCAGATGGGAATATGA
This sequence comes from Balneolaceae bacterium UBA1514, assembly GCA_002323515.1. GTDB lineage: Bacteria > Bacteroidota > Rhodothermia > Balneolales > Balneolaceae > UBA1275. The sequence continues at coordinate 12,786 of DCQQ01000031.1, read as the reverse complement.
TCGAATTTTTTCATGAAGAGTAGCTAGCGCACGAAGGAATGAGCACATTGATTTATTTTGTAACGGAGGATCGTTACATCAGCCCCATTCCTGAAAATACTTATGTGGAAAATATCTTTCGAGAAGACGAGCTGTTAGGCAGCGCTCTGGCCAGTTTAGGGTATGAGCACAAGCGGGTTAGTTGGAGGGATAGTTCTATTGATTGGGCAAGGGCAGGCTGGGTGTTGATTCGGACGACTTGGGATTATTTTGACCACTTCGATGAATTTAGTAACTGGTTACGTCAACTCCCTGCGAATGCTTGCATGAACCCCAAGTCCTTACTGAGCTGGAATACCGACAAACATTACCTACTAGATTTAGCTCAAATAGGAATTCCTATTGTTCCCTCAACCATCATATCGAGGCAACACCCTGAACCCTTGAGTGAGATGGCCTCGGAATTAGGTTATACACACATAATAGTAAAACCAACCATAGCCGGTGCAGCTCGTTTAACGTACCAGCTAAAGGACGAGCAAATAGGGGCGTTTGACCGAGATTTTACCAAGTTAAACGTCAAAGAAGACTTTATCCTTCAGCCTTTTGTGTCGAGCGTTACAAGTTTTGGAGAATTGTCACTCATGGTTATGGGTGGAAAATGCACTCATGCGGTCCAAAAAAGGGTGAAAGTAGGGGATTTCAGAGTTCAGGACGATTTCGGAGGAACGGTGCATCATTTTACTCTCACACCAGAACTTATTGAATTTGCTGAGATGGTCATGGGACTCATAGACCCAAAACCACTTTATGGCAGGGTTGATATCTTGCGAAACGATGCCGATCAATGGATGGTTTCTGAGGTAGAATTAATAGAGCCCGAACTATGGTTTCGTACTGCCCCAGAAGCGGTAGAGCACCTAGCAATGGCTATTCATAACCACATTCAACATTATCATGAGAACCACTCGAACCCGTAGTAGCGAAGGCCTTTCTAGTGAATGGGATGTAGTGGTAATAGGTTCGGGAATGGGGGGATTGTCCGTAGCGAGTCTGCTAAGTACGGATGGGAAAAAAGTACTAGTTCTTGAAGCAGGCTTACATCCCGGTGGGTGTAGCTCCTCCTACACCAGGAAAGGCTATGTATTTGAGTCCGGTGCGACCACTTTAGTTGGATTTGATACTGGTCAACCTATAAAATTTTTGGAAGAACATACGGGTATGCATATCCCAAGGCATGAATTAAACCCATCCATGTCGGTGTGGTTAGAGGATCAAATGCCGGTCATTCGAATGAAAGACAAGGAAGAGTGGGTAGATCATTGTATTAGCCATTTTGGCGAGGAAAAAGCGCAGCGAAAATTTTGGGATAAGTCATTTTTTGTGGCCGAAAAAGTATGGACCATTTCGTTGAAAAATACTTTTTTTCCACCGTCTAAACCATTAGATTTATTTCGGTTAGCTCTCAATAATTCTCCTAAAGATCTTACCATACTTCCATACATGGTACGTTCAGTTGCTCAGGTAGCTCGGTCTTGTGGAATAACTGAGGTTCGATTTTATAGGTTTTTAGATGAACAGCTCATCATTACTGCTCAAGCGGGGGCTATTCAAACACCGTTCATATTTGGTGCAGCAGCCATTTGCTATCCTAATTCTAGTAATTTTTATGTACCTGGTGGTTTAATCGAGATGGTATTTACCTGCTTGGATCATCTTGAATCTAATCACGGGCAGTGGCTTAATAAGCAAAAAGTTGTACAAATCAACCAGAATAAACAGGGGTATCGCATTACAACCGATAGGGGACTCGAAGTGCAAGCGCCTATAGTCATATCTAACATACCACTTTGGAATATGCCGGATATAACCGATGGTGAAATGCGTGACTATTTTAATAAAGAAACCGCTAAGTATTCCGATGCTTGGGGAGCTTTTACTATGGGTATTGCGTTAACTGACACCCTGGCCGAGGATTTATCCCTACACCATCAATTTCACTTACCCGAAGAGCATCCATACTCAGATTGGATTGCTCGTTCTTTCTTTGTTTCCATTTCTATGCGTGGCGACACCCAACGAGCGCCTGAAGGCCAAAGAGTGCTCAATGTCAGCACACATTGTTTGCCGGAAAAGTGGTTAGGATTAGATCAGAATAGCTACGAAAAAAAGAAGTTGGAGGTACAGGAGTACTTGTTTGAGCAGGTGCAACAACGCCTTCCTGGGGCCGACCGTGCCGAATGCTTACAAGTGGATGCAGCTACCCCGAGGACGTGGGAAAAATGGGTGTATCGAAAAGATGGCCGAGTGGGAGGGATTCCTCAATCTATGAAGCGTGCTGTTTGGGACTGGACCTCTCCTGTTACCCCTTTCAAGGGATTGTATTTAGTAGGGGACACCACCTATCCAGGACAGGGAATTCCTGGCGTAACTTTAAGTGGTATTAACGTATATTACCGTATAGTAAAGGACTTTAAATAAAGGAATTCAATTTTGGACCAATTTCAGCCCAACACCCGTTTTTCAATATTCCCACCTGCAATCAAATACTTACTCATTGCTAACGCGATTATATTTTTAGCTACCAAAAGTATATTTACGGGAGTGTGGACTCCATTGGGAGCAGTAATAGCCGAAAACTTCGCACTTTGGTCCATTGGAAATGGCTTTATGCCTTGGCAACTACTTAGCTATATGTTTTTACATGCTGATATTGGGCATTTATTTTTCAACTTGTTGGCTTTGTGGATTTTTGGCCAATCTATCGAGCACCTATGGGGCACACGGCGATTTATTACTTATTATATGTTAACTGGTGTGGGAGCGGCTATTATTCACATGTTGGTGAGTGGCTATTTCACTTACACTATAGGAGCTTCGGGCGCTGTTTTTGGAATTTTATTAGCCTTCGGAATGATGTTTCCCAACCAGTACATTATCCTGTTGTTTCCCCCGATACCCATAAAAGCGAAGTATTTTGTTGGAATTTATGGGGGTATAGAGTTGTTATCAGGCTTAACAAGACCCGACAGCGGAGTAGCGCACTTTGCTCACCTAGGGGGCTTATTTGTTGGATTCATACTCATTAAATATTGGAAAATTAAGCGACCCGCACTTTAGGGAAATCAACCATAACTCAGCTATTTAGCATTGCTACTAAACTATGGCGTACGATTCATTTGGTTCATCAATAAAAAGAGGATTTTTGGCTATGCCTGTAGCCATAAGAGCCATTATTGGAATTAATGCCGCTGTATTTTTTGCCCAAATTCTAAGCTCTATTCTTGGTATTTCACTCATTCAATGGTTAGCGTTTGTACCTGAACCCATTACGACAGTTACTCAGCCGTGGAGGCTAGTAACCTACATGTTTACCCATTCACTGTTAAATCCATTTCATTTCATCTTTAACATGCTTTGGCTGTGGTGGATGGGAAGGCCAGTTGAGGAGACTGTTGGTGCACACAGTTTTTTAAGTATCTATTTTGGGGCAGGATTGGTAGGCGCCATGGTTGATGTAATTGTCAGCTTTGTTGGGGTAGCTAGCCCAGTTATTGGTGCTTCTGGAGCTGTATATGGGGTAATGGTAGCATTTGCCATGTTATACCCTCGAACACCAATTATGCTGTTGTTGCTTCCACCATTGGAGGCTAGATATGTGGTAACTGGCATTATTGCACTTGATGTATTGTTATTGAATTCAGGTGGTAATGTAGCACGATTTGTCCATTTAGGTGGAGCTCTAGGGGGCTATGGGTTAATGAAATTCCGCCAAAATGGGGGGGATTTGAGTTTAGTTCCTCGGTACATCGAATATCTTTTTTCTAAATATCTTTCCCCAATGCTATCACTTTTGTTTACTTCGTTCAATAGCGGAGCTAAAACGAGAAAATCTGGTAATAGTGTCAATTCTTCAATGTACTCTTGGAAGACCAAACAAGCTCAGCCAAACAGAAACCGGGCGAGCACACGTCGTGGTGCGGCATCTAGTTCAGTAGGTGTTAGTGACGCAGAAATTTTAGAAGAAGTAGAACAAAGTGAATTAGATGCCATATTGGACAAAATATCTAAAAGCGGCTATAATGCACTTACTAAGCAGGAAAAAAAGATGTTATTTGAATTGAGTAAGCGAAAAGAACCCTAATATGCAGCCAAATAAACGAAGAGATTCCATACAAGTAATGGTTGGTGATGTTCCCGTTGGTGGTGGAGCTCCCATCGTAGTCCAGTCGATGACCAACACTGATACTGCCGATATTGAAGCTACCATTGAGCAGGTGGACCAGTTACACTTAGCGGGTTCTGAATTAGTTCGCATTACAGTGAATAACGAAGAAGCGGCAAAGGCAGTACCCTATATAAAGGAGGGCTTAATTAACAAAGGAGTCATGGTACCACTGATTGGAGACTTCCATTACAATGGCCATGTGTTGCTCAGTAAATACCCTGATATGGCTCAGGCTTTATCGAAATATCGCATTAATCCTGGAAATACAGGTACCAAAACAAGAGATAAAAATTTTGCTACCATTGTTGAGCAAGCTATCAACCATGATAAACCAGTACGTATTGGGGTAAATTGGGGTTCATTAGACCAGCAGTTACTGGCCGAAAAAATGGATCAAAACAATCAATTGTCTGTTCCAAAGTCGGCAAAAGAAGTTATGTTCCAGACTATGGTGGAAAGTGCTGTTCGATCCTCTCGTTTAGCCGAGGTTGTAGGGCTAGCATCCGATAAAATCATTATCTCATGTAAAATGTCTGGGGTACAAGACGTTATTGAAGTATACTCTAGGTTAGCCAAAGAAATACCCTATCCACTTCATGTAGGTTTAACAGAGGCAGGTATGGGAATGAAAGGGATGGTGGCTAGTTCAGCGGCTCTATCAGTTATTTTACAACAGGGAATTGGTGATACTATTAGGGTGTCTCTTACCCCAGCCCCAGGAGGAGATCGAAGCTTAGAGGTTAATGTTGCTCAACAAATACTACAATCCCTGCATATACGTAGTTTTACGCCACAAGTAACGGCATGCCCAGGGTGTGGTAGAACAAAGAGTACCTATTTTCAAGAGTTGGCAGAAGAAATACAGGAATACATCAAGGAGTCTATGCCCATCTGGAAGGAGGTCTATCCTGGAGTAGAAGAGATGGAAGTTGCTGTAATGGGCTGTGTAGTTAATGGCCCTGGCGAATCTAAAGCAGCCAATATTGGTATATCACTACCGGGTACCTTCGAAGAACCAAAAGCACCTGTATATATGGACGGGGAGCATCATACAACCCTCAAAGGAGACAGAATTGGTGAAGAGTTCAGGGCTATTTTAAACGACTATATCATTCGTAATTACGGCAAAAAGTAGAGGACCTAAGCTTATATAGCAAAGTGTTTGGTGCATTGTACGTTCAAAGGATTTTTATATAAAAGTAAGCCCTTATATTTTAATTTTTGTACTCATAAACTAAGCCGCAAAAAAAGCTATTTTATATTTTTTAAAAGTAAAATTTGGCTTGAAAAATGTAAGCGCTTTCAGTATGTTACTATAAATAACCAAATAATAATACAGTGTGAAGTCTAATCGTTTAATTCTACCTGGAATTTTTTGTTGTTTTTTACTTGTCCAGTGCACGTTTTCAAAGAATAAGAATGTTGAGCCAATTTTGGCTGAAATTGACGGTTATACGGTGTCTGAGGCTCACTTTCTAACTAGCTTCAAGGAGTTGTACTACCGAACAGGGCAATCTATAGCTCCAGATCCATCTACAAAAAAAGCAGTATTGGATTCAGAATTCAATACGTATGTGTTAGCTGTACATGCTATAGATCAAGGTTTAGATATGCGAGAAGAATTAGAGTTTCTAAAGACTAGGATTCAGGCTCGAGTTGTAACTGAGGAATTCAAGCGTCAACTACTGTTTAGCGATTTAGAGGTGACTGAATCCACCTTACGCGAGTATTTTGTGCGGTTTAATACCAAAGTGAGAGCTTCGCATCTGTACGCAAAAACACGTGAGGAAAGTGAGTTACTCTTAGCGCGGATACAGGCAGGTGAATCTTTCGATGACCTAGCCAAGGAAGTCTTTGAGACGCGATATTTACAGGATAATGGAGGTGATGTAGGATTTTTTACTACGGATGATATGGATGTATCCTTCGAGGAAGCTGCATTTACAAATTCTCCTGGTAGTATCGTGGGTCCAATACAAACAGCCCAAGGTTTTAGCATCATTAAGGTAACTGATCGGATTCAGAATCCTATACTTACCGAAGCTGATTTTCAGCGTCAATTGCCTGAGTTGGAACAATACGCTCGAAAAAAGTTACAAGAATTACATGAAAGAAGGCACTTAGAAGATTTTATCGAGTCAGTTACCATAGATAAAATATTTATAAAGATTCTATTGAAAGATCTAAACAGTAAACAGGGCAGAGAGCAAGGTATTGAAGGTATAAACCCAAAAAACTGGATGCTGGATGAACCCATTTTGCGACATCGATATGGCATTTTAACTCTGAAAGATTGGGAGTCTGAGTGGCGAATAACCCCTGTAGAATACCTTGAAGGTATTTCTTCAGTGTATCATCTTAAATCAGTTTTGAGCGGGATTGCATACCGATCTTATATAAGTCACCTAGCTCATGAAGCGGGTATTCCTTCGCAACCTGAGGTTCAGGCATCCATTAAACAGACGTATCTGAATTCTTTGGCTCTTGAAGTAGAGAAAGGTATTAAGAGGTCAATCGAATTTAGCCCAGCAGAGTTATACACCACCTTTGAAGCTAATCCTGATCGTTTTATTCAACCCAAACAAGTGCTTTTGCAGCGTATTGTAGTTTCTTCGAAGGAAAAAGCGCAGCAAATATACGCTGTGCTCCAACAAGGTCATTCATTTACTGATATGCTTCAGTTGCACACTGAGTCTAACGAAGATTTAATGGTCGATGGGGTCATGAATTACCAGCAATGGGCTCAATTAGGGCATTTAGGAGAAGAGTTACAACGCTTAGCACTCGATTATGTAACCAAACCTGTAGCTTATCAGGCTAATGAATATCATATCTATAAGTGTTTAGATATCGAAGAAGCTCGTTCACTACGATTCGATGAGGCTAAGGAAGCGGTCAAAAATATATTACTAGAACAGAAATTTAGAGCAGCAAGGTCTGAGTTGATCAGGCAAGTAAAGAAAAAGCATAATGCATTTATTGACTTGGAACGACTTGAGGAAATTAATATTGAAATCTAACGATATGCGAGAAATCTTAGGTAAGTACAGAGCCAGGTGCATGAACATTCAAGTTGGGTGTTTGAGTGTATGTATGGCCATACTTTTCATGAGCCAGACTTTTGCTCAATCAGGTAAAATTACTGGGACTTTATTAGATGCCGATACCAAAAAGCCTCTCATTGGTGCTACCGTTGGTATTCAGGGAACAACAAAAGGTGCAATAACCGATGTAGATGGAAACTATCTCATGCTTAATGTAGCACCTGGAACCTATGTGCTAGAAGCTAGATATATTAGTTATGCCACAGTGGTGGTTCAAGACGTGATTGTACGTACAGATTTGACAACAAATCAGAATTTTGAACTCAGTTTAGAATCATTTGAAGGAGAGGAAGTGGTAGTTGTAGCAGAGCGCCAGGCTGTAATTAAAGATATCACTAGTTCAGAGGCTAGAGTTAGTAGTGATGAAATTGCCAAATTACCAGTACAAGAGATCACTGATGTAATACAATTACAAGCTGGTGTAAATGTAGGGAATGATGGGGGTATTCATATTCGGGGTGGACGAACAACAGAAGTTTCATATGTTGTAGATGGAATTCGTGTTACAGATGATTATGACGGGAGTAATGGTCTGCGCTTGGAAAATGAATCTATCCAAGAGCTACAAGTCATCTCCGGTTCGTTCAACGCCGAGCATGGACAGGCTTTATCTGGTGTGGTGAATGTTGTTACTAAATCTGGGAATAACAACTTTGAAGCATCTTTTAGAGGGTGGGGAGGTGGTTATTTAGCTACTAATGAGTCCCAACTCTATGATGGAATTGGCACAGAATTATCCAGTTTTAATCCTTCTAGGATGTATAATTATACTGCTTCAGTATCGGGTCCTATCATTCGGGATAAACTTACCTTTTTTGCTACTGCTCGTAAATTCCAGAATGAAGGTTGGTTAACAGGTCGAAACGCGTACTCTCCACATGGGAAGTATGTTGAAAGGATACCTTTAGGAACTGATTTATCTACCTATGAAACCTTATACGGAGAACGAATCGATTTATCATTGCCCTATCATACGGTAGATACAGTGATCGTACAAGGGCAGGAGTATTTAGAAATTCGGGACGATGGTACTCGAGATAGTAGCCTGGTGAACATGAATCACTTTAAGTCCCAAAGTTTCCAAGGAAATTTGGAATTTAAACCACTGAGTTGGCTAAAATTCAACCTTATTGGTACTTATGCACAAGAAGAAGGGGGGGGGTTTGACTTTGGTAACCGCTTTGTACCTAATGGGATGAACAGTACCTTTAGAAACAATTATTCTTTGAATTTCAAAACAACCATTACTCCGAGTGCAAATACTTTTGTTACCGTGAATCTAGCAAATAGGTATAATGAGTATCAAAGTTATTTATATGAAGATCCATGGGATCCTCGGTACTTCAATTATGAAAATTTATCGGATCCATTGTTTGGAACTTCAAATATACTCTTTGGAAATCAGATAACTAGTGCTGGACAGTTTAACACTTATGGGACTAACAATTCTCGATTCAACAGGTTTACGGATTCTTACATTGCTAAGGCCGAAGTTTCATCTCAGATCAATGAGCATCACTTTATAAAAGCCGGAGTCAGTGTACAATTTGACGAAATCTTCTTTGAAAGTATCAGTTTGTCACCCTTGAGTCAGCAGGGAGTGTCTATTCCTGAAGGAACTCCTCAAGAATTAATAGATAAAGGATTGATCGAGCTAGGATATCCTGAAATAAATTCTCCAGGCTTTCAACGTTATACTGAAAAACCACGCAATTTTAGTGCTTACGTACAAGATAAAATCGAATATGATAATCTTATCATAAATGTGGGGCTTCGATTCGATTATTTTGACCCTAATACCGAAATTCCTGCTGATCTAGAGGATCCAGACATAAATCTTCCCACAAAATCAGAAAATCTATATACCGATACCAATGGAAACGGTCAACAGGACGATGGAGAACCTAGTTTAACCGTAGCTGATCGTCAATTGTATTGGTGGGAGGCGGCTTCAACAAAATATCAAATAAGTCCTCGAATTGGTGTGGCCTATCCAATTAATGATCGCGGAGTAATTTATTTTTCCTACGGTTATTTCTTTCAAATGCCTTCTTATGACCGGTTATACACCAATAGTCAAATCTTACTCTCACAAACAGGTGGTGATCAAGGTCTGTTTGGTAACCCAAACTTAGAAGCAGAGAAATCTATACAGTATGAGTTAGGCCTAAAGCAAGAAATATTTGATGGAACAGCTATTGAGCTTACTGGTTATTATAAAGATACTCGCGATTATGTATCTTCACGACCTCAAGTTACCGGTGCTCCTTCCATTACTTATGGTATTTATTATAATAGAGACTTTTCTAAGTCCTTGGGGACCACTTTTTCCTTCAATCAATTTGTGAATCAACGGTTTAATTTTGGTCTGGATTACACCTTTAGTATAGTGGAGGGTAGTAATAGTGATCCTGCTTCTGAATATTTTGCCATTTTAGCACAGGGGAGTAAAATTGATTCGACAAATCAATCCAATACCCTAACAAAAATTGTCCAACCTTTAAACTGGGACCGTACCCATATCATTAATGGTTCTATGTTTTTTACGGGAGATACTTGGGGAACCAACATACTTGCTCGCTTTGCTTCAGGTACGCCTTATACCCCGGATCGAAACATCCCCGGCGTGTTAGTGGGGGAGGTCGCGTCAATTCGAGATTTACGAAATACAGCGCGACTACCCAATCGGTTTACTTTAGATATTAACGCTTATAAGAATATTGAAATTCAAGGATATGCACAGCTTCAGATCTTCTTTAATGTGTATAACTTGCTCGATACTAAGATTATCAATGGAGTGTATTCCGATTCGGGATTGCCAACGCGCCCACTACCAGCTCGTGTTATTCCTGGAGCCCACCCTGACTACTACAATAATCCAACCTTTTATGCTGAACCTCGAAGAGTCCAACTCGGAGTTCAATTTTCATTTTAAGTATGCGAATGAATCCTATGTCCTTTAATCACCTTTATATCATACTATTCACTGCCTTGTTTGGGTTATCAACTCCGGAAGTTTTTGCGCAAGTCACTGACTATGAGCCAAGCGAAGAACGATCAGATTTCAACAATCGTAAAATATCCATTATGGATGGAAATAGGTTAAGAGCTACCTATCACAACAATGGCCACGCAGGACGTAGAAATTCGGGGGCATTGAATGAATTGCTATTTGAATTCCCTAGAAATACAAATAGGGAATACATGTATTTTATGAGTGTGATGTTTGGTACAGAGGTGCCAGATCAAAGCACTCCTGAAGAGGATATTTTTCCGTTGGTCAATACCGCATCATACAAAACTTCTCGTGATGGGCGAAGTAATTGGTCCTTGAACCCTGTTGACGGCTATACCCGTGATAATTCCGATGAAATGGCGCGCAGTGATCGTGGTCCTGCATCTCCATTAGGGAATACTTGGCCAAATGCATGGCCCGATAAATTTGAAGATGGGGGAGATGGATGGGCTGGTTCGTGGAATGGATATTTTGGTCGGGATCAATTCAATGCTGACGTGGAGTTTTATTACAAAGCGGGAGACGATACCTATACCCGTTATGTGGGTTCACGATACCGACCTGACGAGACGGATCCTACTCGTGGTGGTCTTGGTTTAATTTTGGAAACCCGCATCTTGGCCTGGTCGCAAACACTAGTAAATGCGACTCATTTTAATTTATTTGAGTTGAAAAATGATGCGAGTTACGATTATCCTAGAATGGCTTTTGGTCTTTGGATTGCTGACTTCGTTGCAGGCGGTGGACCAACCGACACCCCTTTGTTTGATAATATCCGAGCTATTGCTTACTTAACAGATACAGATCGACAAAGTGGAGGTAACGTATTTGATGGGGGTCTAATTGGAGAGATGGGCTTAAAATTCATTGAAACCCCTGGTAATCCAATTGATGGTATTGATAATGATGGTGATAGTGATAATTATAATACTAGTAGTGATATTTATGACCCGGAAAATGTTGATTTATATACTAGCTTAACTTCAGCAGCTGGAGGATTCTATTATGATATTTCTACGGTTCAGGATACCTTAATTCGGGTATTTACAACTGCCGATTTTGAGGAACGAGTAATCAATATTGGTGATCCAATTGTTCTAATCCAAGACGACCATAGTCGGGTTATTCATACCTATGATGGGAGTTCATTTGTATCTCAAGGGCGTAACTATGATTTTGGCGGTGGACCTTTCACGGTTCAAGAAGATCTTTTTCCAGAAACTAATGAAGATTTTGGTATTCATATCGACGGTCTAGATAATGATTTTGACGGGACAATTGACGAGAACCAACCCAATCATCTAACTAAGAGTACCTATATACCAGCCTTGGATCAGTTTCAAACCCGTCCTGTACGATTTATTAACTATCTCGAATTCAGTGTTGGTGATACGCTGCAAAAAGGATTGATTGTCCCGAATCAGACAATTCGAGCACGAATCTTAGAAGATGCAGCCTTTGCTTCTCTGGTCAATGATGAATATGCTGGGAGGCTTCAGAATTTTCATACAAGTGCTCCTATGATGGATGAAGGCCGTGAAGATTATTTTGATAATGACGACGATTGGAATATCCTAATTGATGATGTGGGAATTCAAGGCAATCCAAATTCTGCAAGTTTAGGGCAAGGTGACGGATTCCCAACATCGGGCGCAGGTACTGTATTTCCAGGAGAATCTGGCATTGATAAAACAGACGTAAGTGAAACAGATCTTATAGGTGTATCACGAGTTCGTATCTTTGATGCAGGTTCTATGCAAGTTACTCAAGATGCAGATATTTGGCTGCGTTACTTGATACCAGGTGAGTTTGTAGAAAAACAAGGATCTGATTCTGATATTTACGTGTCTTCAGGATTATTTCCTCTTGCAAAAGGAAGCTCTGAACGTTTCGCTGTGGCTATAACAGCAGCTCAAGAAAACCAACAAAGCGCTTTGTTCGATCGTCAACGTGTCAATCAGCGTTTGGAAGATGCTACCAAAGCTTATGAGGCCGATTATCAATTTGCAATAGCACCGGATCCTCCAATCATTACCTCAGTGCCAGGAAATGGTAGAGTAACTCTATATTGGGATACTAATTCTGAAAATTCGTTTGATCGGTATATGAATCTTCAAACGGGTAATGGTTATGATTTTGAAGGTTATAAAGTATATCGAACTACTGATGTGTCTTTTGAGGAAATTAGAAGTATAACAGATGGTCGCGGGGGGAAAACATTTTTGCAACCTGTAGCTATTTACGACCTGCAGAACGGAGTATTTGGCTTTCATCCAGTTTCTGAAAATGGATTACAATTTAATATGGGTAGTGACTCAGGTATTCGTCGTATATATGAGGATACTACCGTCGTTAATGGTCGTAAATACTATTATGCGGTTACTGCCTTTGACCGTGGTTTAGAGCAAGCGGGGATAAGTCCTTCTGAATCACCTGTTCAGATCTCTCTTAACCCTGAT
>DCQQ01000004.1 GCA_002323515.1 Balneolaceae bacterium UBA1514 | reverse complement strand
AATTGACTCAATTGGTTTATTTCCACCAGTTTTTACAATGGGATTTGAAGGTAAAAAATCCTCAAGGTGTTTAGCTACAGAAATTGGTCCTACACCTGGGCCTCCACCGCCATGAGGTATAGCAAATGTTTTGTGTAAATTTAAATGACAGACATCTGCACCTATTTCTTGTGGACTAGTTAGTCCAACTTGTGCATTCATATTTGCCCCATCCATATAGACCTGTCCGCCATGTTGGTGAATAAGAGCACAAAAATCTTTCACTTTATGCTCAAATACCCCATGAGTAGATGGATAGGTAATCATTAGAGCTGCTAAGCGATCAGAGTACTGTTCCACTTTAGCTTCCAAATCTTCAGAGGAAATATTCCCATGCTTATCCGTTTCTACTACAACCACGTCCATACCTGCCATCACAGCACTGGCTGGGTTTGTTCCATGTGCAGAAGCCGGGATTAAAGCCACATTACGATGAGAGTCTCCCCTATGCTCATGATAAGCTCGTATGGTCATTAACCCAGCATATTCCCCTTGAGCACCCGAATTCGGTTGGAATGATATCGCATCAAATCCAGTAATATCTGCAAGCCATGCCTCTAATTCTTTAAACATCTGAGTATAGCCCTGGGCTTGCTCGGGTGGTGCAAATGGATGGATGTGTGCAAACTCTGGCCAACTTAGGGGAATCATTTCACTGGTAGCATTTAGCTTCATCGTACAAGAACCTAGGGAAATCATGGAGTGAACCAAAGAAAGATCCTTTAATTCTAAACGCTTCATATAACGAAGCATTTCATGTTCTGTTCGATATGCATGAAATACCTCATGACTCATAAACTCTGAATCCCTAAGAATGCTTGAAGGCAATTGCATTTCGAGTTTATCCATTTCCTGAGAGAAGTCTAGGTCGGACTGCTCTCCTGTCACCTCTTCGAAAATTTGCTGTAGAAGCTTGAGATCATCAAGGTCTTTCGCTTCATCCCAACTTAAACTAACGGTATCATCGGTAGCATAATAGAAATTTGTTTCTAGCTTTGTAGCAACAGGTTCTAAATGGCTACGTTTCATTCGGAAGCTTAAGGTGTCAAAATACTCGGTTGTTTGAACTTTTACACCTAAGGATTCGAGTAGCTTTTTTGTTAGAGCAGTATAGCCATGAATACGTGATGCAATATGTTTAAGCCCATCTGGACCATGATATACCCCATACATTCCCGCAATAACGGCTAGTAATACTTGTGCCGTACATATATTCGAGGTCGCTTTTTCACGGCGAATATGCTGTTCTCTGGTCTGAAGAGCCATACGGTAAGCTGGTCGGCCTTCTTTATCTTGTGTTACACCAATGATTCGACCTGGTATTTGCCGTTTAAAAGCTTCTTTCGTTGCAAAATACGCCGCATGTGGTCCGCCATAGCCCATCGGAACACCAAAACGCTGCGTAGTCCCAACTACTACGTCGGCCCCCATCTCACCAGGCGGAGTCAATAAGGTCAAACTCAACAGATCTGCCGCGGCTACCACAAATACCTGATGCTCATTACAAGCTTGAAGAAGTGCCTCGTAATTTACCACCTGTCCATCGGCTTCTGGATATTGGAATAGTATTCCAAATACATCGTCCCGTGTCACATCTAATTTCGCTAATTCGCCCACTTCGACCCGAATGCCCAATGGTGCTGACCTGGTATAGAGCACATCAAGAGTTTGAGGATACACTTTGTCACTCACATAAAAAGTGTTACCCGTTTTTTTCTTACTTCCTTTTCGCTGTCCATACAGCATCGTCATGGCTTCAGCCGCTGCGGTAGCTTCATCGAGTAACGAGGCGTTGGCTAATTCCATTCCTGTAAGATCGCTGACCATCGTTTGAAAGTTGATGATCGCTTCCATCCGGCCTTGTGCAATTTCTGCCTGATATGGGGTATAAGCGGTGTACCATGCAGGGTTTTCTAAAATGTTTCTTTGAATAACCGCTGGCAAGAAGGTATCGTAATACCCCTGGCCTATGTATGAGGTATATACTTTATTTTTTTGAGCAATCTCCCGGAATTCCACTAAAAATTCTTCTTCTGTAATTGCCGAGGGAATGGCTAAATCACTTTTAGATCGAATACCGTCAGGAATTGTTTCTGCGATCAACTGCTCCAGGTCTTTAGCATTGATCGTCTCCAGCATGTGTTGATGATCGGTAGCACTCATTCCATGATGTCGATAGGCAAAAGGTAATTTTTGAAAAGATATACTCATTATTAGGTGCTCAAATAAGATATTTATGGGGGTGGCAGGCGGCTAAATTGAACCTTAAAGCACGCATTCGTCTGCTAGATTAACTCACTAAGATATTAGCCCTTAGTATTGTATATAAATTACGGATTTCTACTTTTTTTTTCTGATTAATAGCAGCCCATTTATATATTGTCTACTTTAGTGGTGCTGTTCACCTATCCTTTTATCTGAACAACACTTACACGATTAAGAGCTAATCGAGAGCTATCCTTGTTAGTAAAATATTTTTTTTAAGCCTTAAAATTTTGCGAATTATGAATGCCAAAGTCGTTTCCATTTTTTGTTTGTTCCTTGTTATTACTCCATTGTTTGTCCATGCTCAAGAGTCCCAGATTCAGCTTCTCAACCCCTCTTTGAAACTCAGGGTTAATGAACGAATCCAACTTGAAGCAGAAGTGCTAGATGCAGAAGGTAAGGTGTCACCTGATACCGTGGTCTTTTTCTCTAGGGCTCGAAGGTCATTGGTGGTTAGCCGTGAAGGAGAATTACACGCGATTAAACCTGGTATTCATACCATTTCGGCTATGACACTTGGCACGGATAGGATTCGTCAAGATTTTGAGGTAGTGGTACTTTTTCCACCCATCACCCGTGTGGATTGGGAGCAAGCTAGTCATACATTTTACACAGGTACTACATTGGATCTCGCTTTTGAGGTACGCGATTCACTAGATGCAGTTAGAAGCATAGATGATCTTATCATCAGTAGTAGCAACCAATCTATTTTTAGCGTAAATGAATTCAACCAGTTGAGTCTTCACGCCGCAGGTATAGCTCAGCTTAATGTCCTTGCTGGTACCGAGCAATTTAGTTGGCCTGTGGAAGTGGTAATAAATAAGGCCACTAGCATGAGTCTAGCTGTCACTAACTCAAGCTCAGAGGCTATTAAAACAGGAGATGTGCTCCATTTTACAGCGTCTGTGATGGAAGTGAACGGAAAACCCCTAGCTAATATGCCTGTCCAGTACAGTTTTATGGCTTATCCTGATGATCAATTAGGGCAAGGAAGCTCTGCCCAAATAGCTCAGGATGGTCGCTTTGTTGCTAACCATCCGGGTAAATACTCTATAATTGCACGTTCAGGTGCTATTCAAGTAACCATGAATATTACTGTTGAACCAAGAATGGTTCGTCGAAGTTTAGAAGTAGTAGGTAAAGGAATTGTGCCAGATGTCAAAACCTCTGATCTTTGGGTATGGGAAGGAGTTGATGGGCGAGACTATGCCATTACAGGGACTTGGGGAGCCCGAGGGGAAGCATTTTTGTGGGATATTACCGATCCAAGTAACATACACACCATAGATACGGTAGAGGTAGATGCACGTACCGTTAATGATGTAAAGGTATCTGAAGATGGTACGATCGCCGTCATAACACGCGAAGGGGCTTCTAATCGGAAAAATGGTATTATCATCTTAGACGTGACCAACCCCTCGGAAACTACAATTTTGTCAGAATATACCGATGGACTTACTGGGGGAGTACACAACACATTTATTTATAAAAACCATGTCTATGCAGTAAATAATGGCCGCAAATACGATATCATTAATATCGAGGATCCCCGCAATCCCTACACCGTTGGGGTATTTGAACTCGATACTCCTGGACATTCCATTCATGATGTCTGGATTGAAGACGGTATCGCATATTCCTCGAACTGGGGAGATGGAGTAGTGGTGGTTGATGTGGGGTCAACCAACTCAGCTGATATGCCTGGAGCAGGTGGAAGGCCAAATAATCCTACCCCACTTGGGAGTTACAGCTATCCGAGTGGTTGGAATCATGCCGCATTTCCCTTTAAATCCAAGTCTACTGGTAAATTTTATGTAGCTGCAGGTGATGAAGCTTTCCCTTATGGTCTAGATACTCAGGGTCCTAATCGTGCTGCGGGATGGGTACATTTTATCGAATTTGATGGTTGGGATAATCCAGATGAAGTAGCACGCTATCAGGTGCCTGAAGCAGGTTCTCACAACTACTGGATTGAAAACGATGTCATGTATGCTGCTTTCTACAATGGCGGTTTACGAGTGGTTGATGTATCTGGTGACCTAATGGGAGACTTGTATGAACAGGGCCGTGAAATTGCCCTCTTTTTACCTTCTGATCCCAACGCTGCTATACCAAATTCAACCTTTACTTGGGGACCCCAACCTTACAAAGGACTAATATTTCTTTCGGATTGGAATTCCGGCATCTGGGCAGTAAAGCTAGGTGAGGTCCAAAATTGACTTTTTATTGTATTTAACGAGCTACTAAGACCAGTCATTTTAACAAGCTACTTGTATGAATACTTATAAATCTATTCCCTTCAATCTAACTTTTCTAGCGTTAATAGGCTATTTAGCGAATTTTATACTATTACTCCTTATTACATTCTCCATAAATCTAAACGCACAAGTCTACCAGGTGTACGTGGCAGCTGAATCGGACGATATTGTCCAACGAGTAAGCTTTGACGCAAAGACTAATCAAGGATGGGTTGATGCAACTATTAGGGTGGGTAAACTCCCAACTGAAACAGATGGGCCTCATGGTCTCACCATATCACCCGACAAAAAACATTTGTTTGTTACTATTGCCCACGGTAATCCCTATGGTTATTTGGCAAAATACAGCACCGAAACGCATGAATTAAAGGGCAGGGTCGATCTTGGCTTATTCCCTGCAAGTATGGAAATTTCGGAGTTTACCGGTCTTTTATATGTAGTAAATTTCAATTTACACGGGAAAATGGAACCTAGTACCATGATGATTGTAGATCCGGAAACCATGGACCTAGTAGCAGAGCTGCCAACTGGAATGATGCCTCATGGAACTCGAATGAATTCTACTGGTAGAAAAGCCTATCACGTTTCAATGATGAGTGATGAGCTTTTAGAAGTGGATACCTATGGCTTTAAAATAGCAAGAAGACTAGCACTAGCACCTAATCTGGTTACAGAAACAACCACTGAGGAAACCGGAGTGGAAGACTTAAAAGAACTCCTTAACATGGATCAGAGTTCTGGAAGTCAGATGGGTTGGTTGAAGGAAATGAACAAACAAAGCGCTTCATCAGACCAACATTTACACTCCAGCAATATTCAAACCGGCCACTATAGCGATGCTGATACACTCGAGCACATGGAACACAAGGCACATATGCATGACACCGTACCACAGATTAAACCCACATGGGCTGACCCACACCCCAACGATGCATTCGTTTATGTCGCAGGGAATGGTTCTGATGAACTCATAGAGATAGATGTGGAAAAATGGGCCATAACTCGCAGAATTCCTACTGGAAAAGCTCCATATAATCTCGAAGTTAGTCCCAACGGAAAATGGCTAGTAAGCTCGTTAAAAGGCGCCGCAGCCACGAGTGTTATTGACCTTTCTACTGGAGAGGAACTAGCTCAAATAGCTAATTCTAGGCGAGTTTCACACGGAGTAGCCATTAGTTCTGACAGTAAATATACCTTTATCTCTGTAGAGGGAATAGGCGGTGAAGCAGGCTCAGTTGATGTGATCTCATTGGAAGAACATGAACGAGTAGCTGTTATTGAAACCGGAAAGCAAGCCGGGGGAATTAGCTTTTTTACCCTGATTGAATAGTTCTGCGTTTCGCTACATGGGTTGGTTGAGCACTTGGCATTGTAGTTATTGGGTTAATCTTAATATTTGTTCAAGTAAAAAAATCGAGTAAAAAGGTTTTTTTCAAGTTGTATAGTTTGCTAGTTTGTGCATATCTTTAGCCAAGACTAAATAATTTGTTAGTCTAACATAACTCAGGCAAATCAAGCCAAATTAACGTCTCATACTCACTCACTCAAAGCAAACTTAAAGAGATAGCATTATGATAATACCTGATTGGTTTCTTGCACTACATCCAGTTGCGCAGGCATTTATGGCTGGATTATTCACATGGGCCATGACCGCATTGGGAGCCTCCTTGGTTTTTTTCACCAAACAAGTGAGCTTTAAATTACTCGACAGCATGATGGGCTTCGCTGCGGGCGTTATGATCGCCGCAAGTATTTGGTCACTCATTTTACCTGCCATAGACATGGCAGAAGCACAAGGTCACATTGGTTGGGTACCCGCAGTGATTGGTTTTTTGGTTGGTGGGCTATTTCTACGGGTATGCGATCATTATCTCCCTCATTTACATATTGGACTACCAAAGGATGAAGCAGAGGGAATTCCCACAAACTGGAAGCGCTCTACCCTTTTAGTACTTGCTATAACTCTTCACAACATACCAGAAGGCTTGGCCATTGGGGTGCTTTTTGGAGCAGCTATTCAATCCGCTGACTTAGTTATGTCGGCTGCTCTTGCCCCAGCTATAGCTCTAGCCTTGGGAATTGGAATTCAGAATTTCCCGGAGGGTGTGGCCGTTTCTCTTCCACTAAGGAGAGATGGTATGGAAACAAGAAAGAGTTTTTGGTATGGGCAGCTTTCCGGCATTGTAGAACCTGTTTCGGCAGTCATTGGTGCCGCTGCCGTTATTCTTGTTCAACCCGTGCTACCCTATGCATTAGCTTTTGCTGCAGGTGCAATGATTTATGTGGTGGTCGAGGAGCTGATACCAGAAAGTCAAATGCACGGTAACACCGATATCGCGACCTTAGGCACAATGATTGGTTTTAGCGTAATGATGGTTCTTGATGTAGCCTTAGGCTAAGAAGGATTTGATTATTGTACTCGAGTTGTAGCCTAGGCCAAGAAGTTCTCAGTTAGCGGTGGAACCAGTTCATGATTGATTTTATTGTATTAGAACTAAAATCCTTAACTCGGACACTGAGCTCGTGAGAACCGGAAACCATACTAAACACGACATGATATAGTTTTTTGCGTTTCTGAAAGGTATGTTGTGAGTTACCAATGGATTGAATACGTATTTTTGGAATCCATATCTGCTTTCTAGCGATTACTCTATACCTTATATATAGGTGTTCTAAGGAAAGCCCAAGCTCAGTATCCTTATAGGCAATCCATCCATAGAGTGTGGCAGGAATACTTAGCAGAGCTGCCCAGGCTAACCAAGGCGACCAGTAAAGACCCAATAAAGTTGGGAATAACCAAAGATAATTGGGCCTACGTAGGTAGCGAAAAAAAGCTTTTCCTGGAGCTTTTGCATACATTTGGAGCTCGTGCTCATCGTTTGACTCCAAGAAGTTTTGCAGAGGGATTGAGGATTCATTTACACTAGAAAGAAAGTCTTGGGTTGAGTCCTGAAGTTCTTGTCTGGTTTGCTGGCTTATCCCCTGGGATAGTTCCCAACTTCCAAAAAACTGCCGGAAAAAGGCTTCGCGTTCGCGGCTATAGATTAGAGGAGCTGCCAGTAGAGATCGTTGCTGCTGGCCTTGCTGGTGTCCTGCGCTAATGATAGAGATAGATTCTAAGCCAAATGGCTGGCGCAATAGTCCTTCAGTGGAACTTATTGCTTGAATCCGGTGATAAGGGACAGTAGTTTGAATACGCTCTAGTAGACCTCGGGATATGTGTAATTCTTTACCAACTTTGCGAATGGTGAAGCCGTAGTAGCGTACAATGCCCGATATAATGGATAGTAGATAAGAGACCAAAATAACCGACGCTACGCTAAAGAGTACGAAGAACAAGCCCGGCTGCTGTATTACTGGTATACGGTCAACAATCCACTGGATGTTTTCATCGGTAATGAAGTCTGATAATTGCCCTAGTATGGTGCCCAGGATAGTAGCAATAATCCCAAACTCACCAGAGGTTAGTGCTAAGTAGAGTAAGCGTTTATTGGATAAGGTCCACTCAGGATTGTGGTTGGTATGCGGTTGATGATTAGGTGGCGGAGTTAGCTTAGTGTGGGAATGTTCGCCTTGATTTGGCAGTGCACTTATTTGTTGCTCTTCTTGGCTTAATTTGGAGTTTAACTCCGATTCTTTGGCATTTTTAGGGTTTAATATATCCACAATAGTAAGGGCCATTTCGGCATCCAATGCAGAAAGTACCGCACGTTCCGACCCCCCTCCTGCAGTCTGAATAGTCAAAGAGACCAAGCCAAATATCCGCTGAATAATGCCGGCAGAAATTTCGGTTACTTGAACTCTGTTTTTGTGGATATAGAGTTTTTTCTGAACAAAAATACCTTTATGTATATGTATTTCGTCTTCTAATAATTGATACTTGAAACGAAACCAACCCAGAATACCAAGGCCAAAAGCAGAAAGAAGTCCAGCACCTATTAGCCACAGGAAGTATGGGGATTCGTTTCGCGAGCCCACAATAAATAGAATGACAAGGGTAAGTATATTTTGCTTTATGACTTCTAAGACCCCAGTAATGGACGCTACCCAATGCAGTCGCTGAAACTCAAACATCTTCTTTTACCAACCGCACCATATCGGTGATTTTATCTTTGAGTTCTTGGGAAAGATCCTCTTCTAATGCGGGAATTTCGTGAGAAGTAGCAGCATTTGAAAAGCGAATAACCGACAAGCCATAGGATCGATAAATAGGACCCTGACGAGTATCTACATGTTGGATTCGATTAATGGGTACCTCTGTATGTTGCACCCATATGATACCCCGACGCATCTGAATTCCTTTATCATCAACCTGATAGCTCCACCGTGACCATCGAAGCTGAGGAAGAAAAGACACGATAAGGGCATAGATTATGCTAGCGATTATCGCACTACCTATTACCCATTCTAGGGCGACTACCTCTTTTGTATGAAGGAAGTAAAGAAAAGCTGCTGGAACAAAAAGAAAAAGTCCACTTAGGGCATATTGCAGACGCCAAGCAGGAATTGCATTAGGATGAATACGATCTTCAAGCATAGTAGTTAATTTGGTGAGGATCTAAGAGTTTCATAAGGTTCTTAAATTTTAGCAGGGTCTTGAATGTTTTCAGGTTCTTTAACCCGCAACATTAGTAAAAAACCGAAAGCAAGTAACAGTAAGACAACTGACATTCCTATTCTTTGGCTTGCAAATAGTACCGTTACCCAACCCAATAATTTGGGACCAATAAATGCTGTGGCTTTCCCTGATAAGGCAAATAAGCCAAACATTTCGGTTCGTTTGTCTTCTGGTGCCAAACGACCCATTAAGGTTCTAGAGGCTGCCTGTACTGGGCCAAAAAATACGCCTAACATGAGTCCCCAAATCCAAAACCAGAATATATCCTCAACGAAAAGAATCGCCGTAACTGGGATAATTAAGCCTATGAGTGAGAATAGTATCGTTTTTTTGCTCCCCGACCGGTCGTCCATCCAAGAAAATCCAACCGCACCAAGAGCAGCGGTAACATTCAGTCCAATTCCAAAAATAATAATCTGGGACTCATCCATTCCAAAGGTTCCTGCAGCATAAATACCACCAAAGGCATAGATTAGTATAATGGCGTCATTATAGATCATCCTTGCGAGGAGAAAACGGTATATATTGGCGTAATTTTGGGCTTCTTTAATGGAGTTTTTAAGTTGTTGGATTCCTTCACTAATAGCCTGCTTAACAGGGATATTTTTTTTAGGAATATCTGGAGTACGAAGAAACATCGGGATGGAAAAAACCAAATACCACAATGCTGTAAATATAAAAGTAGCACGTATGTGTTCTTGTGTCTCTGTATCTAAACCAAGCCAAGCGCCTCCATTTTCGATGAAGAGATACAACGCCCCTAAAAGGCATGCAATTCCACCTGCAAACCCCATGGCCCAAGACCATCCAGACCACCTCCCCATGTAGGATGGGGGGACCAAATCGGGAAGCATAGCATTATAGAAAATGAAGGCATATTCCGCTCCTACTGTAGCGACAAAGGTGATCACTAAGGCATAGGTCAAAAATTCGGTGCTGGGCTCGGCAAACCAGAGTAAGAAACTGGCTACAATCGACATGAGTGAAAAAGCTGCAATCCAAGGTTTTCTACGCCCAGATCGATCTGCAATAGCACCCAAAACTGGGGCGGTGAAGGCAATTAGTAATCCTGCAGCCGAGACCATATTACCCCATTGCTCAGTACCACTGATTGCGTCAGCAGCTATGAAACGTTGAAAATAAGCGGCAAAAACAAAGGTTTGAATTATGACAAAAAAAGCACTATTTGCCCAATCAAACATGGCCCAAGACCACATTCCTTTTGACACCTGAGTAGGAGTCGAATGTTTTGTAGAATTCATACTATATGCGTTGGTTTGGCTCAATGTAAGGATTGCAAACCTTAATTCGAATCTAACGCATTAATTTCTTGTAATGTATCTGAGTGGGTTGATCTTCGGTGATGCCCAAACGTTGTCTCCGGTTCTCTTCGTATTCAGCATAATTCCCCTCGAACCAGTAGGCTTCACTATTGCCTTCGAAAGCTAATATGTGAGTGGCAACACGATCCAAGAACCATCTATCGTGAGAAATAACCACCGCACAGCCGGCAAATTCAAGTAGGGCTTCTTCAAGTGCTCGAAGGGTATTCACGTCCAAATCGTTGGTAGGCTCATCAAGTAGAAGAACATTAGCGCCTTCTTTTAGCATTTTAGCCAAATGCACTCTGTTTCGTTCTCCACCTGAGAGTTGAGAGGTCTTTTTTTGCTGATCACTCCCACTAAAATTAAATCGAGCAACATAAGCGCGCGAATTCACTTCACGATTTCCAAGCAACAATAGATCCTGACCATCCGAAATTTCCTCCCATATGGTTTTATCAGGATCCAAGGGCCTTTTTTGATCAACATATCCGAGTTGCACCGTGTCCCCAAGCTTCAGAGTTCCTGCGTTGGGCTCTTCTTGTCCAGTAATCATTTTGAATAAGGTGGTCTTACCTGCCCCATTCGGACCA
>DCQQ01000020.1:58731-61637 GCA_002323515.1 Balneolaceae bacterium UBA1514 | reverse complement strand
ACACCGAGGGGGTCGGGGGTTCGAGTCCCTCATCGCCCACATTTAATGAGCCTTTTCGCGAATTGCGGAGAGGCTTTTTTCATAATTAGCCGAAGCTGGCTAGTTGCAATGAACTATTCAGACATATTTCATTGACTTTATAGGGGTATTTAAACATGTTGCGCCTATACTAATAAATCAGCAAGTTGAGCCTGAACCAGAAAAGAGAAAAATAGAATGATTTACCGCAACAAACTGAAGAACTATATGGTTTTAGGATGTATTCTGACCGGCTTAATGAGTCAGGCATGTGGTAGTGTAGCAGAAAATGAGTTGGGTCGGTTACGTGTGCAAGGGCAAGAGATTGTTAATGATCAGGGACCGTTTCTAATCAAAAGTATTGGAACGGGAAACTGGATGATTCAGGAAGGATACATGATGCAATCTACCGATGCCGAGATTGGAACACACACCCAGTTCCGCACGAAATTAGAGCAAGAGATTGGGGAGGAGCAAACGACGGAGTTTTATCAAGACTGGCTAGATAATCATATGACTAAGACCGATCTTGATAGCATGAAAACCTGGGGTTTTAATGCCATACGTCCGGCATTACACTATAAATGGTTCACGCTCCCTATTCAAGATGAGCCGGTTTCTGGGCAGCACACTTGGATGAATACTGGCTTTGAAAAATTAGACGAACTCATGGGGTGGGCCGCAGCCAACCAAATGTACGTGATGTTTGATATGCATGGGGCTCCAGGGGGACAAGGTAAAAACTCAAATATCAACGACTATGATGAAACCCTTCCAAGTTTATTCGAGGATGAGGCGAATAAGGATAAATTGGAAACCCTTTGGATAAAATTAGCTCAGCGCTACAAGGATAATCCTTGGTTTGGGGGGTATGATTTGATCAATGAACCTAATTGGAGGCTGGGGGATTCAGGGAATGAGAATGGCTGCGGAACAGAGAATAATGATGAACTCTGGGATTTGCATTTACGCTTAACCAAATCTATCAGGCAGATTGACCCAAATAACATAATCTACATTTCTGGTAACTGTTGGGGTAATAATTATAACAGTTTTGAAACCCACCCACTTAGTAGTTATGATGATAACACAGTGATAACCTTCCATAAATACTGGAACCAAAATGATCAAGAATCTATTCAGTGGGCCGTTGATATGCGCGAGCAGTATAACCGGCCTTTGTGGATGAGTGAGTCGGGTGAAAATTCAAATCAATGGTTTGCAGATGCAATTCACCTGTTCGAATCCAATAATATAGGATGGTCTTGGTGGCCGGTGAAGAAAAGTCGAACCAATAATATCTATAAAGTGACCACCCCTGAGTCCTATTATCAACTCCTGCAAGCATGGGAGAATGGAGAACCACTATCAGCTGATCAAACCTATTTTGCGGTGATGGAGTATTCCAAAGCTCATCGCCAGGAAAACACAACCGTTGCACCTGATGTGATTTATGCACTACTTAATAACGAAGATCCAACGGCTACAAAAGCCTACCGATTTCATCGGGTTAATGAATGGATACCCTTTGTTGATTATGACTTGGGTAGAGATGGCTACGCTTATGAGGATCGATTGTCTCAAAACATTCATGATGAGCAGGGGCAGTGGAAAGTATGGAATGAGGGACGGAAGTATCGAAACGATGGAGTAGATATCGGGGGCTCAGCTGGGGGGTATTATGTGAGTTGGACAGAGCCAGGAGAGTGGCTACAGTACACCATACAAGTGCCAGTAGCTAGAGAATTTAAACTCGAAATTGAGACCAAAGGAGCTGCGAGCATGTTGAGAATGGAAATTAATGATGAAATGAACAGTGCTGAGATTGCCATAAACACAGGCTCTGAAAATTCGCCCAGCGAGTGGGCAACCACTACCATAAATGGAATTGAATTATCTACTGGGGAGCATAAAATTCGATTTCATATCCAGATGGGTGCCCCAGATTTACGAGCCTTTCGATTAGTTAGCCACCTTAATTAAGCGACTTTTCAAAAGGTACTAACATCTCCCATTCTTCTATAGTAGCCATAGCTTTTTGATACTCCATAAGCATTTGCCAGTGACCATTTGACCGAGTGAGTAAAGCCTCAAGATAAATATAGACAATCTGAGATTTTTGACCCGAGTTTTGCCATTCGTACCGGAAAATACCTATAAAGTGAGCGGTTGAATCCCCTATTGATTGATCTGAAAAGCGAAACTTTACAGAGGCACTCATCTTACCAGTTTTGGTGTCTACAAAACCAGCTTCCCATCCATCAAGTGCACGCTGTATGGGTACGCTAGTTTTGTTCATTCCATTAACCAAGATTGCTTCTGGATGAAAAGATTTGACATAGGCTTCAAAATCACCTTCAGCCACTTGTCGCTCAGCCTCAAGCCAAAAGTTAATTAGTTCGTCTGTAGTAGGGTTCTGAGCCCAAAGATTACCAATCCCCAGAAATAGTAAGAATAATATTCTTAGCATTTTCTTTGCAAAATACTAAGTAGTACATAAAAAGCATCATCAAATATTATTCTCCTTCAAATTTACAAACTAAGCTAATTCTTGTGAGTCGCTAATCACTGATCCGCACAATAGAGTGACTTTCGGTGCAATTTTTTTACCATTAAGTATCTGTTTTATTTAGCATTTGCCAATAATACCTGTCATAAGGAAAAGAAAATTGCTTACAAACGATATCCTTTTAATGAATATGATAATGACTCCCGAATAAGTACTACCAATTAATAACTGCAACTTATAAGGCTGTAACTCCAATTCATTTTATAGAATGCGAAAGTTTATAAACCTTTTTGAAGGAACTCGAGATATCAATTATAAAACCGAGGTATTATCGGGTATAACGGTCGCCATGGTCTTAATACCAGAGGCGGTAGCTTTT
>DCQQ01000020.1:45496-58415 GCA_002323515.1 Balneolaceae bacterium UBA1514 | reverse complement strand
GCTTTTCCCCTCTAACTGGATTCTATGCGGCATTTATGATGGGTTTGGCTACCTTGTTAACGGCAGTTCTGCATAACTTAGCGGTTGCAGTGCTTTTTGGGGTCATTATTACAGCTTTGGTATTTGCATGGGACAATGCAAAAAGAATTCGAGCCCGTAAGCATATATATGAAAATGGGGCCAAATATTATGAAATTTACGGCCTACTATTCTTTAGTTCGGTCACGGTTTTTAACGAAAAATTTGATGTACTTAACGACCCTGACGAAATAATTATCAATATTAAGGAGAGTATAGTGGTGGATATGTCCGCCATCGAAGCCTTAAATAAAATAACAGAACGCTATCTGAAGGTAGGAAAAAAAGTACATCATAAGCATTTAAACCCAGATTACAGAACCTTTTTAAAAAAATGCGGGTAAAATCATTGATGTGAATGTGTTGGAAGATCTAACCTATCATCTTGTGGTGGACCGGGTGTAGGATTCAGCTCTACTTGATGTGGATGGTGGGAGAGGTATAGCCCATCTATCTCGAAACGCATCAACCCGTCCGTCTAATTCGTCGGAAACGACCATATCAATGACTTTTAGGCCGTTTTTAGCCATATTTAGGAAGGTGTCGTATCCGTCGTTGGGGAAGCCTTGCCGGGTGCGATGGATGTGAAAATTACGGGACAATGGTTGACCAAAAGCAGTTTCAATAGCCTCAGCACCCATCATAAATCCTATAAGACCTCCCCAGGTTGAAGTTGGATTATCAGAATCCCATCCGGCCAGACTTCCAATTTTTATAGTGTCTAAAAGATCACCTTCACCATAAAATAGACTTACTAAACTTGCAGCGAAATTTATACCAGCCGCAAAACATCCATTACAGTATAAATTTTTTGAGGTTATGTCATATCCATGTCTTTGTTCAATTTGGTAGGCTATATATATCGAATCTCGTGTAGCTTCCCATGGAATATTTAACTCATACAAGCTACGAATATAATCATACATCTTTGCAGGATATTCATCATCTGGTAAGTAATTACGAGCATATGATGAAATTGAATCAATTCGGTCATGTATACTTCTTTCTGGGTCTAATGATGCCAAGGAAAACATGGTTACATAAAATTGTGCAATATCTTCTGCTTCATTTCTAGCTACTGTCTGAATTGGTAAACTGGCTAGATCTCTTGCTAATTCAGGATTTCCTGGTGCAAAAAGTCCAAAAATCTCAGTTGTTAATTGCGCATCTATCATTTCATAATGTTCATTAAGCCTAGGATCACCTGTATCTGGGGGTAGATAATCCTCATTCATTAGATCCAATGCTTTTTGATTTGAAACCCATAGATAGTTTTCTTCTTCAATTGAAATATGCTCAAGCCAACCATCCCTAATTTGTTTTGGATTTAGTTTTGGTTGCTTGTTCTTTAAAATTAGATGTTGATACATGTATTCGATATCAGTGTCATCATCAGCCCCCCAAAGTTCACCTGGCGTCCTTAGCACAAAATCAATCGTGTTTGATATTTGACTTGGATTTTCACCATCCCAAATAGCTGGTTTATCCATTTGTCCCCAATCTTCTCTGGTATAAAAAGGAAGTGTTGAAATATCATCCGTATTACCAATTTTATCCATTTCAGTAACTAATCCAGTCCAATTAGCTATTGAAGTACCAAGCCAAAAACCTTCAAGTTGCTCTAAATAAGATATCCGATTTATGTAAAGCGAATCGTTGGAGTGAATATTAGATTCCTTCTTTTCATCAACAGCGCAGTTTATAAAAAAAGGTATGATTCCAACTAAAAGTAGTTTTATTAGAGTAGACATTTTCTTGATACTTATTCTATTTGATGAGTAGCATTTTTCTAGTTTTTTCAAAACCTGGGGTTGTCAGTTTGTAAAAATAAACCCCAGTTGCTAATAATTTTGCATTAAACTCAACAGTATGACTACCTGCTGGGTAATTATTATTGGCTAATTGAGCTACCTTTTGCCCAAGGCTTGAATAAATTTCAATTTTCACAAAAGTTGCTTGCGGTACTTCGAATTTAATCCAGGTACTTGGATTAAATGGATTTGGGTAATTTTGATAAAGATGATAAGTCTTAGGTAAATAAGAATTATTTATTTCATTGTAGATCAATACCCCATTTTCTATACTAGGCGAACCTTGTATATATTCTGAAGCTTGCCAAGATTCCGCTATGCTATTATCACTTTCAATATTAATTAATTCTAAGCTATATCCTTGCCCGTCCGCTTCTACTGGCCATGGAGCTTCATCGTCATAACTTACAGAATCAATAATTACGCCAAAATTATCAAAAATTCGCACCTCATCACTTCCGCCAGCTAAACCAAAATTCATCTCACCAAGTATATTTACGGAATGATTATACACTTCTTTGAATTTGACACTATCACGGACAATTAATGCATAATTACCGCTCTTTAAGACTGTACCATCTGAGAATAAAAATTCATGATCATCATCTTCATCTTTTAATATCCAGTCTGTTAAATCAACATCATTACTTTTATTATTATAGATTTCAACCCAATCACCTGAATCTATTTCATTGTCTGAATTATACATAATTTCTGTAATGACGATTTCATTTTCTGAAGAAGCTGGCGCAAAATTAGCCGCAATGTTAACACCGGCTGTTATGGTGATATTAGGATTGTTGGATATTATGTCACCTGTCCATCCCACAAATTCATAACCTTTTTGTGTTAAAGCTCTAACTGGGATGTTTACATCACTAAAATATTTACCAGTCCAAACTAAACCATTTGAATATTCTAAGGAGATATTTTCATCAATTAACAACCGATTTATGTAAACCACACCTCTATTTTTATCAGGTTGGCGAATCGTAACTTCACGCAATGGTCCAACACCAAGTTTGCCTCCTTCATTGATTGGTTGAGTGAATGCATTTTCAATGTATTGTGGCCTTTCATTCCCAAAATCCTTCATTAATGTTATTTGATCATACCAACCTTGCACTGATCCCCCGTAGGCACCACTTCTAGTTTCTGTACTCATATGACGAGGTATCTCTGATTCTATTAAGTTAGATAATGAATCAATAACCATACTTACATTATTAGGTTTGAAGTTTGTATTCATTAAATCAGCCATACGGTTGACAAATTTTACTTTAAATATTGGACTCTCGAACAATTGGCGTAACAATAATGTAGACCAAGGTGGGTTTGGCCAACCTGGCCCACTTGGGTCAAGAGCAAAGTTTAGAGTATTATGCCAAACATTACCACCATATCTTAGGTTAAAGCCAAAATCAGTATCATATAAAATCCATCTCCACTTGCCTTCTTGCTTTCGACTTCTCCAAATCTTAGTATTATTACCAGGCCAGTCAGTATTTGCATAATATATTTGGGCAAGATGATAGTCTATGTAGTTATCTATATCTAACATAGTCTCAACTTCCTCATATAATTGATCAAAAATGAGCGGTTTAGTCGCAGCATAACTAACGAGTTCATCATACTTTTCAATTGAACCGTGTACAGCTCGGAAATTGTCTACACCACCACCATTACCTATCAAATCTATATAGTCAGAATCTGCGTTTGAATTAGACTCAACATAATGTTCATTCAATTTTTCTCGAATATTATGTATACCCCAATATTCACCATTTAAATATACTATTGATGGTTGGAAGGCATTATTATCTACTTCTGTATTATTTACTAAAGTACTCATAAGGCCGTCCCGGAACATTGAATGACCTTGTGAAGTAAAATCATTTCCAGAATTTCTAAGTACAATAGATTCAAATTTTGAAATATCTTTACTTTCAAAAAGTTTAAGATCTATTTCGCCTAAACCATAATCAGATCGAAAGAAAATAGCTAATGATTTCATAGGATTTAATCTACTCCAACCTCCCATTATTTTTGCACCAGCACCAGTACTAATTTGTTTTACTCCTTCTTCGTCATAATATTCAAAACCAATTGGTATTTCCCAGTCTTGGTTCCAATTTGCTTTTTCGTGCCCATTTCCACCGATACCATTAGTACCAACTACATAGATGCCTTCTGCGTCACTCCAAAGATTCCTTGGATGTGTGGATATAGAAATAACAGGCAGATTATGTTTTTGTTGAATAAAATATGTCTCAGTTAGTATTGGACTTGGCAGAGCATTTTTATCTATTGCGCGTAGTCTTATGATACCAGTTCGAAAAAAGTCTATTTGATTCCCATTTAGTAATGATGATTCGCTTGTTGGTACACTCCCGTCTGTAGTGTAATAGACTGGTGGTATTTCATCATTTTCATCAATCCTCAAAGAAATAAAATCATCATAAAATCCACCATAATAATTTAAATCGGGTATTTTCAATCGTTTATTATACCCAGTGGTTCCATTTTCAGTACCAGGTGTAGGATCATTGAAAATACCGTACTCAACAGAATCTGGGTTATTAATCAGGCCATACGATTCATCTGAAATTAATTCTGGATATTTTAAACTATCTATTACGATAGAATTTGCATCACTAATATATATTGTTTCACCCTTATTACTAAGCTTGAAATTAGTATGTATTTTTCTTTCTCTTGTATCAGCAATTTCAAGTATCTCATTTGTTCCATTTGAATTATTTATTTCAGTTTTAAAACCTAAGCTTAGAAATGGATATGCTGTTAAATCTGAACTACCAGTATTAAAATTATGTACTTGAAGCGCCAAAACATTTTCCCCTGCTTCAAGAAGTGAAATGTATTCTGTGATGTCTTTTTCCCATGGATATTGGCCAGTAGGTATTCTTGGTTCAGTATAAGAGTTTGCTTGGTGATCATGTGCTAGAGGAGCTTCTCCAGTTATATTTTCTCGAGCTATCTCAGTTCCATTTAAATAAGCCACAAAGCCATCGTCATAGTCCATATGAAATAGCATATTCTCAATTGATTCCGGATTATCGACTTGAAAATATGATCTTGCAAATATCGATTGAGTACCAGTGCTGACAACGGTTTCATCATCTTCATCTCCATATCCAATTCCATATTGGCCGCTATTCCAATTTTGATCATCAAAATCCTTTTCTATCCACTTGTTATCTACTTGACTAGATGGTACTATATATTTTGCAGGTTGTCCGTTTCCTACTAGTGTTTCCCAATAAGTAATTTTAGATACATAGTCTTTATCTGACGCAAATAGAACCAAGAAAGTATTAGGGGCTAAATATATATTTTGTAAAGTGAATTTGTCTAGTTCAGTCGAATCGTCGCTGATAGTATAACCCGAAAGGTTTATACTATCAGCAGTTTGATTGTAGAGTTCAATCCAATCTGAATAGTCACCATCATTATCTTGTAGAGTGTTTTTATTGTTCGAACTTATTTCATTGATTATTACCTGTGCAGTGCCTAATTGTATGAATATTAGGTTTATAAATGCAAAAAGAATGCTTCTTACTAGTATGTAATTCATTGATTTAAAGGATGATGTTATGTACTTCTCTCACTTTATATAAATAATATAAGTTATAGAAATAGAAAAAGCCCTATCCTTCATGGATTAGGGCTTAGAAAAAAAGTGAAAATGCTAAGTGGTAATTATCCAGCTAAGTTTTTTAGTGCTTCTGCAAGAGCAGATACTTTAGTAGGGTTTGCAGAATTAGCAGCCTTAGCAGATACATTCATGGATAGCTCTTCGAGCATACTCGCTTGTTTTTTCTCATTAGCCATTTCTGCACGAGCAATAGATTGGCGAATGTCCATAATTTCAGTGTCGCTTAGTTCCCCATCACGATCTAATTGATCAACATAGGCTTTGGCAAGGTGAAAAGTTGCTGGCCAGTATATTTTAGGCTGACCTTGCGCGTTGAGGTATTCCCACTGAACGGTATTAGCAGCCGCAATTTCGTTTTCCGTCATAAATGGGCTAGGAGTAAGTTTAAACAGATCTAACCCACGAGCAATTTCAGAGTTCACAATAACTCCATTATACCAATAAACACTCCAGCTACCACCCATTGACATACTTTCTCCGTTAGTAGGACCATAATCGTGGAAAGCTATTTCAACTGGGTTAGATGGATCAGTAAAATCAAAAATAGAAATACCACCCTGATACCATGATTGTACCATAATATCACGTCCTGGGACAGGTATTAAAGAACCATTATGAGCAACACAGTTTTCGTTTACTGTTTGCGGTGCAGGCATTTTATAGTAGTCTTTAAAAACCATTTTTCCATCTTTTATAGAAAATATGGCATTTGCTCCCCATTCCATTGGATCAGTGTCTCTACACTTAGGTCCACCACCACCTCCCCATTCGTCAGTGAAGATTACAGTGTTACCATCATTGCTGAATGTAGCCGAATGCCAATATGCAAAGTTCGAATCGGCCACTGCGTCGATTCGAACAGGATTTGCAGGATCTGTTATATCTAGCAATAAACCGTAACCCTCACATGCACCTCCGGCTAAACCTAATTCAGGATATAAAGTAATATCATGACATTGATCAGGTCCTCTTCTTGCAGTAACGTCATCATTACCACCACCAAACATTGCGTCTACCATTGTTTGAATATTGTTACGTAAAGTAGAAGAGTCATCGGCTGTAGGTGCACCCTCACCGCCACGTTGTTGGACAATGCTCTCAAGTAGTCCTTGTACATAGCGACCAGGTAAGACACGCTCAGTTCCACCAAGAACCACAGTATAAGCGCCAGCGGCTTTAGCTGCTTCCATTGCTGCTACATCAGCTGGAGCTAAACCATGAGTTGGAGGAGCCTGCAGATCATCAAAGATACGAGGTGAACTAACAATAGCAGCATCTTCTGGGCTATTTAGTGGGACTTTTATAACTTCAATGCGGAATAAAGCCGAATTAGGATCTTCTTCTGGTTGAAGGTCTGAACATCCTGCTAATTCCTCATCTGAGCGCACAACATATGATCCAGAAACATAAACATAGATATTTTCATCGTCGTTAGGATCTTTTAATACAGAGTGTGTATGGGAACCGCGACATGTTTGTACATTGGCGATATACTCAGGATTTTGGATATCTGTGATATCAAAAATACGGATTCCACGAAGGCGGTCTGCGCTCACAGCTTCTTGAACACCTTCTGATCCACAGTCGATGCGACCCCCTAACCCTTCACCAGATACAAAAAGAAGGTTTCCATATACTGAAACATCGCTTTGTGATGCTGGACATTCGTAATCATTAATTAAGACAGGATTTGTAGGATCGCTTATATCCCATACAATAATTCCATTATAATTTCCTTGAAAAGCATGATTTCCCTGAAAAGCTAGGTCAGAGTTTGTTTTTCCTATAAATTTCTCAGGTGGAGGAGTTTGTGAGAGTACTTCGAGATTCCATACAGCTTCCTCG
Source organism: Balneolaceae bacterium UBA1514 (assembly GCA_002323515.1). Classification (GTDB taxonomy): domain Bacteria; phylum Bacteroidota; class Rhodothermia; order Balneolales; family Balneolaceae; genus UBA1275. Next base: position 51,005 of record DCQQ01000020.1, on the reverse strand, counting down.
GCATCAAATAGACCTGCATCCAAGCCAATACGAGGGTCGGGAGTAGGTACCACTGCTTCTGTAAGTGGAGCTACTTCTGGTGCATTGATAGTAACCATGGCAGTTTCTTGAGAAGAGCTACAACTCATAAAAGTAGCAACTGCTATAAAAGAAATCCATAGTGTTGAACTAACACGAGTTTTATTCATAAATAGTGTCATTTATTTGTGATTTATTGTTGTTGTTTAAAACGTTCATTATTTGAAAAAGTTACAAACGAATGAGTTAGGATAATTGTTTGTAAGTCTGCATAATTGCTGGAGCACTTAAAATAAAAGATTAACTATGTGATATTATTATCTACTTATCGTTTAGTCATTTAATCCAACAACCTCCATGAGCATGAGACGCATGCGTTCAATTTCCGTTTTTTGATCCACATTTATCTCACCAGCAAGCTCACCAATTTGTAGTTCCTGAGCAGCACCGTCGGTTTCAACCAAATCTTTTACCATGATAATAGCCCCGGTATGATGTTGAATCATATAGGTTAAAAATAGACGGTCGAACTCTGTTCCTTTTGCTAGAGCTAATTCCTCGAGTTGTCTTTGGGTTAACATACCAGGCATACCGGAATGATCGTCCATAACTGAATGATCCATACCTTCTTGGCTCATTTCATTGTCGCCTTGCTCCATTGTATTGTGTGCCATGGTGCCGTGATCCATACCTTCGTGGTTCATTTCATTTCCATTCATCATTTGATAGTGATTATTATCCATGTAGCTGCCGTGTTTATTAAAATGCTTAACGGCATGCGCTACCTGAGCCGAATCAAATACCAAAGAAGGTTTGTTACCTGGTTCAATAATAAGTTGAAGCCCATCTACGGTTACCTGAGGCACAATTTGGTTTCGGTCGTGTAACCAGCGTTGCATTATACCAATTTCATCTTTTTGGGCATTTATAATTCGTTTTGTCAAAGTGACAACAGAAGGGCTAGCGTTGTTTACACTAGCCATACTTGACATGATAAGGGCTTGAGCATGATGACCGATCATGCCCGCCATAAAGTCAACATCTGGCTGAGTGAATTGCATTTTAGCACTATCCTGGCGAGCCCAAAATATTTCACTAAGATCAGTTCTATTCATTCTTTTGTCCACTAACTTAGAGGTAATATCGCTAGATTCAACCATTGAAGTCTCAGAATTTAGATCGTTATTCTGCATGTTGTTTGTGGTAGAGCAAGCCATAATACCGATTGAAAACAGCATGGCAACAGGAAGGGAATGAGTTCGCATTTATATACAGGAATTGATTGTAATAGTAAAAAATTGTGATTTATCGACAGTATGAACCCTATAAAGATAAAAGATGTAAGTGAAAAAGCCTTGTAAAAAAAATCTAAGTCTATAAATCGTCATAAATAACTACCATCAAAATCAGCCAATAGTATTTTTTAAGAGGATGGGATTCACCCGTATTTCTATAGACTGACGAAAAAATCAGGAATCAAAATTAAAAATATGGAATACGTTTACTATTTATACATACTAATCTATAAATAGTAAACAATTTAATTATAAAACTAATAGGAAAAATTTTTGATAAATAATAAAATTTAAATATATTAATATTTCAGTTAAACATAATGTAATACTATAATATCACCAATTATATGGAAATAAAATTAGTAAAACGATCAGTTGTAAAATCCTCTAAAAAGCGTTCTTCTAAGTTCAAACCATTATTAGAAGCTATTGAAAAGTTAAAGCCAAGAGGACAGGCTATTGAAGTGCCTTACAACAATGATAAGTCTGTAAATTCAATGAGAACGGCTGTATATCAATTTTGCCGTCAAAAAGAATACACAGTAAAAAGTCGTAGAGATTCAACCAACAAAAAAATCTATTTTTATAGAGATAAATAGGTCATAAAATCGTACTCCATTGAATGTATTTGTTACGAATATCTTCAATATTTTTTTCTAGAGTAGTTTCGTTCCATTGGTCTGTTGATATCGAAGGATATATATGAGCGGTAATTTTACCTGCTTTTGTAAGTAGTGATCTACCTTTGCTTAATTTGGTCGTTCCTTCAAAGTAAACAGGCACGATAGGATAGCTTAAGTCCAGAGCCATGCGAAAGGCCCCTTTCTTGAAAAGGCCAACAGGCATTTCGTGTTTTCTTGTTCCTTCTGGTGCAATTAAAATGGAGCGGCGATATCGGTGTACTCTCGCATAATTATTTTGAAGGGTTTGAATGGCTTTTTCACGATTCCCTCGTTTAATAAATATCTGCCCAGTTAACCGCCCCAACAGAAAAAAGAACGGGAAATATTGCATTTCCCATTTTGCAACAAAGCGAACTCGTTTAATACCTAGTGCAAGAATAGTTAATATATCTAAAGTACTAGTATGGTTGACTATGTATATAGCAGGCGTATGAACAGTGCCTGTTAAGATCGAATCATCTTCTAGTTTCGTTTGGTGATATTCGGTGAGAAAAGTAATACCCAGCACCCAAAGCACGATTCTTGATAGTAAAGGTGCAACTTTTTCCAAAATCCAGTCAGTCAGTTTTCCTAAACTGATCACGACAAGTACACTGACGATGGGAATGAGCAACGAAAAAAGGCCAATAAAGAGCAGAATACCTAGAATACTTCTAAGGTAATCGATAAAGGTTAAATTTTTGGTCATAAGATTTTTCAACTAATGGCGACTAAGAGCAACTTAGGCCGAAAAGCATCTTCTAGGTGTACTAATCTATTGTATCGAGGATAATACTCAATTAAATCGAACCTCACCTTTCTGTCCCAAAACTTTTTTCCTCTAGCCCATCACTCATAAGCCGTAGCTATCCTATAAAATTAATCCGACTGTAAATGCTCTCTTAATCTGCCAAATTGATTGCTGCGCCTCATTTTAACTTCAACCACCACTAAAAGTCCATTCAAGTCAACAATAAAGTCTATTTCATACTTTTTGACCCATAGATTCTGTTCTAAAATGACCGCACCCAAGCCCTCAAAATAGCGACATACTATCTGCTCTGCCTGACGGCCAAATTCCATTGTAGTCATTTTTTTGGTATTCATCAAGCCGTATGCAACCCCTTATTTAGTTCAATCCTGAGTATCTATTTACTTGGTGTATTTCAATTCTTCGGTCTCACCTAAACCTTATTTGCCCATGCCTGTTTCTCACAAGAGACCACAAATAGGAAAGCCTTACTTTTTTTCTTCAAAGGAGGGGGAAAGCAGCTCGCTAAGGCGTTCTTTTGCCTCCACAAAGCGAACCAATTGTTTTAGTAGGGTCAAGTTCTTTTTAGTGAGAAACGGAAGTAAGGCATCGGTAAACCGTTCAAACATGACTAAAAAGTCATTATAATTTTGAATCCGCTCCTTAAATTCTTGACTTGCAGGATCTAATCCATCACTCTGCGTTGTATCTCCTTCCAACAATGCAACGCATTCTTCCAGTCGAGCTCTTATCGGCGCAATTTCTCGTTGTTGGCGCTCGCGAATGATGGTGTTAACAATCTTCCAAACGTCGGTTTCTGCTGAAAAATAATCCTTACGGTCACCCTCGAAATGCACTTTATAAATGAGCTCCCAATCCAACAATCTTCGTAAATTCATGTTGGCATTTCCCCGGCTAATATCTAAAATAGACATGATTTCATCGGTATGCAGAGCTTCACTTTCGGCGTACAACAATGCGTGAATCTGTGACATAGTTTTATTGATCCCCCAGGAAGACGCCATGTCCCCCCAAAGCTGAACAAACTCATCGCGTGCGGCCAAATAGGATGTAGAATGCTCTGACATAATTACTAAGACCTATTGCCTTGGGTTAATATATACGCCAACGGATTCATTACTTTGAGCTAGATTTGGCGTTAGTATCAGCAGTGGATGATTCACCAGACGTTGCGCTACCACTGCTCGCTTGTCCCAGTGATTCGGATATTTCATTACTAGAGCTGTTGTTCGTTGTTGGAGCGGCAGAATCAGCCGGATTTGTGCTTTTGTTCTTGTAATCGGTTACATACCAACCATCGCCCTTGTACACAACTCCACCACCGCCTGTTATTACCCGTTTAACAGCTTGTCCAGTGGTAGGGCAGGTGGTTAAGGCGTCAGCACTAATTTTTTGTTGAAGGTCGAAGGTGGTTCCATCTTCCCGTTTATAGGTATAGGTAGGCATAATGCGTAAACAAAAAGAATTAGAGTTGAAGTTCTAGGGTTTGTTCCACTCCATCCCGAATAATGGTGATGGTGGTTTTTTGGCCTACTTCTAGGGTGTTTAGGGCACCCATATAGCCATAAATATCTTTGAGTGGAGTATCGCCTAAGGTAACGATAATGTCCCCGCTTTGTAGCCCAGCATTTTGGGCTGGTTGCCCAGGATTAGTTCCCGTAATCTGCATTCCCTCTCCTTCAAACCCATAATCAGGTAAAACACCTAATGTAGGACCGTTTAAGGTCATGCTTTGGCGCTGTTCTCCTGGGGCTTCAACAAAAGGTAGCTCATCTTTGGAAACCGAGCCAAGGGCAATGACCATTCTTGCAACATGGTCTACGACCAATTCCTGCCCTTCTACTTCGATGTATGCTAGATCATCAGAAGGGCGATGATAATCTGAATGGGTATCGGTAAAATAGTGGAGTACTGGAATGTTTTTGTAATAGAAACTGGTATGGTCACTGGCTCCCGTACCACCTTCAACCAGGTTTATACTCAGTGAATCTTCATTAACAGACATAGCTAATTCTGACCATTTAGGAGTGGTACCAACACCAAATATAAGTAGGTTTTTATCGCTCATTCGCCCAATCATATCCAAATTGATCATCGCTTTAGCTTGAGATAAATCAATGGTTGGTTCTTCAACATAATGAGCTGAGCCTAGGAGTCCCATTTCTTCTCCGGAAAAAGCCAACAGGAGAATATTATCAAGCGGTGCATTTTCAGAAAAATAATGAGCCAGTTCTAACAAACCCGCAGTACCCGAGGCATTATCGTCTGCCCCATTATGTATTCGAGGGGTATCACCTCGGTACAACGATCCAAAAGAGCCATAGCCCAAATGGTCATAATGGGCCCCAATAACGACATACTCATTCGTGTTTGAACGGCCTGGAATCCAACCCACCACGTTGTTGGCAACTCTACGTTCACCTTCGGCGGCGTCGGTGGCGTGAGGATTGGTTAAGCGTGCGGTGTTGATAGTGAAGGCCTGCAAAAAAGTACCATCATCTCCCTTAGGTTGCACTCCAAACTCCTCAAATTTCTGGATGATGTAGTTTGATGCCAACGCTTCGAATTCAGTGCCTGACTTACGTCCTTGCAAAGAATCCGAGGCTAAGAACTCAATGTGAGAATATATATCGCTAGCGCCAATCTCTGGACTAAAAGTATTAGAGCCCGAAGTACTATCCGAGTCGCTGGGACTGCACTGCAACCAAGTCAGGCTACTTAGTAGAAATACATGAAAGTAGGTATACGGTTTATTAAACATA
>DCQQ01000020.1:0-45174 GCA_002323515.1 Balneolaceae bacterium UBA1514 | reverse complement strand
AACATATAACTATTAGATATATAAAAAAGCATAAATGAACTGTTAGCGAATTATAAAAATACAACAATACTCATCTAAAAAACATTCTACTTGCTACTGGTGAATAAAAGACTGTATTTTTAAATGCGGTTAGGGGTGTCCAACTGAGTGAGTTCAGTTACACCATATTAAATGGCATAACACAGGCTTACAAACTTGGACTGAGATCATACCCTTGAACCTGAACCGGATCATACCGGCGGAGGAAAACCTGTTCACATCTTGACTTGTTAACCTCCTCCTTAATCAACAATTAATGGAGGAATCATGTATTCTATTCTATCAAAAAGAATAATAGATTCGGCATCTAAACGCATTAGAAGCCTAAGAAGATCTATTATTTTACTCATCACAATCTTAGTCCCAGTATCTACTTGGGCACAAATAAAATCTGCTGGATCTGCACAAAATGCGATTGAATTAAGCGGAATGATACTAGATTTAAACCAGGGTGATGCACTCATTGGGGTAAATATTTGGATAAGTCCAAAAGGAGAACCTGAAAAAGTACTTCAAGGATTTAGCGCCGATGCCAACGGGCGATTTCGAGGTATTTGGTCAGAAGCTTTTACTGAGGGCTACGCTGATCTGGACCTAAACGTTAGCTATGTAGGCTATACCTCATTACACTTTCCATTGGAAACAGCTCTTCAAGAAATGGAAAAGGCCAAAGCAGCGGCGGGAGATCAACTTTGGGTCATTCGTTTGCAGGCAGATAATGAACTGGAAGCTCTACTTATTAAGGGTGTTCGGGCAAAAAGCTCCGATCCAGTTAGTCAAACAACCTTATCACCGGTGCAACTTAAGCAAAGTTATCGAGGACAACAGCCTATTTTTTTATTGGAAGGCCTTAGTCCGTCGGTGATTTCGTTTAGCGAATCTGGCACCCACATGGGTAATTATGGGGGTATGCGCCTGAGAGGGATTGCCCAGGAACGCATCAACATGACCTTAAACGGAATTCCCCTTAACGACATGATAGATCATGGCGTATTTTTCTCTAATTTTACCGACTTGGGAGCTAATTTTGAATCGATACAAATTCAGCGAGGGGTGGGTATCGCACCCAATGGGGTAGCTTCCTACGCCGGAAGTGTGAACTTTGAAACGGTTCGACTCCAAGACAGAGAACGCGGTAGCGAAATGAACGTAGGTGTAGGGGCCTTCAATACCTACCGGCTTTCGGGGAGTGTTTCTTCTGGGCTCATTGATGATCGGTGGTCGCTATATGGAAGTTATAGCTCTCTACAATCCGATGGATTTCGGGATTACACCGCTACCATCGCTTACTCTTTTTTCTTTTCTGGGGCCTATATTGGAGATCGTCATTTGTTCAAATGGAATGCCTTTGACGCCCATTCAGAGAATGGACTTGGTTATTTAGTTGCCACTAGACCTCAAATGGAGGCCGACCCTCGCATCAACTTGTTAGACCCTAACGATAAAGATGATTTTGGGCAACGATTAGTGCAGTTTCAACACAGTATGACTATTGACCAGAGCAGTTCGCTTCAATCTTCGTTGTATTATGGGGGTGCGGGTGGAGATTTCTTTTATACCTATGATGACGGAACTGGGAGCCTTGCTCAGATTAATTATCCACTGTACAATAATCATTACGGGTTTATGAGCACCTATTTTTATGAGCAGGAGCAATGGAGTCTTAGTACGGGAGTGCATGCTTATCGTTTTAATCGAATCAATGAGGAATCGGTTACTCCTAATTTTGAGCAGGCCTATTACAATGAACAATCGTATAAAGAAGAGCTCAGTTGGTTTGGTCGTGCGCAGTGGCTGGCAGATAAACTTCAAGTTCAAGCCGACCTGCAAATTCGAAGTATGCGTTTGACGGTAGAACCTGATTATGAGTTTATAGGTAGACCCTCGGAGGGAGATTTACTTTATGATTGGACCTTCATTAACCCTCGGGTTGGAATAACTTTTGTACATTCTCCCTCTCTCAGTAGCTTTGCTTCTCTGGGTCGCATGGGTCGTGAGCCAACTAAAGTAGACATATTTGGTGGATTTAGCCTTGTTCAGGAGAACTTTGAATCGGCGGTAAACACTAGTTTTGGACCAGAATTTGTGAACAACATAGAAGCCGGTCTTCGTTGGAACCGGAGCAAAATGGCCGTGTCAGGGAATCTATTTTATATGGATTTTGTGGATGAAATCGCTCCTATTGGTCAGGTACTCGCATTTGGTGTCCAAAAACGTGAAAACATAGCTTCAAGTGCTCGCTATGGGGCAGAGCTTGAATGGAATACTCTGTTGGTTTCGTCCTTATTGCCTGTAGGATCCTCTTCACGAAGTAGCAGCCTAAGTTGGGAAGGGAGTTTGGCTTGGATGCAGAGTCAGATAGATGCTTTCAGCACACCCGATGGGCAAAGCTATATAGATCGAGAAGCGATTCTTAGTCCTAATTGGATCATCAATCAAGCGTTGGTGCTGGATGCATTAACCCGATGGGGGATTCGTTTGGAAGGGCGATATGTGAGTGAATCTTTTATGGAGCTTACCAATAACCCAAGCTTCGTGGTACCAGCCTACACCTTGCTAAACGCGCAAATTAGCTGGAAGGGTTCACGATTTGACCTTCGAATGGATTTCAATAATCTGCTCGACGTACAGTACTATTCTACAGGGAGTCCGGTTGATGTCGATTTTAACGGGAGTATGGATGAGCCAGGATTTTTAGCTAATGCGGGGCGAAATCTTATGTTGAGTACCCGTTTCCGCTTTTAATTTTTTGAGCTAAATAACAGTAGCTAAATAAGCAGAATCTAAATAAAAAGAGACCAACTAAAGACGTTGCGGTATGTTCTGCATGCTGTACTCACCGGACAAGTAGCATGGAGCGATGTTGAAGTTCCGTGCTACCTGTTTCCTGATCTCTTTGGCCATAGATGGCGGCTCGAAGAAAATATAGTCCACTTGCTAAATCTTCTCCATGGAATGTTTCAGAGTGAAGTCCAGGCCCAAAGTACTTATTGGGCCATTCACGAACCTTTTGACCTTGTGCGTTGTAGACGCTAAGCTCTACCCAACTGGCTTTTGTTAGCCGAAATTGGATTTGAGTGCTTGGATTAAAGGGATTTGGATAATTTGGGAGTAATTCCAGTGTCGAAGGGGTATCTGAAGATGCTTCGCCGTCTTGCAGTTCACTATTCACCGCTTGGGCATTAATTGAGCCTGGGGTTGGATACTGTAAATAATCAAAAGAACCTTCCTGGTCGGGAGATCGCCCGAAACTTTGATCATTACCCAAGGCAGGGAATCGTACCGAATCCACTGGTGCCCAGTTTAAAACATCTTTATAGAATAAACCCAATTCTTCTCCATTTTTACTCAGGGCAAAATTTGTGTGCAAGCTACCTTCTTCATCGTCATTATCGGTCCAAATAAGCAGGTATTCGCCTGCTTGTAGTTGGGTATCGGGCAATGCCCATTTTCCAGGATTACTCAGGTCATCCGTTAGATAATAACCGTTTAGTTGTAACTCTGATGAGCCTGGATTATATAGCTCCACCCAGTCTTCAAAAGCACCAAATGGATCCTGTAAGGTGGTCTCATTATCGGCCATTAGTTCATTTATAAGTAGCTTTTCACTGGTTCGTTGCACGGCAAGGGTTCGGTAGTTTTCCGTAGCACGTGGGAAGCGCTTAACGCCCCCATCAATTGAACGTGCGTGCAGGGCATAACGCAGTTCATTCCCCACCCATGGGATGATTAGGGATAGCTCGGCCCATTGAGGATCTGCGTATGACATCTGATCTTGAGTGGCTGTAAGTTCAGCAGGTCGTTGTAAGGCTTTTGTTAATGGAATAAATATTGAATAATTCCCCAGATTAACTTCTAAATTTATTTCTTTTGGATCGTCGTCCATCCATTCCACAGCTATCTCGAAAGCTAGACTGTCGCTACTAAACGACTGTACCTGACTCCATTCTTTACGGATAATGGGGAGGATTTGAGTTTCTGAATTCTGGGTTTTGGTATGTTCGAATCGGGTTTGGATGTAGGGTTTTAACCCGTAGGCTACATGTCCGCCTAGCGCTTGATCCAGTGAGAGTAGAAAGCTTTCCGGGGAAAAACCCCAGTCATAGCTGCGGTACACATCATCCCGAGCGGATTGCAGCATTAACGAAGCAAAGCAGTCGATTTCGGGGAATAAACTATCGGGCTGAAAGGGCCCTTCAACTAATTCCCGCAAATAATAATCTAGGCGTTGGCGGTACTCTGGAACGCCGATGAGGCGATCGGTGAGTGGTCGGGACTCGGTAGGATGTCCCCAGTTTTCCCATGAGCGTCGCCCCCAATCCGGGCCTATAAAGTCGATGCCAAAGGTATTATCGTAGTCATAGGGAATGAATTCAAAGCGGTTGGTCGTAGGGTTATGGTAGAGATAGAAATTATTTTTGTTATACCAGTAATTGTCCCAGTTTCCTGTGACAATATCTACCGCCATCCATCGCAGGGTGTTATCTACGTTGAGAATGGCTTCTAATTCTTCGGGTAAATTGGAATCCGGAGTATTTTCTAACATATTGATTAATGTTGCAAGATCGCTATAGTTATCTTCCTCAGTGTTGGTTTTTAATTCATAAGTGCGTCTGTTGGTCCAACTAGGGCTGAACTTGTACGCATCGGGATTGGAACCGCGATAGTTTAGGTCGGCAGGATATAAATTTTTGTATAGATTTCCCGCATCACTGCCAAAGCGGTGCTGCACGAATTCATCGTCTATATGCTCTACGTTAATATATAGACCTTTGTATTCCTGGTTAATGTACAATTGAACTGGGTTAGCTGATGGAGCGGGTAGATCCACTTTTCGTAACAAGTCCCAGCTTAGCAACGCACGCATCATTGTGGGATCGTTATGCTCTCCATTCAGATTCATTTTATCCAAACCCCGGTATTGACGTCCGGCTTGGAAGGTATTAAAAGAAACTTTGAACGATTTTTTGGCGGAATTACGGGAGGTATTACCTCGAAGCCGAAAGCCTATTTGTTCTACAGTATCTATGCTTACAACCTGACTGTCGATATTTCGGTAGGTGTAGATAAAAGTAGCGGGGAATTCATAGTCACTTAGTTGATTTCCATCCTGCAGAATAATGTCCAATGAATCTTGATCAATTACGACATCTATGCGATCTAAGGTCTCACTAGAAAAAGGGTATCGGGTATCTTGGCCCGGTGCCCACTGTGCGGATAGTATAGTGTTGCTCAAGAGTAAAAGCAGTCCAAAGTACCCGGAAAAAACGAAGATGAACGATTTTTTGAGAGAGTTCATACGGAACATTAGTGGACTAAAATATAACATATTTGAAGGATGTAGGCATAAAAAAAGCAGACCCATAGGCCTGCTTAAAGATACAAAAAAGGAACGTAGTCTAACTCCTATTTTCAGAGGGGGTGCAGCTTATTCAATCGTAATTGGAATAGCTGTTAACGTTGTTCCCCAGTGTAGGTTTAAATGGGCTTTGGTTTCGCTAAGTGTATCAAAATAAATAGCGAACCATTCCATTGGAGCTGCCTCGGTCGTGGTAACCGCCGCTGGTACACGAATTACGTCTTCGGCTATATCGTAGGAGGTTCCCCAACTTAGTTTTTTGTTGAGAATAATGGTCCAATTATCACCAGGAATGGTGTAAAGAGAATAAGTGCCGGCTTCTACCATTTCGCCACCAAACATAACGTCTGTAGAAAAAGTAATAGCAGCTGATTCATTCGCACCAGTTCTCCATATTTGGCCAGCAGGAGCTAGACTTTTTAAGCTGCGTCCTTTTAGTCCTGGACGTCCGTAGGTAACATTCACTTTAGTAGCGCCAATATTTTGACTAACTGCTGCATTAGGGCTTACACGAACTCCTCCTTCTGCTCTTTCCTGTGCAAAAGCAATTGTTGAACTAAAAGTGAGTAGCACCGCAAGTGCGAATACTGAAAATAAGGATGTAATGATTTTTTTCATGGTATGTATTATAAAAAGTTATGAGTTTATGTGTATTGATATAATCTCTTGACCCTATTATGAATTGTTTTCTTTCAGCAAGTGAGCAAATTCTTTTTTGAATTTTTGAACTTTAGGAGCAATTACAAACGAACAGTACCCTGCGGTAGGATTATTCTCGAAATAGTCCTGATGGTAATTTTCTGCTATAAAATAGTTTGTCAATGGTTCTATGGTAGTTACGATGGGATCGTCCCATAAATCAGTCGTATCAACCGCTTTTTTTGAAGCTTCTGCAATGGCTTTTTGTTCATCATTATGGTAGTAGATAACACTTCGGTATTGCGTCCCTACATCATTTCCTTGCCGGTTCAATGTGGTAGGATTGTGAGTATGCCACAGAACCTGCAATAAATCCTTATAGCTGATCACTTTCGGATCGAAATGAATACGTGCAACTTCAGCATGCCCGGTTCGTTCTGTGGTTACTTCTTTGTAGGTCGGGTTTTCTACATGCCCACCTGAATATCCTGACTCAACATGATGGATGCCTTCCATCAGTTCATAAATGGCTTCAACGCACCAAAAACATCCGGCGCCAAAGGTAGCCATTTCTAAAGAATCGGGTATAGAAATCGTACTCATAAGGGTATTATTATCTAAATTATTGGTTGCAATAGGTCCGTTATTGGTCTTGTTATGGAGACTGTTAGCCGGTATGGTAGTGGATGATCCAGCTAGACTTAAACCGATACCACCAAGTAACACCGTAATTCCAACAAGCCAAGAAATATACGTTTTAGCAATCATTATTTTATGAATCTTGTTAGATTTAGTAATGAATTTCCTAGTATTTAGTGTTGGATTCTTTAACCTCTGATAAGCTTAAATTAATCAGAAAGTCTGCCAACATGTAACAACTAAGTAAAGGCATTTTTACCTAAATAACGTTCCTTTTAACTGGTTCGTGGTGGAATTATCTAGCCCGAGGGGCAATGAAGCTCACAGTGAGTGGATTTATTCCGTGTACTTTACGTTCTTTTTAAGTAGTGAAGTAGCGGGATATAATCAAAAGCCATCTGGATAAGAAAATAAATAGCCTTTGGATAGGTTTAGTACTATTCCTTATCGGTAATATAATCAAACATATTTGATTCAACTGGTTGATCTAATTTAAATACCATTTTTACAATTGATACAGTTTTTTCCTTTCCTATTGTTGTTTCTATGAACAAATCTTTAATAGGTCCTACATCATCCATAAAATAAAAAAGCTAAATATCTGTAATTATGTTACTTAGCTTAATTATTAAGTGCTCACGAATGGAGTCGAACCATCACGGCCGTTAAGCCACACGCCCCTCAAGCGTGCGCGTCTACCAATTCCGCCACGTGAGCTAAATAGGGCTACAAATATACTGCTTTCTTAGCAGAAACCGCAAAGGTACTTCGGTAAATGCGAATACTATCTAGTACGCTTAGACCGGATCTCTTTACGCATAGCCTCACGCTGTTCTAAATAACCACGATATTGCACATCACTTAATACGTCGAACATCATGAGCATTCGATCTTTTTGGAATTCGCTCATCATTGCTCTATTTGCTTCTATAAAGTCCTTCTCAAGATTTTCACGTTCGTTTTTCAACGCCTTTTGCATAGCCTCACGAACTTCTCTTGACGGCTTTGCTTCAGGGTTTTCTTGGTGAATTTTCCGCATAGATTCTCTCCGAAGATTCATTTCTTCCCGCTTGACTTGCACCTCTTTTTCAAATTCTAAACGGGCCTTTCTATACTTTTCAACTAATCCAGCTTGGGTAGCGGTTAGTACTTCTACCTGTTCTTTGGTTAGCTTAAATTGTTCGGCCATGAGCTCTGTTTCAAGCTCCATAAATTTTTCTAGTCTTGGTAAGCTCGAATCATCCTTTCTATTTCCTTAATGGTTTTGCATCCCTCGTTGATTTTGGATAGATCGCCCTGACTGCTGACCACGCTTATGAACCATTTCTTCAGTTTCATGTTGGTATGTACGTGAGTTTTTTTCCTGGGCAAATAAAACTGTACAACTCACTAGAAATAAACCAAAAAACCTATAAAAAAGCTTGTATGGAAGGAAAAATAAGATGGGGAAGTGGGTTGTTTATACATGGTCTTTCAATTAATTAAGGGTATGCTCTGAAAACGGCAAGAGCACTGCCTTGGTATTATTACACATGTAAAAGCTTGTACCCCTAATACAATCTGCTCCTAAAAATACGTTTGCCTCAAAAATAAATACCCCATAAGACAAAAATCAAAAAAGAGGCAGCAACTTATCCGTCTATTTCTAGCAACTGTCGTTGGGCATATTCATTATCTGGATCGATCTTAATTGCCTGCTCATAATAAGTGCGAGCTTTATCATTTTGACCACCTTTCATAATCATATCACCCATCAGTATCCAATTTTCCGCATCTCTTGGCTCGGCTTTTATTCGCCCTATCAAATAATTTACGGCATCTGCTCCACGGTCAGTCATTAACATAATCATCACTTTATTCCGGTGAGCTGCTGCAAGATCACTAGATTCTATAGCTGTATCAAAATCCGCTTCCGCTTTCTCCAAATCTTCCTTCATCATGTGTATATGACCCCTCAGATTCAAATAAACCCCGTTATTATCGGATCGCTCGATGGCCTTATTAATGCACGAAAAACTAATATCCATCTGATTTAGCTGCTGCATGATTAGCGCCTCAAGATAGTACCCTTCTGGGGTATCGGGCGCTTCTTTTTGGACCTCTCTAGCGATATCTAAGCTATGGTCGATGTCTTTTTCTTGGAGTAGTTCGAAGCCGCGGCTTAGTTTTTCTTCAATATTCATGTTATTGCTTGTTTAGGTCGTTGTACTATTAGGTGTTATTACTGGTTCCTGTGGATGCCTCCTTGGCTCCATCCTTATCCTTAGCAGCTGGTTCTGATTCACTTAAATCCTCGAATTCTGCATCTTGAATAGCTGAAAAATCTTTTTTTCTCCCACCGTTTCCTGAAAACGGATTATTATTATAGGGCTGTTGATTTCGGGCATTTTTTACAGCTTTACGAAAAATAGCCAAGGGTAAAAAAATTCTTCCCACAAATCGAAAGAAAACCCAGATTAAGAAGAAAAATAGTAGCAGCTTAAAAGTCATAAATAGCGAAGATTCTCAATTTTACGATAAATGTATATGCATATTATCTAATATAGGGCGCTCGAATAATTGCTTTTCAATATACAAAAGTTGCTCGGGGTTTTTAACAAAATCTACATCACTTACGTTAATGAACACCACAGGGCTTCTTTGATAATGATAAAAAAAATGATTGTATGCCTCATTTAGGTCTCTAAGATATTCTGGTGTGATATGTTGCTCATACTCTCTGCCTCGTTGGTCTATATTTTGCATGAGCCGTTCTACCGTGGATTGTAAAAAAACCACCAAATCAGGTTGAGCAGCGATACCCGTCATGATGGAAAAGATGGAATCATAAAGGGCTAATTCATCAGTATCGAGGTTTAAACGTGCAAATATTCGGTCTTTTTCAAAAATATAGTCCGATACTGTCATGGTGTGAAAAAGATCTTGGCTCATCATGTTTTGTTGTTGGCGAAAACGGCTGGCCAGAAAGGCTAACTGTGTTTGAAAAGCATAGCGTTCTCTGTCCTCATAAAACTTCGGTAAAAAGGGGTTATCCTCAAATTCTTCGAGTACCAATCTAGCCTGACGGCGCTGGGAAAGCATCTGAGCTAGGGTGGTTTTCCCTGCACCAATAACCCCTTCTATTGCGATAAATCTTGGTTCAACCTGCATAACCTAAACTAACACTATTCCCATTGCCATGCACCTACTTCAATCCTCATTTCTGGAGCTTGATGGATTAGTTCTGAGATAGCTTTCTTGTTTACTGGCTCATGCCATTCAGGAGCCAAATCGTAAAGGGGTAGTAGGACAAATAATCGTTTTGCAGCGGCAGGATGGGGGAGATGTAGGCGGTCATTGTTCAGAATGAGCCCGCCGAAATCTATGATATCCAAATCCAAGGTTCTGGAAGTCCATTTGGGATAGCGAGAGGGGCGGCCTTGTATTCGTTCTTGTTCTTTTAACCGTTCGAGCAAAGACTCTGGGCTGCCTTCCCAGCCAATATGGATAACCGCATTTAGAAAGTCGTCGTCAGAGGGGCCAATGGGTTCTGTTTGGTAGACTCGGGAAGCTCGTATAGGCGAAGTACTAATTTCTTGAAGGAATAATCGAGCTTGTGTTAGATGTGCAGTGGAATCACCTTCATTTGACCCTAGAGCTATAAAAACAGATTGTGCAGAATCTTCCGCTCTTGGGTTCATCGATACCGGCTCAGAGTGAACGCTATCCGGAGTACTATGCGGACTATTTTTACTCACTTGTACTTACTTACTAGATCGTTGCCACTGCATACTTATTTCGGAATAAGCGGTAGGGACCTTAATAGGCGGGTTGAGTTTTCGAATCACGACCTGAACCGCATCAACCAGAAGGAAGGTGTTCATTAATTGCTCGCCGATGTCCACACAGAGTTTTTCGATTAAATGAACGGAGGGACCAAACATGACGCCACTAACGATTTGTTCGGCTTTTTCGTAGTCCAAGGTTAGATCCAATTGGTCATGGGCGCCAGCTTGGCGTAATTCCGCGCGAAAGAGTACATCCACCTCAAAGCTATTGCCCTGCTCACGTTCGATGGCATGCACTCCGTGAAAAGCATGATAGCGTAAGGCTTTTAGAGTAAGAAGGTCGGTATGCTCCATGAGCCGTGGCGTTGGATTGAACTCTTTGTAACAGCTGAGCCTAATTGTTATAGACTAGCAACTTCGATTCGTTGGTGCAGTTCTTCTAGAATGCGCTTGTGTTTAGGGCTGGTGGTCATTCGTTCTTCTACGGTTGAAATAGCGTGAATTACCGTGGAATGATCTCGTCCCCCAAAGTGTAAGCCAATGGTTTTGAGGCTAGATTTTGTGAAACGTTTAGATAGGTACATGGCTATTTGTCGCGCTTCCACAATTTCTTGTTTTCTGGTTTTTTCACGCACTTTATTGGTATCTATTCCAAAGTATTCACAGACGTAATTTTGAATGGATTCGATAGAAATCTGTGTGTGTGAATCCTTGACCATATCCTTGAGAACGCGCTTAGCCATGGCTAGATCAATTTCATCTAGGTTTTGCAGAGACGCATGGGCCAACAGCTTTATAATGGCTCCTTCTAAATCCCGGACATTGGATTTGAAATTGTGAGCTATGAATTCCAGTATATCGCCAGGGATTTCAATACCATTGTCGTTTGCTTTACGCTCTAGTATAGCATAGCGTGTTTCGTACTCCGGCATTTGCAGGTCAGCACTTAGCCCCCAACTAAATCGAGAAATAAGTCGCTCCTCAATGTCGGGAACATCCTTTGGCGCTCTGTCACTACTTAAAATAATCTGCTTGCCATCTTGGTGGAGCGCATTGAAGATGTGAAAGAATTCTTCTTGAGTTTTTTCTTTACCACTAAAAAACTGGATGTCATCTACAATGAGTACATCGATGTTTCGGTAAAACATAGAGAATTCGCTAGCACGGTTGTTTCGGATCGCATGCACAAATTCATTAGTAAATGCTTCAGAAGAGATATAGAGAACTGATTTTTCGTCCCCATATTTGTGCTTAATTCGGTTACCAATACTCTGGACTAAGTGAGTTTTTCCTAGACCGGTAGGCCCATAAATAAAAAAAGGATTGAATGAATTACTACCAGGGTTGTCAGAAATAGCCATGGCAGCGGAACGGGCTAAGCGGTTGCAGTCACCTTCTATATAGCGTTCAAAAACATAAGATCTATTTAAGTTGGAATCTATTTTAGTTTTTCTAATTCCAGGAATAACAAAGGGATTTTCTATTCTGTCAGGAGAATAGTCGGGATAACTCTGAATATGTTGGTCTTGAACCGGAGGCATAGAACGTTGTGGAAGTCGTATTGATTTGTTGTGCTCATATAGATCAGATTTTTCCATGACAACAGAATACTCAAGCTTACCGTGTTCGCCCATGACTTTGGATAGGGTCGAGCGCAACATAGTATAGTAATGTTCTTCGAGCCACTCATACCAAAACTGACTAGGTACTTGAATAGTTAGAGTGTTTTCTGATAGACTTATAGCGCGTATGGGTTCAAACCAAGATTTATACTTTTGATAGCTAATATTGTCCTTTATAATACTGAGACACTTCTCCCAGGTTACCTCTGCCGATTCCGTTTGCAATGCTTAAGACCTCCTACACGTTATATACATCATTAAATCCATGTTTCATCTACTCCGTCTGCGCTTTTTTAGAGTTATCCACATATTTAGCTATTTAGCGCGATTTTTTCTTGGATTGAAAATGATGATAATTTAGCTACTTGTCAAACCTAATCGTTAGCTACTTGTTGAAGTTATCCACAGTTTATAATTAGCCTTAAAGCTATATAAAACAGTATTTATATTGAGTCAACTGTAAACTTAGTAAGACAGGTAATATTGGGGTAATATTGCCTTAACAAGGTTGTTTTCATAGTTTTCGTTAAGGCTAGAATTTTTTCGAGTACTTTTCAACAAGTTATCCACATTTTTTTGCAAATCATGAAATTCTTTTTGAGTCCTTTGTTAGAGAGTAATTTATGGCGCTTAGTGAAGAATGTGATGTAGCTAAATGACCCAGCCAGCTTGGCTCATTTTAGGATGAGCTAAGAGTGCTTGTTACGAACCGATCTTTACCCGCTAAATCGTGACGAGTTTCTGCGGTGAATCCGTAGTCTTTTGAAATATTCTGAACCTCATTGGCATACTGTTCGTGAACCTCAAAGTACATCTGAGAATGGTGTGGAAGGAGCAGGGACCTTGCATGTTCGACAAGTGCGGAATACATACGATGGGTAGAGCAACAAAACAGAGCTTCTTCTGGCTCGAACTCACGTACTTCTCGATCTAAGGCTTCCCATTCCTCTTTGAGTATGTAGGGAGGATTAGAAACTAAAATATCATATGAGTGTGCAAGCTCGGGATGATGGCGCAATAACTCTGGGGCAAAAACATTATCCTGAAACCAATGCACTTGTAATCCGATTTCATTTCCGTTTTGTTGGGCGACTCGCAGGGCGGATTCGGAGAGGTCGGTAGCCCATACTTCCCAGTTAGGTCGTTCCTTTTTTATGGCTAAGGCAATGCAGCCAGAGCCGGTTCCTATGTCGATTAGTTTTTTAGGGGCATCTTTGTCATGCGAGGCTAGAATATATTCAACTAGCTCTTCGGTCTCCGGCCTTGGGATTAAAACCCCAGAAGCCACCGATAGTTCGATTCCGAAAAAATCTACCTTGCCCGTTATGTACTGTAGTGGTTCATGTTTCCCGCGACGTTGAACCATCGGACGTAGGTGCTCTAATTCTGTGGAGTGGAGGGGGCGCTCAAAAAGTAAATACAATTCTAGGCGTTTTACTTCTAACACATGAGATAACAACCACTCGATGCTAAATCGCGGATTGCGAACCTCTTTTTGCTTAAAGTATTCCGTGCCCCAGTCCAATATACTGAGGACCGTCCATGACCTATCTTGCATTATTCGTCGCCGATAGCGTCAGAAACTTTTTCTTCTTGTACGGTTAAGCCGTAGCGCTTTCCAAAATCAAATATGAAATCATTCACTAGGGAATCCATGCTTCGCTCTTCGTATAGTGAGCTACCTCTAAAACCCATACGTCCGCCGGTTTTTTTAAGGATGATCTTGGTTTGCTTTGGGTTACTTTCCACAATGCATGTTAGGGTGACACTGGAGTTGATTTGTTTTTCATACTCTTCGTAAACTGCGACATATTGGGTATGCTTGAGTTCATCAAAGCTGCGAGTATGTAAAAACTTGGGCTTGTGCTTTTCAAATAATTTGGAAGCCATTCGGAGTAACGTTGCCGAAGGGCCATAAATAAGAAAGGTATTGTGAGAATTCATTCCACTAGGTTTTCTGAAAGACAATAAACGTGCGCTGTATTTTTTTTCGATGGCGTAGAATAAACCAATTGTAGCTTAAAATAAAGTTGCTGTCGGTTATTGCCTATTTTCCGTTAAAAAATAACATGTTCTGTATTTAAGGCAATAAGAAATTCTATTTTTTTTCGTTTATTCTTTGATCTTTTAAACTATTAACTTATCAGGAGTGTTTCTTTAGTTCAAACATAAGAAAGCAGTATATGCTTTTTTCGCTTCGAGATTTCCATCTAACTCTATTTTTTGAAATGCTAACAGCAAAAATAGTTTACTCACGACTCTCAACTTCCGTTCCTATTTTATTTTCGGTATGTATAGTAGGATTGTTGTTAAGTGTGTTTGCGTCTCAACAATCATTAGCTCAGACTCAGACGAACGAAAATGCGCAGGAGTACGTATTTGGTGAGCCTGAATTGGAAGGTATAAATGTTACTCTCAATTTGTTTGACGAAGGCTATCGTTCAGGATTAGGTGTTCGAATCGGGTTAAATGATTTTGGCCTCCAACTTGGAGCGCAATACCGACGTTCGTTACGACCCTACACTGAAGCCTTAGTAAGTCTAAGCTTGAGTGGAGTACGAGATCCAAGTGAACAGACGTACATTGATTACTATTTTGGAAACCGAGTAGTGCCAAGTAAATTCAAACGCGTCTTGAGTACTCCTCTAACCTTGGGGCTCAAGAAACGATTTTTCCCGAATCAAATTACCGACAATTTCCGGGTGCACAGTTCGGTTAGCTTGGGCGGGGCGATGATGTTTGTGTTGCCTTATTTTGAAGATTATAATGAAAACGGTTTTCGCGAAGCAAATGTAAATGAGTTTTTGGTCTATGAACCAGTGAATGATGTGTTTCAGAGTTGGAATGAGCTCGAAACAACCCTTGCAATGACAGGTGAATGGGTGTTGGGCATCGATTTTGGGGACAACTTTGCACAGCTTCAAAGTTTTCAATTTGGCTATACCTTCTATTACATGCCCAATGGGATACAAATCATGGAGCCTTTTGAACCACTACGCTCAAACGGGGTCATTGTAGATGTTGATCAAGATCAAATTCCAGATGCCTACGAGCGTTCTAACGATCCTGTGAATTTCTTAGGTTCTATTCAGATTACTTTTGTGTTTGGTAAGATGTGGGCGCGGGATTAAGCCAGTATTTAGCCACGACTTGGGTGTATATCAACCAGTAGTAATTCTTTGGAACCAGTCTGCTGGATGAGCCAGGGAATCGATGATTATATCAGGTTCATACTCGGCTAATTCTTCTTGCGAAAATTTCCCAGTTGTGACAGCTATGCACTTCATGTGGGCGCTTTTTGCGCAAATTACGTCACGCGGTGTGTCCCCAATGATGAGGAATCGCTGGGGATCGGGTGTAACGGCCAGAGAGTCTTGAATGTGCTCGAGCGCAAGTTGAGGAAGCATGTTTCGGTCGGAGTGAAATTCGCCAAAAGCTCCAAAACTAAACTCTTGATGGATGTTTGCTGCGCGCAATTTTGTTACGGCGGCTTCTGGATAGTTACCAGTGAGGAGCCCTCTGATGAAGGTGGGACCCGAAAAATATTCCAATGCCTCATTTACATAGGCGTGCCGAAGTACATGATATTCTTGGATTTCCTCAGATAGACGCTCTAGATATAGAGCTTTGAAGTCTTGGTAAAGCTCTTCTTGGTTGTCATGATGGACTAAAAAGGATGAAATGATATCGAAGTCCGTTCTCCCTGAAAAGGGGTCTTTTTCCATGTCTGGGTAGTCGATATGTAACTCATCAATGATGCTTCTGAGCAAGGGGCGGTTGAACGTACGGTCTACTGTAAGCAAGGTTCCGTCGATATCGAAAAGAATAATCCAAGGGTGAAGGGACATAATTAGAGGTGTTTTTGCTAAAATTTGAAGTTTTTGAGAGCATGCGCATCGATTTTGAATGCAAGCGTATTAAGGTACGAAAACTATTCGCATTCGCGCTTTATGCTAAGCGTAAATCCTAGTACCTTTAGGGATGCACTTATCGAACCAACCAAAGGAGTTATTATGAGTTTTATTGAAGATATTGTAGCCCGCCAGATCATTGATTCGCGTGGAAACCCCACTGTAGAGGTGGATGTTATACTGGATACCGGAAATATGGGGCGTGCAGCTGTTCCCTCTGGAGCCTCTACGGGCGAGTTTGAAGCCGTTGAGTTGCGTGATGGAGATTCGGATGTGTTTCTTGGAAAGGGAGTAGCGCAAGCGGTAGAAAACGTGAATTCAATTATTGCAGAGGAACTTCTGGGGCTACCGGTTTTCAATCAAACCGAATTGGATGCGTTACTTATCGAATTAGATGGCACTCCGAATAAAGCTAAGTTAGGTGCTAATGCTATTTTAGGGGTTTCCCTAGCCATAGCCAAAGCTGCTGCAAATGAAGTGGGTTTACCTCTTTGGAGATACGTAGGTGGGGTAAACGCCAAAGTATTACCACTGCCTATGATGAATATTATCAACGGAGGCTCGCATGCTGGCAATAGCGTAGATTTACAGGAGTTCATGATTATCCCCGCGGGTGCGGAATCCTTTTCGCATGCCTTACAAATAGGCGCTGAAATTTTTCATACGCTAAAGAAAGTATTAGCAGGTAAAGGATACAGTACCGCAGTGGGTGATGAAGGTGGATTTGCACCGAATCTTAAGTCTAATGAAGAGGCACTGGAAGTCATCATGGAAGCCATTGAAAAAGCAGGATATATACCAAAGGAAGATGTATTAATCGCCTTAGATCCGGCTACCTCAGAGTTTTATAATGCAAAGACTGGCTTGTATGAATTTAGATGGAGTGATGGCTCAAAGAAAGACACCGATGCGATGGTTGAATTTTGGAGCAACTGGGTGGATAAATACCCCATCATTTCCATTGAAGATGGAATGGCTGAAGACGACTGGGATGCATGGAAAAAACTTACCGATGCCATCGGAGATAAAGTTCAACTCGTTGGTGATGATTTATTTGTAACCAATACCGAGCGACTTTCTCGTGGAATTGAAGACAATATAGCCAACTCTATTTTAATTAAAGTGAACCAGATTGGTACGTTAACCGAAACCTTAGATGCCATTGAAATGGCTCATAAGAATTCCTACACCGCCGTTATATCACACCGTTCGGGCGAAACCGAAGATGTCACTATTGCCGATTTATCCGTGGCAACCAACGCGGGACAGATTAAAACAGGATCGATGTCACGTACCGACCGTATTGCAAAATACAACCAGCTTCTCCGAATCGAGGAAGAGCTGGGAGATTCGGCGCTGTTTCTTGGACATGACGCATTTGGACTCTAGGAGATAAGAATGCGTCTTTTTTCAAGGGTAGTTTTTTTTCTGGGATTTTCGCTGAGTCTAATTTTGCTAAGTCCAAATTGGCTAAGTTCAAATTCGTTACAGGCTCAGCAGCGTCCGCAGGAATATATCGCGCCCAATCTCACGGGTGAGAACCTGCAACAATTCATTCTTCAGGAATACGCAGTAAGCAATACCCTAGGTTATAACGGCGCCAGAGATCAGATGTATGGCTCTATTGATAATGTGAATGGGCAAATTATTGGGGTATATACCGGTTATACAATTACCAGTAATAATAGAACCGATGCATTTAACAAAGGCATTAACACCGAGCACGTTTGGCCGCAAGGATTATTTGACAGAGATGAACCCATGCGGGGCGATATTCATCATTTATTTCCCACTCGAGTAGAAGCAAATTCGGCTCGTTCTAATTATCCATTCGATGAGATACCTGACAATGAAGCCGATAAGTGGTTTTATTTATCGGGCGAATCGAGTGGAATACCCTCGGCAAATATTGATTTGCACAGTGAATTGGACAATGGTAGAGCTTTTGAGCCACGGGAAGATTTTAAAGGGAATGTTGCGCGAGCCATCTTCTATTTTTGGTCGGTTTATCAAACCAGAGCGGTGGTTAAAGACGATGTCTCCTTTTTCAATGGAATGAAAGATGTGCTGTTTGATTGGCATAAACTAGATCCAGTAGATGAGGCGGAATGGAACCGGAGCTTAGGGGCCGAACAGGCACAGGGAAATAGAAATCCTTTTGTGCATGATTCTACCCTAGTGGAACGGGCTTATTTTGGGGGACAAGCCGTAGCAGCAGAATACACTAGGCAGCAGGACTTCGACCAGGCCCAAAAAGAAATTCATTTACTGCAGAATTACCCAAATCCCTTTAACCCGAGTACAACTATTTCTTTTGAGCTAACGAGCTCTGAACACATTCGACTAATGATTTTTACTATGTTAGGTCAGCGTGTTGCGGTGTTAGCAGATGGTCAGCGAGCGGCTGGTTGGCATCGCGTTGCTTTCGATGCGGCGCATTTACCGTCAGGCATTTACTATTACAGACTTGAACAACTCTCAGGAGAAGCTTCGTTTACCCGCAGAATGACCTTGATTAAATAATTGGGGTAGCTGATGCGTATTCACGAAATAGAATTATTTCATTTCCGGAATCATACGCATACCAAGGTGACCTGGGCACCCTATATCAACGTCCTCATTGGTCCAAATGGCGCGGGAAAGACCTCCATTGTAGATGCCATTCATTATCTGTGTATGTCTCGAAGTTTTGTCACTAGCTCAGATTCTCATGTGGTTAAACAGGACACCAAATCATTTTTGCTTCGCGGCCATTTTCAAGGTCAAATACGGGCAAAATTTCAGTTGTCGCTTAGCTATTCGAGAGGAGATGGAAAGAAAATTTTCGTGAACGAAGGTCCATTGGACAAGCTCTCCGATCTCATAGGAATGGTTCCTGTGGTGGTATTGAGCCCTCAAGACGAGCAACTAACCAAAGGCGGGCCAGTTGAAAGGCGGGTGTTTATTGATGCATTCATTAGCCAATTATCCCGGTCATATTTGCGAAATTTAATGGAATACCGTCAGATTCGACGTCAGCGTAATAAATTATTACAAAAGTATGCCGAAGGAGGATCTTTACGGGTTGATAAGACCCTTATGCAAAGCTATTTAGAGCCTTGGAATGAGCAATTAGTTCGAATTGGGTCAAAAATAATGGATGAACGGGCAAGTGTTATTACGCAACTTGAACGCTTTGTACAGGTTAATTTTACCGAGATATCTGGTTTAGAAATGAAGCCTGGAATGCGCTACGAATCCATGGTGCGTGGATGGGAGGAAAATGAGGAGGTCACCGTAGACTCAGATCAGGCCAAGAGCAAAGCCAAGGTCGACTCCCCAACACCATTAACCCGAGTAGAGCGGATCGAGCAATGTTTCAAAGCAGCATTGGACGAGCAATTTGATAAGGAATTGGAGCGAGGGCAAAGCCTAGTCGGGCCTCATAGGGACGAAATTGTGTTTAATTTGGACAAGGTAGAGCTGCGCCGGTACGGCTCGCAAGGTCAGCATCGGTTGTTTACACTTGCCTTAAAATTAGGGCAGTTGGATTATTACACGAAGGAATTAGAGGACGCTCCGCTCTTGGTTCTGGACGATGTATTTGGTGACTTGGATGGGGAACGAGTGCGAATTTTACTCGAACATTTAAAAGCACATCAAGGCCAGAGCTTTATTACAGCGGCCCATCCGGTGGCGTTTAGTGATTTTGTGGATTTTGATCATCCGGATCACTTGTGTATCACGATTAAGGATGGAAATGTAGCCGAAACTAACTAAGTTTGGTTACTATGCGACTAGACAAGCCAAAATCAATATCAGAAGCATTACAGCAGTTTTTAGACCGCTATCCCCATCAAAAAAAACTGCGACAGGGAATGGTATTAGCTAAATGGAGTGAAGTTGTTGGGCTAAAAATAGCGGAACAAACACACGATTTGTATTTCCAGGGGAGCATACTGACCTGTGTGGTTTCAAATGCGGTGTGGCGACATGAAATTCATGCGAACAGATTTCATATTGTCAAAAGGCTGAACGATTTGGTGGATCATAAGGTAGTACAAGAGCTTAAAGTAGTGGCCAAGTAAGGCTATGCCACGCCCTACTCAATGGTTGGAAATAGGCATTGGCCAAAGTATATTTAAGGAAACTGCATAACGATGAAAAAAATCTACCCGAAGAATAGCCCAAATACCATTTTTAGCCCCTTAATAAAGGCGGTTCGAGCCATTGATACCGCCCTTATTGGATTGCGGAAAGAGAATGGAGCCTCAAATACATCCCGGGAGGAAAAAATCACTGTTTTCGTTGTTTCCTATGTTCTTGCCATGACCTTGTGGATGGTGGTTAATTTGAATGGATCCTATAACATCGATGTAGAAGTTCCTTTAGAAGTGGGTTCTGTTCCAGAAGGCATGGCTTTGGTAGATGCTATTCCTGAAACCATTGCGGCCGAAATAAGTGGAGAGGGTTGGAAACTAATTAGCCTGAAAAACAATCCTCCAGCTGTACCTGTAGATATTAGTACGGGTGAGATTGACGTCTTTAGTCAGGTTCGGCAGCGCTTTGCCCCTGAACAAGATGTCTCGGTTTTAAACGTGAACCCCACTCGTTTATCCTTAAATCTAGAACCGATGATAAGTAAACAACTTCCGCTGGTTTGGGAGCCTACGTTTAACTATGCCGAGCGCTACGACCGAGTTGGGCAAGGCTACCTAGAACCGGATAGTATTAGGGTGTCTGGTGCGGTGTCTAAAGTGGAAAACTTAGAAGCTTGGATTATTGATTATTCGGTTAAACTCAACAATATTCGCGATAACATCACCCTGCAACTCCCTATCATTTCTTCGGATCCTGCTCTTAGCTTCGAGCAGAACTTGGTGAGCTATCATGAAACAGTAACCGAATTTACTGAGGGGGAACTAACGTTGGTGTTACGGCTCGAAAATGCGCCAAGAAATCAACGGTTTAATTTCTCTCCATCTACGGTTACGGTACAATATCGCATACCTATAGAACAATATAGCGAAGCTGAAAAAACCAGACCATTTGAAGCATACGTTGACTATGGGGCTATTCGAAACAATACTACCGGAATTGTGACCCCTGAAATCCGCCTGGTCGATGCAAACCTTGCCATTGAATTAAAGGGGTTTAGACCAACTGTGGTTAGTTTCTTTAGTTTGATTAATGAGTAGGTACTTTAGCGAGGAGTCTAAATTATTAGTAATAGGCGCTAAGCAGAGCTAGTTGCTTGAAAAGGTACCAGGACGTCCTCAATGTCGCGATGTCCTGGGAAAAACTCCAGTAAGCATGTCAGAACTTCATCGACCAGTGCATCCGGACACGATGCTCCCGATGTCAGAGCAATTTTGAGTGGGTTTCTGGAGCGGTCTAGCCAGTTTGTAGTTATCAGTATTTTTTTTTCCCACTGGTTAAAGTGCCTTAGCTGGCTTTGATCAATGATTTCTGCTGCATCTCGAACGTGATAAGTTGGGAAAGAATGTTCCAAAATTTCGACTAGATGCATGGTATTGGATGAATTATACCCACCCACAACGAAAGCTAGATCGGCCTCTACCATAGAGAGAGCCATGGTAGCGGATTGATTTTCGTTGGTTGCGTAACATAGGGTGTCACTGGTGTCAGCAAAATACTGCTGAATATCTGACTCGCTAAACAATTGAAGGGTTGCTTTTTTTAGAGCATCCATGACCTCTTGAGTCTCGGTAGCTAACATCGTAGTCTGGTTTATGACCCCGAAACGCTGCAGATCTTTTTGCGGATCAAATCCAGGGGTGCATTTATGGCCAAAATAGTGCTCAAAGTCTTCTTTGGGTCGGTTTCCCAGCATACAATCAGCTAAGATATGGGCTTCTTCAGGGTTTAGTACGACCACCACGTTTGAGTGGGTAGAGCTGTGCGAAAAGGTGGCGCGGGTTTCCTCATGTTCATATTTCCCATGAACTATAAGGGAGTAGTCTTTTTTTCCTAATTGAGCACCTCGTTTCCAAACTTTTTCGACAAATGGGCAGGTCGTGTTGAAAGCATAGGGATCAATTCCCCTAGCTTTTAGCTGTTCTTCAATCTCTACCGTGGTACCAAAGGCGGGTACAATAACGATGTCCTCAGAACTCAAGGAATCGATAGGAATGCGCTCGCTTCCATCGGTGTGTTGAAGAAATTGCATACCTTTTTTGAGGAGATCTTCGTTTACTGTGGGATTGTGGATCATTTCACTGAGCAAATAAATATTTTTATCAGGATGCTCTCGGAGTGCTTTATAGGCAATATCGATGGCGTTTTCTACTCCGTAACAAAAGCCAAAAAATCTGGGGATGTAAAACTGTACAGGGCCAAAATCCAACATGGTAGGTGTGAGATTTTTTTTTGTGGGGTCCAGTATCTTAGTGGCTTCTTTCACTTGGCGAATAACTGGGGAACGATACTGATCGGGGATGTCAAAGCTTTTACGAGCCATTATTTTAAGTATGCTTTTACAGGATAATTGTTATAAATATACACCATTTAATATTACTGAAAATCTATAGGGTGATTTTATTAATGTTTAGATGTAAAAAATTGATATAGGTAGCATTTTAGGCATATCTGCTTTAGATATTAGGTATTTTGTACACCTTACAAAATGATAGGATAAAGCTAAAAACTAATTGTTTATTTAAACTAAAAAAAACAATTAAGAGTACGAATTAAATGATCAATTTAACATTTAAATTTTGCTAAATAACATTTTATAAAATTTTACATAATGTCTTTTTTGAACGATAGCCAAAAATTAATTCCATTTAAAAAAAATTTAAGCATACTTGTTTCCACTATTTTCTTATTGCTGACATTATTTTCTGTGAGATCAAATGCACAAGTGGTTCAAGTAGGTGCTGGTAGTTACAGTACATCTTTACCATCTGGTGAAATAGGACCTCAAAATGCAAGTGGTCAAAATATCTTACCCAAAGTTTCAAATACATTTGATCAAAGAGTCCAAACAAATGATTGGTGGAGTAGTTTAATTTTCCCATTCTTTGGAAACCAGCATTCAGGAAAGTTAATTGCTCATCCACTTTCTATGCAAGCAAACAAATCAGGATTGGAACTCAGTTATCAACCACAGCATGTGTTAATAAATGCTGCACCTGGATCAGATTATTTGTTTCCTTATGTTCTTCAAATGACGGTTGGTATTCAAGGATTAAATTCGTCAAATACAAAAACATATAGATATGATGATTGGACAGTTACAGCAGAATGGATAAATGGTGATAAATCTATGCTTGCTACAATGGGTCATGGATTACCATTTGTATACTTTCAAATAAATGGAGGTAATGCATTTATTGATTTTACTGGAAATCCAACAATTTGGTATAACAAAGATGGTGTACTAGGTATAACTATTGATGGTAAACATTATGGAATTTTTGCGCCAACAGGATCAACTTGGGATACAGGGAATATTTTTACTTCTGACCTAGATGGTAAAGATTATTTATCTGTAGCTTTATTGCCGAATAATTCGCAAGAAACATTAAATGAATTCAAAGTCAGGGCCTATGCTTTTGTGACCAATAGTGTGGTTGATTGGAATTATGATGAACAAACTTCAACTTTGACGTCAATTTATTCATATGAAACGGTACTGAAAGATTCAGCAGTTGGGAATCTCAATGAAACAATTTCAGCATTATATAGACATCAGTGGTTAAATGTAAATGAGCCTTTGACTGACTATTCCTATGTTTCACCTAGAGGAGAAATGAAGGTTATTAAAGGCAATACGTTTACTACATCGTTAAAATTTCAAGGAGTTTTACCCGCTCTTCCTAATCAAGGAGATTATAATCCGGATGTACTAAGTAATTTGATTTCAGATGTAACTAAAGAATCTCTTAATGCAGGCCCATCATATGAAAATGGTAAATCAATGGCTCGATTTGCAAATTTAGTTCACTTAGCAGATCAGATGGGTTTATCAAGTGAACGAGATTATTTTCTAACAAAATTAAAAACAAGACTAGAAGATTGGTTTACCGTTGGGGGAGAACAAGAGTATTCTTATAATTCTGATTGGGATGTATTAACTGGTTATCCATCTGGTTATGGTGCAGATAACCAAATCAATGATCACCATTTTCATATGAGTTATGCCATTGTAAGTGCGGCAACTATCGCTCAGTATGATCCAGAATGGGCCTCTCAGGAACAATGGGGTGGAATGGTGAATATGCTTATACGGGATGCAAATAATTGGGATCGAGAAGATGAATTATTCCCTTTTCTTCGGTCTTTTGATATTTATGCCGGGCACTCATGGGCAGCAGGACATGGTGATTTTGCTGAGGGAAATAATCAGGAATCGAGCTCAGAATCTATGAATTATGCTTCAGCTGTAATTTTATGGGGTGAGGTTACCAATCAACCAGAGATACGTGACATGGGTATTTTTCTATATACAACAGAAACTACGGCCGTAGAACAGTACTGGTTTGATATTGATGAAGAAGTATTTCCAGAAGGCTATCCCCATGTAGCACTTGCCATGGTTTGGGGTTCCAAAGGTGTTCATGCAACGTGGTTTGGTGGAGATCCAGAATTTGTACATGGTATAAATTTTCTTCCAATTACTAGTGGATCTTTATATTTGGGTAGACACCCTGACTATATAATTAAAAATTATAATGAGTTAGTAGAGAAAAGAAGCGGACAACCAAAATTATGGAAAGATTTATTTTGGTTGTATTTATCAATGTCAGATCCAAATCAAGCTTTAGCATATTATCTCACAGAGTCTCCAAAGCTAAATTATAATGATCATGATGAGGTTTTCAACGGGTTATCTCAACCGTTTACTATGCATTGGCTTTATAACATGAAAAGAATGGGACATGTTGATATAACAATAACGGCAGATATACCTACTTATTCAGTGTTTAAAAAAGGTGAAGACAAAACATATGTAGCATACAATGCTAGTAAAACCGATAGATTAGTGACATTTTCTGATGGTTACTTAATGACCGTTCCAGCTGGTGTAACTTATGCAGAATCTACACAGCAATTTAATACCAATGCTCCTGTTGTTTTATTAAATGCAGATAAAACTTCAGGTAAATCTCCACTATCTATAAATTTTAAAGCTTCAAATAGTTTTGATAGAAATGACTTGGCAATAAATTTTGATTGGAGATTTGGTTCTTTAGGAAGCTCTTCCAAAGCTGACACTACATTTACATTTTATGAAACAGGAGATTACACAGTTAATCTAAAAGTGACCAATAGCAATGGTTTGGTTTCAGAAGATAGTCTGATAATAAATGTTTTACCTAATGGGACACCTTATGGTGGAGCTCCTACAAACGTGCCGGGTACTATTGAAGCGGAACATTACGATAATGGAGGAGAAGGTATTGCATATCATGATGTAGATTCAAACAATCAGTTTTATAGAGCTGGTGAGGGTGTTGATTTGAGTGGAGATGGAGGGAAAATCCATGTTAATTGGATAGTGGCAGGTGAGTGGATAGAATACACTTTTAAAGTAAATGAAGCAGGTAACTACAGATTTACAACTCATGTTGGAACTGTACCAGGGTTTGGTAATTTTACTATGTTTATTGACAATGAAGATGTAAGTGGTAAAAAACAGGTGAAGGGTACAGGTAGTTTTATAAACTTTGTTGGAATTGATGTAGGTCCTATATCACTTAGTGAAGGCACGCATATAATGCGTTACGAATTTGATACTGACTATGACTCAGAGGTAAATAATTGGTTGTTTAGTTTCGATAAAACGGTTGTAACCAAAGTTGCAGGGACCTCAAATGAGGAAGAGGAAATCCAAATAAATGAGTTTTCTCTTGCTCAGAACTATCCCAATCCATTTAACCCGAACACACAAATTAATTTTAGCTTACCCCAATCTGGCCAAGTACAATTACGTGTGTATAATATGTTAGGTCAACAGGTCTCGGTCTTGGTTGATGAGCGGCGAAATGCGGGTGCTCACTCCATTCAGTTTAATGCGTCAGCCCTAGCAAGTGGGGTATATGTGTATGAGCTTCGCTTCAATGGATCGGTACTGACCAATAAAATGATTTTGCTAAAGTAAACTGCATAAAAAAAACCAATGAGTTAGTCATTGGCTTTTTAATAATCGTTCTGAATCAGCAATTAATCGAGCGTTAACCCTCCAAGATTAATCCAAATCTTCAGGGATGTGATAGTCGACTGTTAAGCCCCTGTAATCACCCAGTAGATGTTCGGCGAAGTAGTACCACATCATACGCTCAAAATAGGGTTGATACGGGCCAAAGCCGTGACGACGACCAGGTAAAATCATCATATCAAATCGTTTCCCTTCTTTAATTAATGCGTCCACTAATCGGATTGTATTGGCTGGATGAACGTTGTTGTCAATGTTCCCATGCACTAAAAGTAACTTTCCTTGAAGGTTTTTGGCCAGTGAGGCATTGGTTTCAATGGGGCCATCAAAGGTAGTAACGGTCTTTTCTATTTCTACACTATCCTCGCCCATTTCTTTTATTACTTTGGTAGTCTCTTTAACACCATTGTGCGTTTCACTCCACCAACGATTATATACATTATTGTCATGGTTTCCCGCCGAGGAAACAGCTACATCGTAAAAATCTGGGTGGGTGAGAAGGGCAGCAGTTGACATAAAGCCCCCACCAGAGTGTCCGTAAATTCCAACTTTTGATCCGTCAACAAAATTGTGCCGCCCGATGAGCTGCTCTAAACCATACCGGTTATCTGCCAATGGGTAATCCCTCAAATCTCCATATCCATAGGTATGATAGTAACGACTTCGGAGTGGGCTTCCCCCACGATTCCCGAAAGCAACAACAATAAATCCAACTTGAGCTAGTGTTTGGTGACGAGAAGCCCCAAAAGTAATGGGGAAAGGCTCGGTTTGAGGGCCTGGATATACATAAGAAACAATCGGGTATTTCTTGTTGGGATCAAAATCAAAGGGTTTCCACATGACCCCGTACAGGTCGGTAGCTCCATCGGCAGCTTTGACGGTGAAGGTTTCGGGTACTTCCCAGCCTAATTCGGTGGCACGATCTATATTGACTTGCTGCAGTTCGAGAATAATCTTTCCAGATCCATCTCTAAGAACCGAGCGTGTGGGAGTATCAACTGTTGAGGTATTGTCCACGAAGTAATTCCCTTCGGTCGATGCATACACCTGATGGTTTCCAGACTCTGGGCTCAGGTGCTGCAACCGGTTACCATCGAATCGTACACTGTAAAGATGTTGATAATAAGGATGCTCACCATTTTCTCTACCAAAGGCCGTAAAAAACATGGTTTGAGCGGCTGTATCTATTTTTACCACATTTCCGGCTACAAAATTTCCTTTTGTAATCTCATTGATCATTTTACCATTGGCATCGTATCGATAAAATTGGCCCCAACCTGTTCGCTCACTCCACCATATATACTCCTTACCCTCCTCGATAATAGCTACATTCATAAACCGCCAATTCCAGTACGGTTTACTTTCCTCACCAAAAATAACCTCACTTTCTCCCGTTTTGGTGTTTGCTCTAACTAATTCAACCTTACTTGCGGCACGGTTCAGGCGAGTGAAGAATAAATAATCAGAGCTGTTCTTTCGAAAGTCACCTTTAATCAAATTACCTGGATCTGCGCTAAGATTTTGATCTTCCCACATTTCGGTGTCTACAATTGTCTTAGATTGACTTTCAATATCAAAAACTTCGAGGTACTGTATGCCGATTTCTTCTTCACCTGGCATAGCATATTTGTAAGTTTCAAGTTCGGGTCGTTTTTTTAAATAGTTGATTACCCAAAGTTCTTCCACATCTCTGTAGTCTGTTCGTTGAACATATAATTTTTTTTCATCGTCAAACCAACGCACTCTAGCTCTCACTTTTTCGGTACTATCAGTTGAGCCTTGATCCAATTGATACGAAAAATAACGTTCCCCATCTTCGGTAAGTTGGATTTCTGTACTGTCCGAGCTATCGGCGCTCATCACAAAAAGATTGTGATTCTGTGCATAGGCTATCCATGTGCTATCAGGAGAATAGGTCTGCCATGGTTCTTGTTTATCCGGTTGCAGAGAATCACCTTTAACCAAGGTATTATTATCTATGTTATAGAAAAATTCAATACTATCGACGTGAAAGGTGAAATGTTCTTCATCGGTATCATAATCAAAGCCTTTCAGGTTTAAATCAGTCGCGTTGAAAGGACGCTTAAAGCTTTCAGAAAGCTCTGCGGCTAACCGCTCACGATCAAAAAGAGGACGCTGACGACGCTCATCGGTGTGCACATAGTACCATTGTTTACCTTCGGCTGTTTCATAAGTATACCAAAAATCATCACTGTCTTTTATCCATCGGGGGTACACTCTAGTGGACCCAATAAGCTTGTCCATTTTTTGAGTGGTAAATCGTTCGGTTAATTCAAAATTAGCAGATACTTTCTGTTGTTCACTTAGATTTTGGGCGGTTGAATTTGTTGAAATGAATAAAATTATTATCAAAAATAAATATCTATGCAAGAATTCCTGGTTAATTATCATTTGGTAACGCGTTGAAGTTAAAAGATTGATTTTGTGTTTATAGATTTATTCATTAAATATAAGGTCCTTATAATATGATTATAATTTCTTTACAAAATAGTTATAGTTCTCCGATAAATAAATTCAAAAGGTCAATCATGAAACACCACTACAAAACTAACTCTCTCTTAACACTGCTGTTCGTTGCTTTACTATTTACAACTTCAAATATAAATGCACAAGTATCTCAAAACATTGTAGAATACAAAGGCAGTAAAGTCGTTGCAAATAGTGTTATTGTAAAAGTAGACGAAACTAAATTTAAATTAAATGGTCTACAAGTTTCTAACCAAGCCAGACTTGAAGGTATCAAAAGTGGTTATGGTGTGGAAGACACCAAAAAAATTCTCTTTGAGGGTGCAGAAGAATGGAAAGTTAAAGTCAAAGATTATGAGGATGTATTAAAGCGACTTAACAGTGTACCTGGTGTTTCTGCATTCCCAAACTATTATTTTAGTCGAGGTGAGTATGAGATAACAGAAGCTAAGCAGATTAATTCAAACATGGATGGATCTGAGGTGTCTAGTAATAGATTTTTTAAAGGTAACTTCAATGGCGCTACTATCTCATTACATTCACCAGAAAGAAATGAGCATACAAATAGTAAGCTTCCAACAGTTTATAACCAAGATTTCTCAAATGGTGTAGATGGTTATGCACAGGCAGCGATTATTTATAGAGATGGTGAAAATATCGTACTTAATGGCGGGTTTGATCAATTATTTGAAAGTGACGATTATCGTTTATGGGAAGAAAATTCATCAGAAAATAATGGACAATTTGGAAGTATAAGTATTGATGATACCCTGAAATTTACTATTTCTCAGGCTGGTGATCCTTGGGATGTTCAAGCATGGCAGGAATTAGCACCTATTCAAATTGATGGGTTGACAATGGGTGGGACATGGGAATTAAGTTTCAAAGCTATGAGTCCAGACGGTGATAAAACTTTCCATGTATTCTTAGGAGAGAATGGAGGTGGCTGGGATCGTTATTGGGCTGCAGACGGAGATGGACTTGTAACGGTTGATGGTGATTGGAAAACGTACACATTAACTACAGAAGTAGATAGATCTTGGGAGAATATGAAGTTAGGGTTTGAGGTGGGTGCTGATGTTAATGATCTTCAAATTGATGATGTAGTTTTAAAACATATTCCAAAAAATATAGTGCATAATGGAGATTTTTCAGATGGTGATTCATTGTGGACCACTGAAGGCAACAGAGGTACTATTTCTTTTGATGATTCACTTAAATTTGTTGTAGAATCATCTGGTAATCCTTGGGAGTTACAAGCATATCAATCGCTATCAACAGAACAGATTGAGGCATTAGCACAAGGTGGAGATTGGGAATTAACTTTTGATGCTATGAGCCCTGATGGTGCAAAAAGTTTTCATGTATTTTTAGGCGAAGTCGGTGGCGGTTGGGCACGTTATTGGGATGGTAATGTTGACGTTGATGGCGAGATGAAAACCTACACACTCAATACAAACATTACTCAAATCTGGGAGAATATGAAATTAGGATTTGAAGTATCTGGTGATACAGCAGATCTTATAATTGATAATATATCTCTTAATAAAGTAAGCCCAAGTGGATTAAAAATAGAAACTAACGAAGGAATCGCTAATGATGCATTCGGTTGGGCTAGCAACAATTCTGATTTAAGCTACACATTTCTTGAAGGATATTTGGATGGTAAACTACCCACTGAATTTTATGGTGGGTATCGTTCACCATTACTTGATCTATCTGGATTAGATTCTACAAAGTTATATCGTATGAAGTTTGATTATGATAACGGAGTAAGTGGTTACAAAGAATTGTATATACAATCATCTAATAATGGTGAAGTTGCATTCGATATGTCAGCTTATGACGAATATATTTGGTATATATTACCTGCAAGCTTTATAGGTGATACAATTTACTATGAGTTTATTGTTGATGGATTAGCTTTTGACTCTGAAACTGTAGCAACCTTTGACAATATAGTAATTGAAGAATATCCTGTAAATGATCCACTAATTAACAGGCAATACTCATTCTATAATGACGGCACTTGGGAAGGAGGGGGAACTCCTGGAGCAGATATCTCTGCATTCGATGCCTGGGAATTAGCAACAGGATCAGACTCAGCAATTGTCGTTGTTTTTGATGATGGGGTAGATTTTAGCCACCCTGATTTAGCAGGAAATGCTTGGGTCAATTCAGGAGAGGATTTGAATGGTGATGGGGTAATTTCAGCAGATGAAGTTAATGGAGTTGATGATGACCAAAACGGCTTTGTTGATGACTTCCATGGTTGGGCTCCTGTTTACCAAGATAACAGATTCATTAATGCTGGAAGTTTTCATGGTACTCATGTTGCAGGTACGATAGGTGCAGTGGGTAATAATGGGATAGGAGTTTCTGGTGTTGCGCAAAAAGTAAAGATCATTAACGTCATGATGTTTGATGAATTTGGTGGTAGTTCAAGTGCAGCTATCTTAGAAGGATTCCAATATATCTCAACACTACTTGATCAAGATGTTGAGATCATAGCGATTAATCACAGCTGGGGTGGTGGATCAGCAATAGTAGATGAGGAGAGCAATGCATTTGTGATGGAAATGACTGCTTTCGCAAAAGATCACGGAAGCCATGGGGCAGTTTGGAGCGTGTCAGCTGGTAACTCTAGTTTGAATAGAGATAATCAGATGTATTACTCTTATCCAAATAACATCAACTCGGCTAACATAATCACGGTTGCTAGTAGTACAGCAGATGAAACACCGTCTTCTTTTACTGATTTTGGTAACTATACTGTAGACATATTTGCACCTGGCTCTGATATCATATCGACATATCCAGATAATCAGTATGTATATATGAGCGGCACTTCAATGGCTTCCCCACATGTCACAGGTGCCATAGCACTAGCCAAAGCATATTTCCCGGATGAATCAGGTGTTGAGCTTATGACAAGAGTGCTAGCTAATGGAGATGCTTTCAATCAATATATGATGGTTGGGGAAGGTGAACGATTAAATGCACATGCAAATATAAATCCAGAGAAAGATGGTAATATTATTCCATCCCATGATTTATTTTCTGGATATCACCGTTTATTCTTTGAAGATTCTGCCGATCAGCAAGTTGGTTTTGTGAATAATTCATCAGAGTCTGTGACAATTTCTGGTTATGCATTTACTGATGCTCCAGGCTTCAAAATTGGAGCTGATCCGACCAATACTGTAATTGATGCAGGCGGTGTGTTTAGTACAACAGTTAGCTACTTTGATCCTGACAGTTCAAACAGTACTGGTCAATTAGCTTTTAGCTTATCAGGTGGTACAGAGGTCTCAATACCACTATATGGTAGAACACTTGAGTTCCCAACCATTCGTTTATCTGAAGAAAATACTTTTGCTGGTGAAGTTGAATTGGGAGATGTTGTGAGTGGTTCTTTTGATATCATAAATGAAAGTGAAATACCACTCTATTTTAATGTTATGCAATCACTGCAATTGCTAGATCCAGCAATGAATGAATCATTGAATGAAATTATAACATTTGAGCCAATCCTTTCAATTGTAAAAGATAAAAAACTCAAACGTGATAAAGTGATTGAAAGACTTAAAGGAATTAATTTGGGTGATTATGATAATTCTGAGAGCATAAAGCTTGAAATAGATCCAGGTTTACTAGATCATGACCAAGGCGGAGGCACAGGAGGGGTACCAGTTATGGGTGAACCAATTACACTTTGGATGGATGATCTAAATGATCCAAATTATACACTAGCTAATTGGATAGTTAGAGATCTGACTGGAGTTGGTGAATCTTGGGAGTTATTCAATTTACCAGAACCTGAAAATGCGGAAAATCTAGTTTTTCTTGCAGGCGATTTTGCAGATGGATATCTAAATGATGCTTTTACTGATGCTATTACTCCTTCTTTTGATTTTAGTAATTTAGTTGATGCAGAAGGGAATGAATATATGCCAGCTTACTTGGAATTTGACTATGCAGCACAATTAGAAGATGGGTATGACCAATTTTTAGTTGCTGCATTCATTAATGGTGGTTTTGCTGGGATGATAGATGAGACATATTACGGCACATTAATAGCAGACGGTTCATACCAAAAAGCTATTATTGATATTTCAATGTACGCCGGAGAAACTGACGTTAGATTTGCATTTCTTCTTTCATCTGATACGGACTATGTAGAAGGATGGGGTGCATTATTTGATAATGTTGGTATAGCCGTAGCACAAAGCCCATACTTTATGTCTGAGACTGATGGAATGGTAGAACCTGGAAATGCTGAAACAGTCACTGTAGGAGTTGAAACAGCAAAAATGGGTATTGGTACTGGTACATTCAGTCTTATTTCTATGATTGATAACAATAGTTTAGATGGTTTTTATTATGGTCCTGCTGTTCACTCGTTAGATTTCATGATCAAAAATCAACCACCTGTTGCTAAAAATGACACTATGATGGTCGTTTCCGGAGATGTCATAAATACCCTAGATATTGCAGCATTTGCAACTTCTAATGATTATGATGATTCAGGACAAGTATTCTTAACTGATATGACTGATCCCGTTTATGGTAGCTTTAAACATCTTGAAATAGATGGCCCTCCATACTATGTTGCTCCTCTAAATTTTGATGGAATGGACATGATAACATATCGAATAGATGACGGTATGGACTATGCTGAAGCAGTTATTTATATCATGGTAATGGCAGAACCTGGATTTAAAACAGGTGCGACTCAGCAGTTTGTCCTGCTAGAAGACAATGAGTTAAAGCTTAGTACCATGACGATGGCTGCCGGTGTAGGTGGCATGGATAAAAATATGATGGTTTGGGGTAAATCAATGCATGATGCAGTACAAGTGACACATACACCTGGTGAGCATGTTATTATGATTACTGCTGCAGAGGACTATTATGGGCAGTCGGAAGCTATGATATATGCTGGTCATGAAGATCATGTCATGGATTCCATGATGGTTTCTGTGGTAATAACTCCTGTTAATGACGCACCAGTAGCTTCGTTTAATATTGAGCAAAATCAAGCAGGTGGCAGTGAATTTAATTTTGCTAACACTTCAAATGATGCTCGTGACCCAGAAGGCGCTATTGTCCAATATGAATGGAATTTTGGAGATGGAACAACAAGTAATGAAAAAGATCCGTATCACAATTATTCTGCAGTGGGTGATTATAGCGTATCTTTAAAAGTTACTGATAATAGTGGTTCGGAAGCAGAATACTCTGAAAATGTGAGTGTAACTGTGTTAACAAGCAGTGAGGATCTTACCAATCCAAATGTTTATTCTTTAGCGCAGAACTATCCGAATCCATTTAACCCAAGTACATTAATACAATACAGTATAGCAGAGCCAGGCAATGTAACTTTAGAAGTTTATAATATGCTTGGGCAAAAAGTTGCTCAACTGGTTAATGGAACTCAGAATGCAGGAGCACATACTATTCAGTTTGATGCTTCAGCGCTCTCTTCGGGGGTTTATATCTATCAGCTTAAATCAGGTAGCTACCTGGAAACCAGAAAGATGATGCTTATTAAATAAGTCATTTCTTTTAATATTACTTTTTAGAATAGGTCAACAGACTAACTACTTTATTGTAGACAGTCTGTTGACCTATTTCTTTGAAGCCATATTTTTGATGAAAACTTAGCGATGGTCCATTTGGTGGGGTAATATTCACTTCACAGCAAAATATATCTGGTTTGTGAGTATCAATTACAAAATCATATAATTGTTGACCATACCCTTTTTTTTGGTGTTCTTCGGCAACAATGATTCTGTCAACATATAAGAAATTCTGGTACCGGTTTTTGAAGTATAAGTAATTTAGGCTGTTATATTCAGTTTTCTCGTTATATAAGAATATGAAACCTACAGGATCGGAATCTGATGAATACTGGATATAGCTATAGGTACAATTGATAGATTGTAAACGGAATTCTTCAAAGGTAAGTGAATTTACTTTAGGTACTGTAGATTCATTCCACTCATATATTAATTCTAGATCCTTGGGTGTGAGTATTCTAATCATTCAATCTCTTTAAAATGACTACCAATTAATTACCCAGCCAAGATAAGGAAAAGGAAATGCTACTCTATATGAGTCATCAAAAGTATCGCTCATTTTCACAGAAATATAAGCGATACCAAAATCTGTGGAAATTCTTTTGTCGAATTTCCTAAGACCATAAGCTAGTATTGCTGTTTCTTTCATTAACCAATTTTCTGAGACAAAACCGTATCTATTGCTAATTCTACTATACGCATTTAAAGTAATTACATGAGAGGTCAATGATTTATTTCCATAACTATGGCCAATTGCTAGGGTTAAATTTCTATTCTCTGTTCCCCTAGTGACTACTCCATAACCTAACACAATAAAAGGGTTAGTTGGATCAAAAATGCCTAATGATCCAATTAAAAGGCCTCCACCTAGATAAGTATTATCATTGTATTTCTTACTAATCTTAGGAGTTATAAATGCAGATGGGGTACCTTCATTTAGTAGTGATAGAAAATCTGCTCCAAAACCAATACTTATATTTTCACTAACTCCATAATTTACAGCATTAAAGACTCCATAAATATTTTGATAATACCCATTTCCCATACCTAGAGAATAACTTGAAGGACTAAATAGATATCTTGTTTTGTGTTGATTTGCAATACTATACCCTTCAGTACCAATATCTTGCCACTTTAAAACTGTGAGTTTGACAATATCTATGTTTTTTACCCACACAACTGTAAACTCGGTCATATCAAATAGTAAAGAGTCATTTGATATTTCTAATAATTCACCTCTAAATGTTGAACCCCCCTCTATTTCAACTATAAAATTTGATTTTCTTGATAAACTGATATCACCTAAAAATTCTAGCTTCAGATATATGGAGTCTGTAGTTAATTTATTTATTTCTCCTTTAAGTAATGTATTATCGTCTAACTGAATTAGATAGTTTAACTCATTTTGGGATTTTTTTTCATTGCTGCTTTGCGCCATTATATTATTGCTTAGAGCAAAAAATAATAGAAAGATGAGAGGTAAATATTTCATATATGAAAGTTAATTAAGCAATAAATCAAACTAAAGCTTTTTAAGCTTTAAGTGAATCAGTTTAAAATTAAATTTATTTATTAATAATATATATTCGAGGCACTACGAAATGTATTACAATGTGCCTCGAGAATTATTTTAATATCTGGGGCATATCCACCCCCCATCGTTGTCATAATTGGGATATCATTATCCTTAGCCAAGGCAAAAACCAACTCATCTCGTTCTTTACAACCGTTTAGAGTTAATCCAAGCCGGCCTAATTTATCTTCGGCTAATACATCTACACCTGCTAAATAGAATATAAAATCGGGATTTATCTTAGTTACAATGTTTGGTAAATATTTTTTTAATAAGCTAAGATATTTTCTGTCACTAGTATTGTCTGGTAATGGTATATCTAAATTGGAAGGAGGTTTATGGTATGGATAATTATTAGCCCCATGCATACTGAAAGTATATACATTATTAATGTTTTTAAATATTTGGGCAGTTCCGTTGCCCTGATGCACGTCCAAGTCAATGATTAGTATTTGTGATACATTTGTGTTTTCCAGTAAATATCTAGAGGCAATAGCCTGATCGTTAAGTAAACAAAAACCTTCAGCTTTATTTGCAGATGCATGATGGGTTCCTCCTGCTATATTGAAAGCTGCTGAACGATTATTAAAAGCCCAAAGAGCTCCCTCAACGGTTCCATTTGTAATGCGTAACTCTCTTTGAATTAAGTCTTGACTTAGAGTAAACCCACTAGCCCGTACTTCTTTTTTAGTTAATTCAAGGTTAAATAAACGCCTCAAATACTCTGAATCATGAATATCAAGATCATAAGTAAGTCCCTGAGATGGCTCAAAGAAGTTGTCCTCACTGACTATACCTTCTCGGATAAGACGCATTGGTAAGAGTTCATACTTCTCCATAGGGAAACGGTGACCATCTGGGACAGGGTGAATATATGAAGGATGCCATGCAATTTTTATCATGTACAGATAACTGAAATTAAAAGGTATTCATTTCAGTTTATGACAATAGTAGAGTTTAACAAATTGCTTTTCTTTTAGTGAATGAATTCATCATGATATAGATTTATAAAATAAAACATCACATGCATATACTATTAACGGGTTCAACTGGATATATTGGGAAAAGACTACTACCCGAGTTAGTTGCTGCTGGGCATAAAATTACCTGCTGTGTCCGTGATGCTAATCGTTTTAATCCATTGGAAGAATTTGGAAGCTCAATTGAAGTATTAGAAGTAGATTTGTTAAATAGGGAT
Organism: Balneolaceae bacterium UBA1514; assembly: GCA_002323515.1. GTDB lineage: Bacteria > Bacteroidota > Rhodothermia > Balneolales > Balneolaceae > UBA1275. The sequence continues at coordinate 8,199 of DCQQ01000020.1, read as the reverse complement.
TCATTAAATAGACTACCTGTTGATATTGATGTAGGGTATTATCTGGTCCATTCGATGTCAAGCTCTGAGAATTATGCGGTAATGGAATTGGAATGTGCTAAAAATTTTTGTGCTGCATTTTCAAAAACAAAAGCGCAACAACTAATTTATTTAAGTGGAATTGTAAACCAAGATGATTTATCTGAGCATTTACTTTCACGTAAGCGAGTTGAATTAGAGTTATCAAAAGGTAGTTATTCACTAACTACCCTACGTGCAGGAATTATTGTGGGATCAGGAAGTGCTTCTTTTGAAATCATCAGAGATTTAGTTGAAAAACTCCCTATAATGATTGCACCTAGATGGCTTGAGACTAAGACTCAGCCAATTGGAATCTATGACGTAAAGAAATATCTCATTGGTTGCTTAGGTAACAAAAATACATATGATAGCCATTATGATATTGGATGTGATGATGTACTTACATACAAAGAAATGTTATTAGATTTTGCAGAAGTAAGAGGGTTAACTAGGCGAATTTATACTGTACCTGTGATGACTCCGCGCCTTTCATCCTATTGGTTATATTTTGTTACTTCGACATCTTATTTGCTTGCAAGATCTCTTGTGGATAGTATGAAAGTTGAGGTTGTATGTATACCAAATAATTTGAGAGCACTATTGAATATTGAACCTGTTCCATATAAAAAAGCATTAGAACGGGCAATGCATAGAATCCAAAACGATAGAATTACGTCATCATGGAAAGATTCTTACACTAGTAGTGGTAGTACCATACAAATTGAAAAATATGGGAAAGTACCCTCATATGGATGTTTTAAAGATATAAGATCTTCTGAAGTCAAAGACAGAAATATATGTATTGAACGTATTTGGAGTATTGGGGGAAATAATGGTTGGTACTATGGCAACTGGTTGTGGCAAATACGTGGTTATTTAGATAAGTTGTGGGGAGGAGTAGGTTTACGGAGAGGTAGGACTAATCAGGATACTATTACGGTAGGAGATGCCTTAGATTTTTGGCGTGTTGTGGAAGTTGATAAAGAAAGAGGTCGCTTACTACTTTTTGCTGAAATGAAACTACCGGGTGAGGCTTGGTTAGAGTTTAAAATGAAAGGAAATATACTTATTCAAACAGCAACATTTAGACCATTAGGAATATTAGGCCGGTTGTATTGGTATGCAGTTATTCCTTTTCATGGTTTGATATTTCATGGTTTAATAAAAAAACTAACAGAGTAATGCATAGGATCAGATTTGTAGATTTTAAAAATTAAAGGTTAAATATAATGTATAATAAGTTTAGTAGTTTATTCTCTGCTGTTTTAGTTCTTTCTATTTTAGGTTGTAATACTAAACAAACTGATGTAGGATTAAATGTAGAAGATAATTCAAAAATCGATATAACAAATGCGATATTAACTGAAACAAGCTCAAACTGCCAAGAATATATTCAAGATTATTTCTCAGTTGTAAAAGACATTAAGCGCTCTATTTTATTTGAGGGCTCAGTTTCATTATCAAACGGTGATACAGGGTGTACCATTACGGTTAATGGGATACCCAATCACGATTTTAATGATCAGTCAGCACAGTTTGCACATGATATCTCTGAGGTAAATAGGATATTCAATATTCCATATAGTCCTGTCATTTCTGATCAGTCAACTCCCTTATCACAAACGTATTATGACGCAATAATGTTGAATGGAGTAGTAGTAGATATGTTATCTGCTGGCTGCTATCGACCTACAGATTCTAGAGCAGATTCTAATGGAAATGTACAAATTGGATGTAATGCAAATGCAGCATGGTTAATTGATCCACTAGGTAGTGAAACTAAATTTGGTGCGGATGCCCATAATGCACATACGCAACCTGATGGAACCTATCATTATCATGGGAATCCATTAGCATTATTTGACGATAATCCAGGACTAAATGGATCTCCAGTCATTGGTTTTGCAGCCGATGGGTTTCCTATTTTTGGTAGCTATTTTTTAGATCCAGTAACCAATCAAATTCGTAAAGCTATTTCTGGTTATACATTAAAAGTAGGTTTTAGACCTGGTCCTGATGATCAAAACCCTGGTGGGGAGTATGATGGTATGTACAATGATGATTATGAATTTACTGACGCGGGTGATCTAGATAGGTGTAATGGAATGGTACTAGATGGTATATATGGATATTATGTGACAGACAATTATCCTTGGGTTTTAAAATGTCATGTGGGTACCCCCCATACATCATTTTCAAAAGCATCTATGAAAGTTAAATTAAAGGAAGATTTTTGGCATCACGCTCACTAGTTCTTGCAGATCAATTATTTTTAATTAATTCACCAACTATAGCGATTTTTTTGGATTTCCCATTTATCGCTAACCTTGTAATATTTGTTATACCTGCATCAGATAAATCTCTTAAAATTGACCATTCATGGCCATTATGATGCATGAGTATAGAACCAGACCCCATTACAGGGTATCCGTTGGGCAACCACGCAAAGTCTTCGGATTGATCCAACACATCTAAAATGGGCTTAATATCTAAGGTAATAGGATCAAAGCTCATGATTTTCCAGGGAGCTGATCTTTTGTCTATAAAACTTAAGTATTCTGTGTCAGGTATAGCTAAGAAAGACCTACCAGGCATATTCAGGATGATATTTTTATTTGTTGAATCCGTTTGATTAAAAAGTTTATGCCACTGTAAAGTCGAATTCATATTTTCTGTTGGTAATACAAAGCATAAATAAGAATCTCTATCAAACCAATGGTAATAGCCAATAATGGATTCTTTTTCAAGAACTGTCTCAATTTTACTTTGTTGTCCATTTTTCACCATTACTTCCAGAATTCGAAAATCCTGAATACCATCTTTTGATAGTGTGATATAACTTAATTCCTCAGTTATAGGCCTGAATTGTGGGCTATATTCACTTCTATTGGGGGTTTCAGTTAGCCATGTCTTCTCTAAAGAAGAAATATTTAAAGAAATTATATCAGTTTCACCGCCTCTGTTTGATGCATATAATAAGATTTCACCATCCGATGAAAACCATGGTTGACTGTCATATCCTAAATTATTCGAGACATTTTGCAGATTATTTAACTCGATTTTTTCATCCAATACATTGAAATCTGCCAGGAAAACTTCTAAGTCTGAGGAGGGTAGTTGGCCAAATAAATATGAGCTCATAGGCATTATATTGCCTAGTAAAGTAATTACAATTAAAAGTAACCATGTGTTTTTGATTTTTGGAAGTACCATAACTTTTATTGTTTAGTTGGTAAATAGAATAAAATTTGTAACATTATAGTATTTATCTTTAATAATATGATCCAAATTATGTACAAATGCATCTCTAATAATCTAGATCTACAATGTAAGGCATTATTTTTTCTTATAGTTTTTGTGTTTTTTAATTCAGCATTTGATGTGGTGCAAGCACAGATCAAAGAGGCTGGGGAAGTTCAAATACAGGAAAAGTCTAATACTCTTCACCAATGGCCTAAATCTATACCTGAGTCAGTAGGTATGTCAAGTAGTCGATTAGCAAATCTAGACTCAATATTTGTACAGCACATAGAGCAAGAAAAGATTCCTGGTATGGTAGCTTTGATAGCGAGAAATGGATTTGTTGTGTACGAAAAAGCTTTTGGTAGCGCCGATCCTGAAACAAATCGACCTTATCAAACTGATCATATATTTAGAATTGCATCTCAAACTAAAGCTATAACTGCTACAGCAGTTATGATGCTTTGGGAAAAAGGTTTATTTAATCTAGATGATCCTATTTCAAATTATATAACTGAATTTAAAGATGTAACTATTTTGAAAAAGTTAAATGATTCAGATTCTACCTACAAAACCATTCCAGCAAAAAATCAGATTACTATTCGTCATTTGCTGAATCATACTTCTGGTATTGGCTATGGAATTATTGATGGAGATGAACGTATTCGTAAAATTTATCAAAAAGCAGGAGTTGTTGATCTTTATACAACAGAGGATATAAGCATTGAACATAGCGTAAAACTTTTAGCTAAACTACCTTTGCATCATGAACCAGGTGAGCGTTTTACTTATTCTGAAGGATTAGATGTCTTAGGATACTTAGTTGAAATACTATCAGGTCAGTCATTTAGTGAATTTTTAGAGGAACACTTATTTGAACCACTTGGTATGTCAAATACCCAATTTTATCTAAGTGAAGATCAATACAATCTTCTTGTGCCGGTTCAAACAAAAAATCAAAAAGGAGAATGGATTGTATACGATGGTCATCCTGATGGTTACTATGATGCCAATTATCCTAAAATTGGAGCAAAAAAATTCTATTCTGGGGGTGCTGGATTAACAAGTACCGCTCAAGATTATGCTAAATTCTTGCAAATGTACTTAAATGGTGGTGTATTTAATGAGCACCGTATATTGAGTCCAACTACAGTAGATTTGATTATGAGCAATCAAACAAAAGATCTATTTGGAGAAGGAAATACTCACTATGGTTTAGCATTTGGAGTAGTTACTCATGAAGGATTCAGTATAGGAGGAAGAGGTAGTGTGGGCACATTTGATTGGGGTGGTTATTTTAATACTCAATATTATGCCGATCCAGAGTTAAATATAATTGGGATTCTAATGAAGCAATCTCAGAGAATTCCATGGGAAAATACGGGAAATATTATGAGACAGATCGTAGGAGCATCGGTTATTGAAAAATAAATGCTTTTACAAGAATTAAACTACCATATATCATGTATATGTGGTTTTATAACAAACTCATAAACATTTTGAGTAGCTTGAAGCTGCTCATCACTAAATTTTAGAATATTTCCGGCTCTCATATTAGTACGAATGTGCTGAGCCTTTGAGGCTCCTGGAATAATTACACTGATCTTTTTATTCAGTAAGATCCATTTTAAAGCAACCTGCGCCAATGAGTCGTATCCGTTGAAAATCTCCTTGAGTTTCTCCACTGCTTCAAGTCCAGTTTCAAAAGGAACACCTGCAAAGGTTTCGCCTTTATCAAACCATGCCCCGTTTCGGTTACCATGCCGGTGATCATTTGGATTAAAGGTAGTTTCGCATGTCATTTTACCACTCAGAAGACCGCTTGCTAATGGTACGCGGACGATGATCCCAATATTTTTTTCACGCGCCATGTCGAAAAAATAATCATCGGGTCGTTGCCGGAATAAATTATAGATAATCTGCACGGTAGTCACGTTATCAAATTGAATGGCTTTTACTCCTTCTTCTATTTTTTCAACACTCACTCCTAGATGCTGGATTTTACCTTCTTCTTTAAGCCGGTCAAACAAACCAAAAATTTCGGGTCTATAGTAGACCTTGGTTGGCGGGCAGTGTAGTTGGATAAGATCGATGGTCTCTATTCCAAGTCGCTGCAGGGAATCCTCTACATGTCCACGCAGCACCTCGGGACTAAAGTTTTCATTTACGAAAGGGTTGATTCTTTTTCCGCATTTGGTTGCCACTTTGATATTAGCCGAGGAGCCTTTTTTTGCTAAAAATATCCCCACCGCTTTTTCGCTTTCCCCATCCTCATACACATCAGCTGTATCGATAAAATTCACGCCCTCGTCGAAGGCAGCCTCGAGTAAATGCTGGGCAGAAGTATGGTTAAAACCAGTGCCCCAAACACCGCCTAGCTGCCACGTTCCTAGAGATAATTCAGATACCTTAAATCCAGTTTTTCCAAGTTGTCTGTAATTCATTTTTAAAGCTAATATTTATTTGTGACTTACTTCTAATCCGTTTTACTTGGTTTGACGCGCTGCCAGTATATACGTTCAAAATTTTGTTCTCGAGGGTAGATTTTGTTTAGGCTATCTACCTCATATAATTGTAATATGAAATAATAATAAATTGGATGATGTGCAAAAACAATCTTATTCTATTGGAGTAAAGAGCTAAATTATCTGGGGGAACCCTTATGAAGATGAATCGAAAGCGGTATGAAGAAGAGCTGTTTAGACTACAACAAGAGCTAGTAAAATTACAGTATTGGATTAAAGAGAAGGGGCTCAAAGTGGCGGTACTGTTTGAGGGTCGGGATGCGGCTGGAAAGGGTGGGGTGATTAAGCGAATCGTGGAGCCCTTGAGTTCGAGGGTGGTACGAATTGCTGCCTTGCCCAAGCCGACCGAGAGGGAACGATCGCAGTGGTATTTTCAGCGGTATGTTAAGGAGTTGCCTGCGGCGGGTGAAATGGTGTTTTTTGATAGGAGTTGGTACAACCGGGCAGGGGTCGAGAAAGTGATGGGATTTTGTACCGAGCAGGAATATGCCGAATTCTTGCGTAGCGCTCCACTGTTCGAGCAAATGCTACAAAATTCGGGGATTATTCTAATTAAGTATTGGTTTTCGATTAGTGATAAAGAGCAAAAACGGCGCTTTATTGCTCGTAACGAAAATCCGATGAAGCGCTGGAAATTAAGCCCTATGGATATTGAAGCTCGGGTGCGATGGATGGATTATTCGCGTGCAAAAGACGAGATGTTTGCCGCTACCGACACCGACGAATGCCCATGGTTTGTGGTGAATGCCGATATAAAACGTCACGCCCGATTGAATTGCATTTCTCACCTACTCAATCAGATTTCCTATAAAGACCTAACCCCTGAACCCATTGCCTTTCCAAAGATTACCAAGCATCCGGAGTACACTCGCCCTCGTTTGGATGCGATGCGTTGGGTTCCTGCTAGGTTTGGGCAAAATCCCACCGACGAAGAGCGGAGTTAAAAGTAGTTAAAGAGTTGGTGATCTAATGCCAATTTTGTATCATTTTTGTACTCACCAAATACTCATTAATCCAATGACTAATAAAATATATTCATTATGTCTATTTGGAAGTATCTACCCTCGTATTCGATTCCAATAGCGGCTGCATTAGGGATGTGGCTGGGTGGCTATTGGACTCTGGTAACTCCAATTTACGTCTTTCTTTTTATTCCTCTGGTGGAATGGCTCGTGGGAAGCAATCCTAGTAACCACAATCCAGAGCAAGAGGACAAGGCCAAAGCCAGTTTTGGCTATACCTTGTTGTTGTGGTCCTATGTACCCATTCAATACGCATTAACTGGATTTTTCTTATTGAAACTGTCTGCGGGTGGATTTTCAGACCCTGAAATCGGAGTATTTGGCACCTTGACTGGTGCTGAATTTTCTACGGGTATGAACTCGGCAGTTTGGGTAGTGGGCTTAATCGGAGCTACTCTTTCTTTGGGCATCAGTAATGGTGGAATTGGTTTTACTGTGGCCCATGAACTTATTCACCGTAGTTCGAAGTTTGAGCAATGGCTCGGTCGAGCTTTGCTTTTGACGACCCTTTATATGCATTTTGCCATTGAACACGTGTATGGGCATCATAAGCATGTTGGGACCGAGGAAGATGCCGCAACGGCGCGTAAAGGGGAGACTTTTTACCGATTTTTAATTCGTTCGGTGCCCGATCAATACCGCTCAGCCTGGGAGATTGAACGTAAGCGGCTTAAGCAGAAAAAGAAAGGATTTTGGTCTTATTCTAATGAGATGCTGGGATTTCAGGTGTTTCAATTGGTATGGATCTCGGTAATTTTCGGGTTAATGGGGTTTGTCGTCGGCATCATTTACATACTTAGTTGTATATTGGCTTTTTCATTATTGGAGGCAGTAAATTATCTAGAACATTATGGTCTAGAACGAGAAAAAAATGAGCGGGACAGATATGAGAAGGTAGATCATCATCATTCGTGGAATTCTGATCACATAGTAAGTCGGATGTTCTTGTTTGAATTATCTCGTCATTCAGATCATCATATGGTTGCAAGCCGGCACTATCAAGTACTTCGTAGTTTGGATGAAAGCCCTCAACTGCCCACAGGATACCCTGGGATGATTTTACTAGCCATGATTCCACCACTTTGGTTCCGTGTGATGAATCCATTAGTCGATAAGGTTCATTTACATCAATAGTTTTTCTAATGATTAAATAAGAACGGTTAAAAAGTTAATCAGTTAGAGAATAATTGAGTCTATTGAATAGAATTGCCATATTATTAGATATCCACAAGTAAATAATTCTACAAACATCATGAAAAATCAACTTCTTTTCATATTCATATTTTTAACAACTCCAATATTTGCACAGGAAAAACCCGACTCATTAGTATTTAGTGAGGCTGTTGGGATGG
>DCQQ01000015.1 GCA_002323515.1 Balneolaceae bacterium UBA1514 | reverse complement strand
GGATGGCTCGATGATAAAGATGGCACTCCATCGCTTGTATGTGGTGATGTAACAGGAGATTATTTTGTTTCTGCCTTAGATGGCTCTTTTATTTTACGTCATTCGGTAAGAATGGCACCACAGTACCCTCTTATAGGAAGGGATTCAACAGCTGCTGATGTTACGGGTAATGGTTTTGTATCAGCATATGATGCAGCAACAGTTTTAAAATATATAGTTGGCTTACCTGTGACGTTAAATTGTGGTGGGAATAGTAATGCATTAAAGGATATACAGAAACCCTTGATTACATGGTCACCAAAAATTTCAGAGGGTCAAGATATACTTACTGTACCAATCAATATATCGAATATTAATGCTGGTATAAATTCTATTGAAATTCAAATACCGCATAAAAATAGTATTCGGTTAAGCTCAATTTCTCAAAAACCAGAGAACTGGGAAGTACTTGAACATACTTCAGATCAATTTCTAAATATAGCCATGTATGGTATAGATGAGTTACGCGATGACCTTACATTAGAATTACATTTTGAAATCTTAGAATTAAAACCAAATGTAAATTTTACGGGTACAATTCGAGTAAATGAACATTCAAGAATATCTATGGAACCGTATAATTTGGATATTATACCTAAGGTCTTTCAATTATATCAAAACTATCCTAATCCCTTTAACCCTAGTACTCAGATCGATTTTTCTCTTCCTGAAACTGCAAAGGTTCAATTACAGATTTATAATATATTAGGTCAAAAAGTACAAACACTAAAGAATGAGCGTATGGCGCCAGGATATTACAGTGTAACTTTTGACGCAAATAACTTATCGAGTGGAGTATACATTTATCAGTTACAAATGGGTAATAAGATTATTACTAAAAGAATGTTACTATTGAAATAATTGAATTTATTTCTTGTAGTCTAATAATTAAATTGTTAATATCTTTTTACAATATTGTTAGCGTTTACATAGAGAAAAAATTATTAACCTTTTTAAGGTTGTTATTAGATTTAACTGAGTGTCCCTTCTAAACAAGCTCAATAGTTAGCAGAATCAGTTTAGCAAGTTTTTTATTGATACCATAACCCGAAATGATGTGGTGTGAAAACCGCGTCGTTTTTTTTAAGACAGCTAATTATGGCTGTCTTTTTTTTGTAAACAATTAAAATAATTTTTTAAGCCACTTCAACTTACCGGTATAGGGTGGATATCGAAGAGGGATATCTATAAAAAAACCTTTCTTCATTATACTCTTCATGTGAGAAAAGGTTTCAAACGAATGCCGACCATGATAGGAGCCAATCCCACTTGGACCAACTCCTCCAAAAGCTAAATGAGGATTTCCTAAATGAGCGACGGTGTCGTTTATGGCCCCACCTCCAAAGTTAAGTGTATGTGTAAAGAGGGAATGCATGTTGGGATCTTTCGAAAACAGGTAGCATGCAAGGGGATGGGCATTTTTGTTAATGATTTTAGGTATTTCATCTACACTGCGATACCTAAGGACCGGGAGAATAGGCCCAAATATTTCTTCTTCCATAATCGAATGATTCAAGCTAAGATCGGTAAGAATAGTAGGACTAATGTATCGCTCTTCAGCCTTCGTTTCTCCGCCCATATACAGTATTGCACCCTTCGTTGATACAGAAGAATCGGGGGTCAACTTCTCTTCAAATAAACTCACTAACCTATTATAATGTTTATCAGAAACAATACGAGGATAATCTGGACTGGTTGATGCATCCGCTCCATAAAATTCGTTGATTGCATTCTTTAAGTGTATTAATAATTCAGATTCAACTCGTTCATCCACTAGTACATAATCTGGGGCTACACAGGTTTGTCCTGCATTCATGAACTTGCCCCAGGCAATCCGTCGTGCAGTTGTTTTAAGATCTGCGGTTTGGTCAACGATGCAAGGGCTTTTTCCGCCAAGTTCTAGAGTACAGGGAATTAGTCGTGATCCAGCCGACTGGGCAACGAGACGCCCAACCTCTGTACTCCCTGTGAAAAAAATATAATCTACATCTAGCTTAACTAATTCAGCGCTAAGGGTTTCGTCCCCCGTTAACACGGATATATGGGCAGGGTTAAAAAATTCAGCTATCATACGCTGGAGTACCTCACTCACCTGAGGCGCCCATTCGGAGGGTTTTAGGAGCACAGTATTTCCCGCAGCAATTGCTCCAATGAGAGGGCTTAAACACAATTGTACAGGATAATTCCAGGGTCCAATGATCAGGCTAAGCCCATAAGGAATTGGAATGTGGTAATTTTTCGAAGGAAAATTTATAAGTACATCACGTTGCTTTCTCGGGCGCATCCATTTTTTTAAACGACGCTTTGCGAAACGAATCTCTGATTTAATTAGACCAATTTCTGCGCTATAAGATTCGAAAGCGGATTTTTTTAAATCTTCATTCAAGGCCTCTATTAAAGCGTCTTCATAGGTATTTAGAGCATCTTCTAAGCGTACAAGGGCGGCTAATCGGAATTGGTAGTTTAACGTTTTTCCGGAGTCATAGAATGTTTTTTGTTGTTCGTAGATCGTATGTAATGGTGTTTTTTTCATACTAATTGAGTTCCATTTTGTACATCTGGGTCAAGATTATACTTCAAAAATTGATCATCAAGGGTTTATTGAAAATTCATGATGGTACTTTTATAGCTGCGGCTATGTAACTTCTTACACATTTGATTTGAGAAGACTATAATTGAATGTATTTTGGGTAATATTACCCTATCCTAAAAAGGGTATAACTAGTAGTACAAGTTGAATAAAAATTGGTGAATTATATCTGTGCTTAGAATATTTGTCATTATTTAAATCACCTCAATTTAGTTAATTCCTTTGGAAACTCACCAAAAGTCAATATTGGCAGTTAGCTTTGCCCTTTTCAATTTAGGTTTGTCTTTTGCAACATGGGCGTCACGAGTTCCCGATGTGCGAGATGCTGCGTTACTCACTGCGACCACATTAGGCTATGTTCTGTTATTTAGGGGATTGGGTACGGTAATAATGATGCCCATAATTGCTTGGGCTTTACCAAATTTTGGAGCGAAACGAGTGGCTCTTTTTATGGGGAGCATGGTTGCTGTAACTTTATTCCCTATCTCGCTCATGCACCATTGGCTCAGTTTAGCCTTGTTGATGATGACGGTGGGAATGTGCAGTAGTGGGTTCAACATCTCGTTAAATGCATTGGGCTCGGTCGTAGAAACCGAATCTGGGCAATCGCATATGTCCAAAATTCATTCCTGGTTTGGTGTGGGGACAGTGGTTGGGGCCCTAATCGGCACCTTATCTACCCGGCTATCTTTTTCGGTACACATTCATTTTGGTTTGGTATCCCTAATGATTGTATTGGTTTTGGCATTGGTTGCTCGAAACTTACCAGAGGATAAACCCGAAACGAAAGCCACTACTCCAAAATTCAAATGGCCTCATCGCGGACTGGTTGCATTGGGCATCATTACCTTTATAGCGGCGACCATAGAAACCTCGATTATGAATTGGGTTAGTTTATTTTTTACCGATCACGTTCAAGCGTCCGAAAACTGGGTTCCATTGGGATATGCGGTTTTTGCTGGATCATTGTTGATCATGCGATTAATCGGTGATCGTTTAAAGATGAGCTTTGGTGCCCGCAATTTATTGGTCGGAGGAGCGGTATCCACGGTTAGCGGACTCCTTATAGCGGTCTATGTACCGAATTTTGTGGTAGCTATTATCGGGATGATAGCTACAGGAGCAGGGGTTGCACTGAGCTTTCCCATGTTGTTTAGCGCTGCCGGAAAAGAAGGGGCTATTGCATTAACAACCGTTGCTAGTTATGGTTATGTGGGCGGAATGGTATCCCAACCCATTATGGGTTGGGTGGTAGAAAGCTACGAGCTAGCTGGAGGTTTCTTATTTGTAGCCGCCATTACAGTAATAATTGGTATACTAGCTTCTAGAGCTCGGCTTTTAG
>DCQQ01000021.1 GCA_002323515.1 Balneolaceae bacterium UBA1514 | reverse complement strand
GCAGCATTTTCTGCTGGTAAGCCAAAGGCATCCCAACCCATAGGATGAAGCACGTTAAACCCCTTCATTCGCTTATACCGAGCTATTATATCAGTAGCGGTATACCCCTCTGGATGTCCCACATGCAATCCCGATCCACTAGGATAAGGAAACATATCCAGTACATAGTATTTTGGCTTGCTACAATCAGTGGGTGTTTTAAACGTCTTTTGCTCTAACCAATATGTTTGCCATTTCTTTTCAATGGCCTCTGGATTATACGAATGCATAAAAAAGTATTTTAATGAATACGGTCGTCGTTCGACATCGGTGTTACAACAGGCCTTAGTGTGAACCTAAGGTTGTTGAATATACATTTCAAGAGAATCCTAAAATAGGGATAAATGAATTAAATAATGAAGGGACAAAGATACCTTAGTATATCAGTCCCATCGGGCTTCCAATACAAAGGAGGGCGTTGAGCGGAGTCGATTGATTCGATATCAAAAGAGTGTTTATAAGGCTTTTTAACTTCTGAAGCATTGGTACCTAGATAGTATATGCTCTGTAAAGCCGAACCAAAACGTTCTACTAGATTCACTAAGTCTTCCTGATTGGCACGCACCCAATAGACCACCCGATTATTACTTGGTTCAGGAACATACTCAATGGGATGTTCCTCTATCAACCAGTCTCCAACACCAACAAAAACTTTATCTACCGCGATATTGTATGCTTTTTTGTAGGTTAAACTTGAAGATTCAGATTGATTGACCCCTTGTAAAGGAATTTTAGCTTTTCTTAGATTTGCAGAATTTTTCTGCTTCAAAGCATCCGGTTGCTCCCGAGTATTGACCTGCCGTAAAGAACTATTCTGCTCCAATACATTTTTCATTGCATTTTCTAATGGAATTCGCAGCTCATTAAGCCCGACGGGGGAAACCACCACTCCAACCGATCTGCACCCTTTTCCACCATGTCTCATCAGCGCATCCATAAACTCCGCGGACTGTTCAATAACAGCCTCTTTGCTTGGGCAGTAGGCTATTGAAAATGACGCGATACGGTTCAACCAGGACGTTTCTTCATCCAGTATTCGAGCCTCAATCAAGGTTTTCCTAACATTACTTAAGGAAGATTCCGATCCAGCAAACAATACTTCATCATAGTTATTTACTGGAATATCTGCTGTATTTTGGGTCCAATGCTGTATCTGTTCTCGCCAACCATATTGAATCAACCAAGACAATATAGAGGGTAAAAGATAGGGGTCTTTTTGTGAGATTTTACCGGTATAGCAATAGCCTGCTAATAAAACAGCAATAACATCCTGTAACCCTACTAGGGGGAGATTTCCAGCATGAATACATAATATATTTGATCGTTCTCTTAGCTGGGTAATTCTATACGCTTCTTTATTTTCATTGTCAGTAGACTGAGCATCTAGGATATGTCGTGATTCGTCAGTAGACTGTCGATCAATAGTACATTGATCCACCCAGTGTACCAAATCGCCGGCTTCTAGACGGCTCTTAATGGCAGAAAGCTGAAAATAAATATCCTCAGAACTAAAATCGGTACCTGAAATACTTTGCTGAATGGCTTCTTGCATTCCAGATTGCTCATCATCAAACCACTTGATTAGGTGCTTCTGTAATAGAAAGGCTCTTTCATTCGCCTGTTTCGACCAATTCTTACCCAACTCGTGTACCTCATTCGAGCCGCTTTGATGTGATTTAGACCGGGCTGATTTATCCATCTTGTTCCATTAGAAAATTACATCCACGCAAAGATGTAGGTTCCCACCTTCCAAGTACCTGAAATCTTCCCTGCTCATCCTGTACTCCCCGATCACCCGTTAACATAAAACTACACGAATAGATGTTAGCTAAATCAACAATCCCAATTTGTCCTTCCTGCCCCGACTCTAACACCTTATTAGGTTGATCTGGATCTACCACTACTATCTTGACCCAACTTGGACTCTCAAGCCACAGTCCCTTGGAAGTGTACGCTTGACTCAGGCACTCTGTCATCCCATATTCGGTGTGAAGTTGCTCAGGGGCACAATTAAAACCCTGCACTAGCCGTTCATACAAATCAACTCGTGACATTGACCGCCTAAAAGTTTTCATCCCACCCGTTTCCATGATACTTACCTTTCTTGGAAGACTTAGTGGCTCATTCTCACGCTCATGTCGCTCGATTAGGTCTAACCAACCAAATGCAGCCCCAAAAAGCATTACTCGGTGCCCATCTTCCAACAATTTATTCAACTGCTGTAAAGGTAAACACTCCTCGAGGGATAAGTAGCGACTTTCTTGGGTATAATCCCACTCCATCAACCTATCAATCATATACAGTAAAGAAGATTGTGGATTTTCGGAATAGCCAGGTGTATAGGCCCAGATAATCCAGTTATCCTTGCCAAATCGAGCTTGCCAAGATGCTCGTATAGAAGCATCATAGATTATGGGGTTTAGTACACGATGACGGCTCCGCTGCATGGCAGATGTTCCGCTACTTAAAAATTCCAAGGGTTGAGCATCTTCTTTCAAATGAGTTAAAAAGGTCGATATCTCAGTGTCCCCAACCAAAGTATCATGAGTCCATACCTCTGCGTCTTTAAACGCTTGCACTGGTAATAAAGGGGGCAGCTCATCAAAACAGCGAGAATAATCATCGGCAGTCCAACCCAAAGCAGTACAATATTTTTGGTACACCGGATTCAATATGTACTGAAAAACAAATATCTGGGCTAATTTCTCTTCGAAATTAAGGGTAGTGTTTAAAAAAAAGGGGGTGACTGGTTCAGCTAACGACGCATAGAGTTCCGGCATTCGTTGCTTGATATGCTCAAATGTTTGGCTTGAGATAGAAAAAGGCTCATTCATATTAATACGACTATTTATACCCATCGAGTTACTAGTTATCCTGTTTTTGAATAACATCCAAAGAAAACAACGCCTGCTCAAATAGTATCCATAATCGAGATTCTTCCATTATTGAATTAATCCACACGCCATAAATTTCTTCTAATTCATCCCATTTACCGGCATAGGTAGTTAGGGAAATTTTGGATTCATACGAGCGATCTTGGGTAAAATCGTAGCTTCCTAGCCAAAGGCCATTGATACTCATACGAGCAATTTTTTGACTTTGAGTACTATATAATTCAATGTAATCGGCCTTACAATTCAGAAAATTAATCCGACCCATAGCTTCGGAAAGGGCACTAAACCCAATGTAATCGCCTTTTGAATTAAAGCGATGTATACCTTTCGCCTGAGCATCCCACACCTGTAAATGCCCACTATCGAGTAAACAAATTTTTTCGGGCTTCCAGCTTCGAGTAGCACTAAAGCTATTTAGTCCCATAGCATAATCTACATTAGCTCTCGTAATATCTAAGCTAGATAGATAATGCAATTGATGATCTAAGATTTGTATACGCCCATTTTCTTTATCTGCTACATAGATCTTTAGTCCATTATTGCTAGCTATGTCACTCGGAGCATGAAATGATTGCACCCCGGCCCCGTGTCCACCTGCCTCAATGTGTAGTTTTCCATCTGAGCTAAAAAGGTATATCTTATGCTCAGCTTTATCACTCACAATGAATCCATCCATACCCTTTATCATAGCTGAAGCTTGGATAAAGGTAGCCACGGGAATAGGATTTTTTTGTGAAAGGTAATAACTCGTTTCTTGCGTTCGAACGAAATCATGTAGGGGTACGTCGACTGTGATTTCAGCGGTTTTCTGAGCTATCATCTGGTTCACTACACTATCAGGTTCATGTAGACGTAATCCAATGTTTGCGCTAACGACTCCATTCTGAGTTACGGAGAATAATGCCAATAACCACAAGTATGAGATCTTAAAAGAGCTAGAATTGTGTAAATCTTTATTCCTGCGAAGTACAAGAGAGTAGCTTAAACATGCTTTAATGGTACAAGCTGTTAATAAAACTCGTATATAACAGTTGATATGATGGTAGATTACATTCATGAAACATGGTTCAACCCTTTAGCGCCAATATCTTTGCGGAAAAACATTCCCTCAAACGAAATAGATTCAAGGCCTTTGTAAGCAATTGATATTGACTCTTGGAGTGTTGGACCGGTACCGACCACATTTAACACCCGGCCACCCGCAGTACATAGTTGTCCATCTTGTTCCTTTGTACCCGCATGAAAAACCTGAACGGCTTCTACTTTCTCGAGTTCATCTAAGCCAAAAATGGGAAATCCTTTATCATAACTCACAGGATAACCACCTGAAACTAACACCACTGTTGTTCTATATTGCTGATCAAATACGATGTCTTCCCCTAGAAGTTCGCCTCGTGTACTTTGCACTAAGTGAGTAAGTAGATCACTTCGAAGTCTTGGTATAACCACCTGGCATTCTGGATCACCAAACCGGCAGTTATATTCTACTACTTTAGGACCCGCTGATGTCATCATGAGACCAACATACAAAAAACCTTTATAGGGGTTTCCTTCGGCGGCCATGCCCGCTATAGTTGGTGCAATGATAGTTTCTGATACCGAATTGAGCATATCTTCTGATAGGAGCGGAGATGGTGAATATGCCCCCATACCTCCCGTGTTTGGACCTTTATCGCCATCA
>DCQQ01000002.1:122053-131204 GCA_002323515.1 Balneolaceae bacterium UBA1514 | reverse complement strand
AATTAACTGATCTGCTAATCTCTTGATTTATTGCTAAAACACTCTTACTGTCAATCAGAGGGTCATTGGTTCGAGTCCATCAGGGGGAGCCATTGCCCTGTTTGTTAAATTGCTATTCACAATAGTAACACATGTCAACTAAGTATACCAAAGCTCTTAAAAAGTCTTTTTCTCATGCTGTTCATTTAGTGGACTCACTGAGAAGGTTAATTAATAAATATCATATTGATTTAGATGATTTAAAAACCATTCTTGTGCATTTTCAAGACACTATGAATGCAGATTTTATTCAGCTCATAAAATTATTAGACATCTATACTGAACAAAAAGATGATAAATATCTTGACAGGATAGAAAATGAATTAACCTTTATTGAAACAAAGTATTACAATAATTACAATAAGATTTTTATTGTTGACGATACATTCCTTTACCAGTATCCCTCAGAGGTTGTTTTACATACTCTCTCCGTCATTGAATTAAGTAAAACAAAAACAGATCAAGAATTTTTATTTAAATCTTTAAAGGAAAAAATAGAATTTAACTCAAGAATATCTTCTACTATTAATAAAACTAAAATTAATCTTAACTTTTTTGATTCAGAGATTTTAAATGCGCTCCCTTCAACCTTTAAAATTGAAGAGCTAAAACCGTCAACAGAAAATGAAAAGATTGAGGACATAATTAAGATCTTTCAGTTTCTTTTGGAAATAAAGAAGTACAAAACTGGAGATCAAGTTTTTTCAATGCAGTCGAACTGGATTTCTATAAATGGTAAAATACGATGGAGACAATCAGGTTATAGTGAAATTATCCAAACAAAATCTGACACAAAACATTATGTAGATTTGGTAAGTGATGATGACATCATATATAGGTTAGCTGAAGGACCTTCAAAACTATCAACGTCAGAAACAAAACAATACAGAAAAATTGATAATCAGTGGGTTGAAATAAAGACCTTACAAAAAATCATTGGATAGATGCTTATTCCATTTATGTGCTAACTCTTTAAGTTCCGCAGGGCCAAAATATCCTCCAATCCCAAAGCAATGAACATCAATATTTCTATTATTTAGTTTAAGTTTTCCTTTTTTAACTATAGAAATTCTCTCTCCTCTCATATCTTTTTCTTTTCTAACATTAATTCTTTTATGCGGTGAATTCCAGCTGATCTTATTCTCTTTCATAAAAAATTTTGCCGCTCCTGAATTGAAAAAATATAAGCCCTTAAGGTTTGAATGTCTGTCTATCAAATCAATAAAAGCTTCAATAGATTTTTCTTTCTGATAAAAATCTAATTTTTTGATAAACTCTTCTTGTTTTATTCCCCAAACAGGAAAAAGGTCAAAAAATTGATAGTCACTTTCTACAATATTTTTTAAAAAGGATATAAATTCTTTATGCTTTTTAAAATGGGGGTGGTGTTCATGTGCCAATTCTTGGAGTAAAAGTATCTTAGATTCATTATTGGAATCACTAAGGAATTTATCATAAGAGTACTGATTTAAGAACGGTCCGTCAGACCAACTATTACCTGATTTTTTGATAACAGAGTTTACCTTCATTACAGAGTTTGAAGGATTTATTCCAAGAATTAAATATTTTGTTTTATGTTTTATAGGCTCAAAGGCCCATCTTAATCCTGGCCTTTCATTTTCTGGATTTGGTTTGTTGTTGAAAATAGAAATAATCTTCTTCTTGTAAATCTCCAAAATCTTTATCTATTGGATTTATTTTTTTGAATGTGTTCATAAATTTGGAAAATTTCTTGAGGTTTAGCAATCGCTTCAGCTATTACTTCACCAGAAATACCCTCTGGAAGATCTCCATCATCTAAGTCGTCGAAGCCATAATGACAAATAATTTGCCATCTGAAACTATCATGATCAAGCCAAGCATTTTCATATTTGTCTCCAGCTGAAATTCTTAACATACCATCATAGGATTTTTTTTCTTGAAAGGGCTCATATATCATAACTTCCCACGTTTTAAACCAACAACGACAGTCATCCTCCTCATCTTTCTTTCCAATAACAACTCTATTTTCCATATCTAAGGTGATTTCAAATTTTTCGTAATCCTCAATATTTGGGCTATTTTCCAAATAAAAAACTAAATATCTTCCCCATTCAACATTATAGTTTTGGAAAAGTTGGCTGGGTATTTCCATTATTGGGTACTCAGGAGAGGACTTTGATAGATTTTCATTAGATGTATTGGAATTAATTATTTTATATCCTATTTGGTCATCATTAAACTTTAGAAAAGATTCAAAATTAGATGCTCCCCATTGATTAGAAACAACAAACTCTATTCCATCAGCTGACACTAATTTTTCAGAAGAAAATCTTTTTTCATCTTTGACTTCATCAAGAGTTCTTATGAATCCTTTTGAGCCCTGAATATCATCAATGAAAAATTCTTTAATCTCATTCATCTCATATTCCATGTAATTTGAAAAGAATTTAACTACTTCAAAAACAAGTGCTCTTTTAGACAAATTAGACGCGATAAGGTCCTCATAATTATAAAAATCATATTTAGTATAATCTCTACCCATAATTTTAACCAATTTTTAATTAGAACTGTCGAAAATTTATTTTAGATCCAAATTTAAATAATAGGATGTAGAAGTTCAATTCACCTAAGTATGGGCTAATCAAAAGGACATATGGAAAACGATGCTATGGCATGCTATTGAGGCGGTGAACAAAACTCATTTGTGTCCTTAGTTGTGAATACTTAGAAATTAGATAGTATAAACATCTCTTGATTTAGTGCTAAAACACTCTTAACTATAGATAAGTTGTACAAAACTTGTACAGTTCCTACAAAATAAAAAAGCTAAATAACTGTAATTATGTTACTTAGCTTGAATTAATTGTACACCCGAGAGGATTCGAACCTCTAACCGCCTGATTCGTAGTCAGGTACTCTATCCAGTTGAGCTACGGGTGCTTATCTAAAAACGTAAAAGTAACGTTACGACTTTCAAAAGATAGACAAGATAAACATATTAAATCAAAGTGTCTCTTATTAATACTTACAAATAATCAGACTGATGACTACATTTAGTAGTATTAACTTAGTGACGACCTCATGGAGTGCCAAGGCGAGCGATTCCAATCTGTAAAAAATATGCTACTTATGAAATGATATGATTATTAGATTAGGTTGGACTGGATTCAAACAAAACATAATGGTTGTAATTCAATCTGAAGTTATATGTTTGGTTTAATATAATGGTGATTAACATAAACCAATTCAATTTAATAGGTATGAAGCAGTTATATCTTTTCTTCTCATTTTTGATTTTCCCTACGTTAATTTTTAGTCAAGAGACTGCATATGAGTATCAAGTTGATATACCATACAGGGTAGAGATGAAAAATTGTGACAGATGCCAATTAGACATCTATTACCCGACGAATGAGACAGGCTATCCTACCATTGTTTGGTTTCATGGAGGAGGGCTTAGAGCAGGTAGTAAAGAGCTTCCTGAAGACTTAAAGTATCAAGGTATGGCGGTAGTTTCACCAAATTATTCATTCTTTCCTGATGTGAATGCCCCAATATACATTGAAGATGCTGCAGCTGCTGTTGCATGGGTTTTTAAGAATATCGAGGAATTTGGTGGAGACCCTTCCAAGATTTTTCTAAGTGGTCATTCAGCAGGTGGTTACTTAGCATCGATGGTTGGACTGGACAAAAGCTATTTGAATGAACATGGAATCAACGCAAATCAAATAGCAGGTTTAATTCCATTTAGCGGTCATACAATCACACATTTTACAGTACGTGAAGAACGTGGAATCCCAGGAGAACAAGCGGTTATTGATCAGTATGCTCCTTTATTTCACGTTCGTGCTGATGCCCCACCATTACTTTTAATTACTGGTGATAGAGAGCTAGAGTTGCTCGGGCGATATGAAGAAAACGCTTATATGATGCGCATGATGAAAGTAATTGGGCATTCAGATACTAGAATAATGGAATTAGATGGGTATGGCCATGGCATGGTTGAACCAGCAATTCCATTACTAATTAATGAAGTACGTAGGATTTTGGGAACCTCAGATTAAATAAAAGATCTTAGTTACTTGTTCAAATTCTGAAGAATATTTCGTGCATCTGTTGGTTGCAGAATTACTAAATAATTGAACGCTAGATCTAATTGTTCCTGAATATTTTCATTGTCGGCGTATTCTTTACGTGCTTGGTACAAGTCATATATTGTTTCGAAATGACCAAAAAAATCACTATTAGGCGATACCCCAGCAAATGTTTGAACCTTTTCAAGATATGTATACCCGGTTTCTACTGTGGGTTCAATTATGGTTCCTTCTCCAAAGTCATTCCAGGTTACTAATTGTAGATAATCCACATTGTATTGAGTAGCCAAATCAAGCGTTAATTCAAGTGTATTGTGCGGAATTTCCCACCCAATAACATCGCCTTGTCCACCTTCTTCATAGAAATCAACGAATCCGGGATATGCTGTCCCAATACCTAAATCATAACGATTCAGTCGGTTATTATAGAAATTGATGATTTCCTGCAAATGATTACCATTACCTCCATACACCCAACCATATTCTCCGTCTCCGTTGGATCCTAAATCTCCAACCTGATACCATAATGCGAGCAGCATTAGATTTGGGTTAACATCTGCTAAAATTTGTGACCATGCGGAACCACTTTCAATTTCGATGGGTGTCCAAACTAATGCTAATGGATTGCCATCAACTTTGGTATAATTTGGATTACTGAAATAATTATTCTGAATGTATTGCCAATCGTTAGTTGCAGCTTCGATCGTTGTAGATGCCTCACCAGCATTCACGACTTTAGCTGTCGTCTGATCTTCATATACAATGCCAAATTCAAGTCCAACTTCATCGATCAAATCAATAATATTTTCTGAACCTTCAAGATTTAATCTATAATCATTTACATCATATGTTCCATACCAGTCGATAAATATACCATCGATTCCAGCATACTTCATGAGCAACAAGTGATATTCAGCAACATCTGGATCTTTACTTGAATAAGGACCAATCAAGGGGTAGAAATGTGACGCTATGTCACGCTGCCCATCAATGATATTGTTAGGATTTCGATTACTCATCGTCCAATGGGTACCCCAAAAACCATCATATGGAGCCGATTGGAACCAAGGCATGTAATGAACAAAGATTTTCATGTCATTTGTTTTTGTAACTGGTACAGGTTCAACTTTATCAATTACAAAGGTAGCAGTTATAGTCAGTTCTGATTCAACTGTAATTTCGATGATATCCTGATCGCTGCTGTATGCACCAGACCATCCTGAAAATATCCAGCCATCTTCTGCAATTGCCTGAAGTTGAACAATGGTACCATGATCATATTCAGTCTTTGAAGTGATTATGCTTTCAATGACAGTCCCACTTCCAACCGTAGAAACCGTTAAAGGATAGTTCTTAATCAGAAAATTAGCAGTTAGATTAAGATTTTCGGTTACAGTAACATTTAATGGATTTTCATTGGATGAAATGGAGCCGGTCCAACCTGTGAATGCATATGGATTCGATGGTTGGGCTAGAATCTGAATGGTTTCATTTTCCGGAAGAGACAAATCCTGTGATGGAATCACGGTACCCGCACCGTCAGGATTGATGCTTATGCTCATATTAAAAATGGTAGGACTATTTGGCTCATCACATTGAATTCCAAGTAAAATGATGGTTGCAAATATTAGAAAAGAGTGGTGTTGTCGTGTAAGCATAGAATCAGATTTAGGATACAGGGAATTATAATTAAAAAATTTGACCCTAATTAATCAAATGAGGTGATTTTTGCTGCAAAAAGAGATAGGTGAAAAGAATTCGTAATCAGGTATTCTATCTAGTTGAGCTACGGGTGCTTATCTAAAACGTAAAAATAATATTACAATTTTCGTAAGATGAACAAGATGAGCATATTAAATCTAAGTGTCTCTTATTAATACTTACAAATATTCAGACTCAGGTGAAAACAATGATAATATCTATCCAATGGTTAAAAATACCATCAAGTGTACATATTGCAATTATTTGCACACTTCTACTCACATGTCAACCAGTAATGACTTCATCGGAGGAAACTTATTGGATAACTAATGTAACCATTGTGGATCCAATTGAAGGTGCACAACCCTCGAAGAATGTATTAATAAAGCAAGGTAGGATAATCGAGATTACCAATTATGAGGAAGCTGATAAAGTCTTCAGTATGCGTAGTATTGATGGCGAAGGTCTTTATCTAATACCTGGTTTATGGGATGCTCACGTTCATTATGCTTTTGACGATAATATGCGACCCGCTATGAACGCCTTATTTTTGGCTCATGGAGTGACAAGTGTTCGTGATACAGGCGGTCCCTTAGGGTTGGTAACCGAAGTTAGGAATCGAGCGCTAGAACAACCTACGAAGGCACCAAATGTGTATATAGCAGGGCCATTAATTGATGGTACACCTAATGTGTACAATGACTCTTCGCCGAGCTATCCTTTATTGTCCGTCGAGAATAATTCGCCAACATCTATACAATCTAACACTCAGCTATTAATAGATAATCAGGTGGACTTCTTAAAAGCATATGAGATGTTAAGTGAGGCACAATATCTGGAGCTCATGCGTTTGGCTAGTGAAGAAGGACTTTTGGTGACAGGGCATATTCCATTGAGCATGGATTTATTTTCTGCAGTCGAGGCAGGATTAAATGGGATGGAACATCTTCGAAATATTGAAATGTCGATAGCCACCAATTCCAGAGAATTATTAAAAGAACGTTTGTCTATTCTCGAAAATCCAGACAGTCTCAGTGGTGCTGAATTGCGTTCATCATTACATGCTAAACAACGAATGAATGCCATTCAAATGATTGACAGTACGCTATTGAGTCAGGCGGCTGAGTTATTGGCGCAAAACTCCGTGTGGCAAACACCTACGTTAGCTTTATATACTAATTTCGCAACACGAGAATTTCTGCAAGAGGGCCAGATGTCTCAACTTATAAAACTCCCAACGAAACTTGCAGAACAGTGGCGCGCAGCGATTGAGCCAATGCTCAGCATAGCTATTGACTCTAATGCGGATATTGCCGTTTATAGCCGATGGATGAAAAAAATGGTGCAATACTTACACACCAACAATGTTCCGTTTATGGCGGGCACCGACACTCCAATTGGCTATTTGATACCGGGGCAAAGCTTGCATAAAGAGCTTGAGTTACTTGTGGAAAGTGGGTTTTCAAATGAACAAGCGTTACAGACTGCGACCATAAACCCAGCAACATTTTTAGGAGTAGAAGGAGAAAAAGGCCGAGTAAAAGTCGGGTATCATGCTGATCTAGTATTGCTAAAAGGAAACCCTCTACAGAATATTTCTTTCACTCAACAGATACATGCAGTCATAAAAGAGGGAGCTTTTTGGAGCATTTCTGAGCTAGATTCTATGCTAGTTCGATAAAGTATTGACTGTCAGTGCTTGTAGCCATAATTCTTTTTAAGTAAATCACCCAAAATCCTCAAAAAATTGGGAACCAATACCAATGGAGCTTAGTTTGAATTAGTCTAACGGAATGCTGATCTAGTAAGTCCGATAACTAAGATTCCAAGCCCCTGTACATGAGCAACAAACCAATCATCCAGTTGAAACAGCTTACAAAGAGTTATCAAGAGGGTAGTAAAAGGCGATTGGTACTTAATGAGCTAGATCTTTCAGTGGCAGAAGGTCAAATGTATGTGCTTTTGGGGCGTTCTGGTTCTGGGAAAAGTACGATGTTGAATTTGCTAAGCGGGATCGATCAGCCCGACAGAGGACAAGTGATTATTGATGGCACGGATATTTCGAAGATGAATGAGAAGGATCGCACGAAATATCGGCGAAACAACATTGGGTTTATATTTCAGTCGTTTAATCTTATTTCTACGCTCACCGCTTCTGAGAATGTTGTACTACCGTTGTCATTGAAAGGGGATGATCCAGCTGAAAGTGAGCAGAAAGCGCAGTTTTTTTTGGATCAAGTGGGCCTAGGTGAAAGGGGAGGGAGCTATCCTGATCGGCTTTCGGGGGGTGAGCAGCAGCGAGTGGCCATCGCAAGAGCTTTGGCTCATGAGCCAAAGTTTATTTTAGCCGATGAGCCCACAGGTAACCTAGATTATAAAACTGGCAGCATGGTGCTGAAAATGCTTAGTGATTTGGTTCGGGAGAATGGCCGAACCATGATTATTGCAACACATGACCGAGAAATGGGCCAAATTGCTGATCAGGTATTAGAGCTTCGTGAAGGAAGTCTGCACACCATGAATACATCCTTGGATGCTACCGAATCATCGGAACCAGCCCAAGCTACCAACGAAACTGAACCGACCAAGGCATCCAACGAATGACCAGGTATCACCACGACCTACTTTGGCAGTCTAGCCTTCGGTTTCTATTAAAACACCCTTGGCACTTTTTGTTGTCCATCTTAGGCGTGGCTCTTGGCGTGGCCATGGTTATCTCCATAGACCTTTCTAATAGCTCAGCCCAACGCGCTTTTTCCTTATCGGCCGAAGCGCTAACAGGAAAGGCTACCCATCAAATTCAAGGGTCGGGCGATTTATTGAGCGATCAGGTATATAGGGACCTAAGGCTGACCGCTGGGTATCGAAATTCCGCGCCTGTTATCGATGGCTATGGCAGGGTCCAAGGATTGGATCGCACCTTTCAGATAATGGGCGTGGACCCAATTGCGGAGGGGCCATTTCGAGATTTTTCAAGCCAAGATGGCGGTATTGACTTAGCTAAGTTTATAACCGAACAACTAACAGCGGTTATAAGTGATCAGGTTCTGGCAGATTTGGCCAAAAATATCGGGGATAGTCTCCAGGTGTCCGTGGGTGGGCGACCATTTGACCTGCTTATCGCAGGTGCTGTTGCAACAGCCAACAAGCGCAGCCAACAAGCCCTAGAAAGCGTGCTACTGGTAGATATTAACACCGCACAGCAACTTTTTGATATGGATGGTCAGCTATCCAGAATTGATCTAATAATTCCAAATGAGAATGAAGAGGCTATTTTAGCGTCACTATCGGCTGGCTTACCAGAGGGTACGCGCCTGGTTTCCTCAGGCTCTCGC
>DCQQ01000002.1:79654-121654 GCA_002323515.1 Balneolaceae bacterium UBA1514 | reverse complement strand
TGGTGGGAATGTTCCTGATTTATAACACCATGACGTTTTCGGTGGTTCAGCGTCTACCCCTCATTGGTCGTCTCCGCGCCTTAGGAGTGACAAAATCGGAAGTACTTTCCATGATATTAAAGGAAGCGGTGCTCATTGGTCTCATCGGTACCATACTCGGGATAATGGCAGGTATCGGTTTGGCGCAATTTCTCCTTGGGCTGGTTACGCAGTCCATCAACGATCTCTATTTTGTGCTATCCGTCCAAGAATTGACCATCGAATTAGTTCCAGTGCTTAAAGCGGTCACGTTGGGCTTGGGTGCGACCTTAATGGCGGCTTTTTGGCCAGCTCGCGAGGCTGCAGAAACAGAGGTTTCCACAGTTCTACGTCGCTCTTCAAGTGAATCTAGATTGGCTCAGCGCTTGCCTTCACTTGCCCTAACAGGGCTGGCTATTGGCCTAGCGGGTGGGGGTATTCTATTATTTCCTAATGGCGGAATCATCGCTGGATACAGCTCATTATTGTTTGTGATTATAGGATTTTCATTACTTATTCCAGCTCTTATAGTGGGCTTATCCGCTCTTATACGTCCCATTTTAGGAGCTCTAAATGGGTTGATTGGTAAGATGTCGGTTCGTGGTGTGGTGACTGAGCTTAGCCGAACCTCAGTAGCAGTTGCTGCTCTCGTTGTTGCCGTGGCTGCCTCGGTTGGGGTGGGTGTGATGGTCGATAGCTTCCGTGTCACTGTTGTATCTTGGTTGGAATCTCAACTCCAAGCCGATATTTATGTGCAGCCCCCCAGCGCCGTAGCCCGCAAAGTCGATGCTCAACTGCAAGCCGAATTAGTTCAGATTTTCAAGGAAACTGAGGGGATTGCTGGCGTGCACTCGGTCTTCAGCGAAGATGTGATGACTACCTTTGGCAGCAGTAATCTAGTGACGACCTCATTGGGTGCCAAGGCGAGCGAATCCTACCAAACAAAGGAGATACAGGACGGCTATTGGGAGCAGTTTGCCCAAGAAAAAGTGATCATGATTTCTGAGGCGTATGCCTATCGTTTTGGGATTGGAATCGGAGATAGTTTGGGAATCATGACCGATAAGGGTATGCAGTCTTTTCCTATTCAGGCTATCTACTTTGATTATGCCTCAGATATAGGGACCATTACCATGAATCGTAGCTTGTATGACCGTTATTTCGATAACCGCGCCATTTCCGGTTTGGCTTTGTATGCCGATGATCAGACTAAGGTAGATGTACTGGTCAATCGTTTACGGGATAAAGCTGTGGGGGTTCAAGAGGTCTTTATCCGTTCGAATAAAGGATTGCGCGAAGCTTCGATCGAAATTTTTGACCGGACGTTTACGGTTACCGTGGTGCTCAGATTGTTAGCTGTGGTGGTGGCTTTTGTGGGTATTTTAAGTTCGTTAATGGCGCTGCAACTCGAGCGAGCCCGAGAACATGCCGTGCTCAGAGCCAATGGAATGACTCCGGGGCAGTTATGGAACTATGTTATCACCCAAACCGGGGTTATGGGTGTGATTTCAGGGGTCTTATCCATTCCACTTGGGCTACTTATTTCCTATGTCTTGGTCTATGTAATTAATCTTCGCTCTTTCGGCTGGACGCTGGAATTCATAGTTAGCCCTTCGCTATTGATTCAAGCGTTAGGCTTAGCTGTCGGAGCGGCCTTGTTGGCGGGAATCTACCCCTCATGGAAAATGGCTAGGGCAAATCCAGCTGATGCATTGCGAAGTGAATAATCTTTATGAAATTGAAATAATCGAACAATGAAACTATCCTTCTGGCAAATTATAACGATTCCGATACTGGTAGGCCTTGCGCTTTCTTGGATTCTTTTTTCCGAACCCGAAGCTGAAATTGAAGCTACTATTTCTGCTGCTCAGGCGTTGAGTGGAGGTGATAACGAGGGCTTTACCCAAGCAATTGCACCTAGAGAATTTGTATTTCCAGGGGACCATGGGGCTCACCCTGGTTTTAAAACCGAGTGGTGGTATTACACCGGGAATCTTTTTACCGAAGAGGGCAGGCAGTTTGGTTATCAGTTCACCATTTTTAGAAATCAACTTAGGCCTTCAGGTGTGGATTCTGTAACAATGAACGCGGAAGGGGAGGGTGCTCGTGATTCGGAGTGGAGTACCAACCAATTGTACTTAGCGCATTTTGCCATCTCCGATGTGTCGAAGAAGGATCATGAGTTTGACGAGCGATACAGCCGAGGTACCGCTGGTTTGGCGGGGGCGAGCGTGGATCCCTATCGGATCTGGTTGGAGGATTGGGAGATTACTCGGGTTAAGGATTCAAAGGCCAATAATGTGCGTTTCCCGGTGAGGATTAAGGCCGAAATGAGTGACGGGACAGCTTTGGACGTAGTGTTGAATCCACAAAAACCGCTGGTGCTTCAAGGGGAAGAGGGGTATGACAAGAAAGGGGGTGAGGATGGAAATGCCTCCTATTATATTTCTTTCACGCGTATGCAGACCGAGGGGCTTTTGAAAAAGGAAGGCGAATCATTAGTGGTTTCAGGGCTGAGTTGGATGGATCATGAGTGGAGTACCTCGGCTTTGGATTCAGGGCAGACGGGTTGGGATTGGTTTTCGATTCAGTTGTCTAACGGATACGAGCTCATGTACTATCAAATTCGAAATGTCGATCCTGAGTTAGCCCCTCAAACCACCGGTAGTTTGGTTGCCCCTAATGGTCAGAAGAGAGATTTAGACCAAGGCGAAGTGCGTTTGGAGGTGGTACAGTATTGGACTAGCCCTCATACTGGGGCGCGTTATCCCGTGCAGTGGACCCTCGCTATTCCCTCGGAAGAGCTAGAGATGGACGTAACCACTGTGTTCGATGATCAAGAGATGACGGTATCGGTGCAGTATTATGAGGGAGCTTTGCAAGTCTCCGGGAAATTCAGGGATGTGGTCATCGACGGGAATGGGTACATCGAGATGACGGGTTACGAGCAGGATTAGGTAGCTTCTTATATTGGCTTGCTAACGATCCCAGCACCTACTCAACTTACTCCCAAGAACCATAGACCGCGTTAGGCAGAAGCAACACATCGGTTGAAATCCGTTCCATGAAGTCTTTGGTATCAACGTTGTCTTGGGTGGTTTGGCTAAAATCCTTAATGTTGTCTCCTACTTCAAATATAATGGATAAAGGCTTGTTCCAAATTTCTTGAGCCTCGGGGTAATTTTTCCAGCAATAGTTGGCCGTACCAGTAGCGATTTGATTGCGTCGAAGATCTTTGTCATTGATCATCCCTTGTGTTCCTTCAGAGTTACGGTCTGCTTGGGATCGTCCCATTATACAGGCATTGTTACGGCTTACGGGAAAACCCAATGCGACTAAATTATTCCATGTATTCGAGTCTAGTTCGCGCTCTCGGTTGGTGATGAGTACGATGAGACCTCCTTTTTCGAGTACTTTTGTAACAAATTCAATCGAACCAGGAACGGGGGTTGCGGATTCCTCTTTTACCCAATCAGCCCAACTTTCTGATGAATATCCCAAGCCCAAAAGATCACGCCTGCGGTTATATTCCACATTGTTTAACAAAGTTTCATCTACATCCATCGCTACTACCCAAGGCTCTTTAGGAACTTCAATAGCGGCTATGCTTCGGGTAGCTGTTCGATACAGATGTTCTGTAATAATCTGGTATTCTGCGCTAGTCATCGTCCACTTAACTGCGGAACTTACCTCATATTCTAGGGGTACCTGTTGATTAGATTGGGTGCAAAAAAGTAAACAAAAGGAACAAATTAGAGTGATTATAAAGGATTTAGTCATAGGGATACATTTAGTTAAGTTGGCGGGGTTTGGATATGTTGTGGTTTCAGTTGGTATGTTTGCAAACAAATTAAACTATAAAAAAATCACATCTTAACCCACTAGACATACTAGTATGTATACTTTCAGTGTATCCCGACAGGTTGATGGGGACAGAATTAATGATTTAATATTAAACTATTTTTGTGTATTATTATATTTAATAAATACTACTCATCAAGAAAGACCTGCATTAACTTTTATATCCCACTATGAAACTTGGAATTGATTCTTTTGCCGCTGTGCAAGGACAGCACGGTGAGCCTAGTACCCCCAAACAGCGTGCCGAAACTATTGAAAACCTTCTTACTCGAATCGAACTCATGGAGGAGGTTGGTTTAGAGGTTTTTGGGCTTGGTGAACATCACCGTTCCGAATACTTAGACTCCTCACCTTTAACCGTTTTAGCCGCCGCCGCGGCGCGAACATCTAAAATTCAGTTGCTTAGCGCGGTCACCGTGTTAAGTGCTCAAGATCCTGTTCGAGTTTTTCAACAGTTAGCTACTCTCGATATTATCTCTAAAGGAAGAGCTGGATTGGTAGCAGGCCGAGGTTCTTTTTCGGAAGCCTTTCCATTATTTGGTCTTAACTTTCAGGATTATGATGATATTTTTGAGGAGAAGCTCGAACTTTTACTCAAGCTTAGATCAGAGGAAAAAGTGAATTGGGAAGGAAGGTTTCGATCAGCGCTTACCGGCCAAGGAGTTTATCCGCGGCCGTATCAACCCGAGGTGCCTATTTATCTAGGCGTAGGTGGAACCCCAGCTTCTTTTGCGCGAGCAGGCCGGCTTGGACTTCCATTGATGGTGGCCATTATAGGCGGAAAAACGCACCGATTTAAACCGTTAATAGATATGTATTACCGTGCAGGGATTGAAGCTGGACAACCTAGAGAAAAATTAAAAGTAGCCGTTCACTCCCTAGGCTTTATTGCCGAGGATTCGCAGTCGGCTCATGAGCAGTTTTTTCCAGGTTATGCGAAAACCTTTACCCAGATCGGGAAAGAGCGAGGATGGGGTGGCGCGGTTACCCGGCAAAGTTATGAGTCGCAGGCCGATGAAATGGGGGCTTTAGTCGTGGGTAACCCGGAGGAAGTTGCGGATAAAATTGTTCGCCATTCCAGAGCCTTGGGGGGATTAACAGAGTTTCGTTTGCATATGAATGTGGCTCACTTGTCCCACGAACAGTTATCAAGTGCCATTCGACTTTTAGGGGAGCAAGTAGCGACTAAGGTTAGGGAAAAATTAGGAACCTCTAGAGAAAAAGTAGCCGGTAGAATATCGGTTTAAGTATTTTTCAGGATCATTTGAGTGTTTTTAGGGCAAGCTTTAGGGCGGAAAATACCGAGAGTAAAATGCTTTTCTATATATAAATAAAAATTTATATATTTGTACTGATAAATAAACATCAGTATATGTCTTATACCCTGCACCAACTGCATATCTTTGCGGCCGTTGCTCAAGAAAAAAGCATGACTAAAGCAGCTGAGAGGCTTCAAATGTCTCAGCCAGCTGTTTCTATTCAAGTCAAGAAATTGCAAGATCATTTCGGAATAGAGCTGTTCGAAGTGATCGGGAAGCAGTTATATTTGACCGAGGCGGGCAGGGAATTATACCAAGCGCAGATTTCTGTTCAGCAAAGCCTCGAAAATGCTGAAATGAGTTTATCACAATTACGAGGTGCTATAAAAGGCTCTTTACGTATTGCGGCAGTATCCACAGCTAAATATGTAATGCCGTATATATTGGGTGCTTTTCAGAAGCAGCACGCCAATATCTCCATTTCTCTAAAAGTGTCGAACCGTGCCGAGGTAATAAGTGCACTTCGACAGAACAGTTGTGACTTCGCTGTTTTTTCGCAACTTCCAACCGATTTAGCGCTAGATTATACCGACTTAATGGACAATCCATTGGTTTTTGCTGCAGCAAAAGATCATCCAAAACTAGGAAAACAACTCAAGGCGGCACATTTAAAGGATGAAGCATTGGTGCTGCGAGAGAAAGGTTCCGGCACTCGCATGGTTATGGAAGAGCTTTTTGAGAAAGAGGATATGCGCATTGATCCAGTAATGGAGCTGAGCACCAATGAAGGAGTAAAGCATGCGATAATGGCCGGAATTGGTATATCGTTGGTTTCGGAGTTTAGTTTGCGCTTAGAAAAAATTCACGACCAAATAGGTGTACTTGATGTGGAAGGATTTCCATTGAAGAGTACCTGGAAGCTGGTTCATTTACGAGGCAAGAGTTTAAGTCCCCTCGCTAAAACCTTTTACACCTACATTCAACAAACAGAGTTAATTACATCTAATTATGGAATCCCTACTTTCTAATTTTGCCTCTCCTGTCGTATTGGCCTTTGCCCTTGGTATTGTTGCCAAATTATTAAAAAGTGATCTCGAAATTCCCAAACCACTGTATCAGGGATTATCTATTTATTTATTGTTGGCCATCGGTTTAAAAGGCGGGGTAGAACTGAGTAAAACCTCACTGGATGCATTTATAGGCCCAGCTTCTATCACGCTTTTGCTTGGTGTATTAACCCCACTTATCGCATACATCATACTTCGTTATTTGGGACGGATGGATATGATTAACTCTTCAGCCATTGCTGCTCACTACGGCTCTGTTTCTGCGGTTACCTTTATCGCTGCTATCAGTTATGTAGAGAGTTTGGGTTACAGCCCAGAAGGTTTTATGTCCACCCTGGTTGCGCTGCTGGAAGTCCCAGGGATTATTGTCGCATTGCTCATCCCTCAACTATCTAATGGAGGGAATGGGTCGTTTAAAAAAGCCTTGCATGAAGTGGTTACTGGAAGTTCTATTATTCTGTTGTTGGGTGGATTAGTAATAGGTTTTGTAGCCGGTCCGGTCAAGTTTGAATCGGTTCAGCCCTTTTTTGTGAGTGGTTTTCAGGGGGCTTTAGTGCTTTTTTTACTGGAATTAGGGATGGTTACTGCTCGCCGACTTAGTGATTTGAAAAAAGTGGGGGTATTCTTACTCGGTTTTGGAATCTTAATGCCCATATTACATGGTCTATTGGCTATATGGTTGGGTCTTATGGTTGGCTTAAGCGTAGCTGGGGCAACCGTATTGGCAGCCATGGTGTCTAGTGGATCTTACATCGCCGCTCCGGCAGCGGTTAGAATAGCTCTTCCGAAAGCCAATCCAAGCTATTATCTTACAGCATCCTTAGGAATTACCTTTCCCTTTAATATTACCATTGGTATTCCTGTTTACTATTTAATTGCAACATGGATGGGAGCATAAAATGGAGTTAAGAGAACTTACACTGGTTACCATAATAACAGAACGCTTATTACGAGATGAAATTATAGATCATCTCAAAGAGACTGGAGTGTCAGGATACACCCTTTCTGATACGACAGGGGAGGGTTCAAGAGGAATTCGAGCCAGTGACTGGGAAGGTAAAAACGTGAAAATCGAAGTCATCGCTAATCATGATATGGCCACTAAAATTATCCAGCAAATCAGTAATGAATATTTTGAGAATTATGCTGTGGTCGCCTACACCCAAAAGGTGAATGTAGTACGAGGTGAGAAATACATGGTATAGGCTCGTATTAGGCCTTAAACAAATAGTAATGTATTGGTAAATAATCCGTATTTTTTTACGCTATTACAATAGCTGCATGAAGCCCGAGTTGAGATGATGCCGCAACCACATTCCTCTCTTTGCTGGCAACATCTTACTTTTAAATCAATTATTTATACATGTCTTCATTTTTAGAGTTGGGCCTTAAGCAAGAACTGCTTGAGGGCGTAGAACATCTAGGTTTTACGGAGCCAACTAAAGTTCAAGAATTAGCTATACCTACCATTTTAAATTCGAAACAGGATTTAGTGGCTCTAGCTCAAACCGGTACCGGTAAAACAGGGGCTTTTGGTCTGCCTTTACTTCACAAAATTGACCCAGATAATAAAAGAGTGCAAGCTATCGTGCTTTCACCTACCAGAGAATTGGCTATTCAGATTGCTAAAGATATTAAAGCCTATGCCAAAAAGTTAAAAGGAGTAAAGTCCGTGGCTGTGTATGGTGGGTCTGAAATAAGGACTCAAATTAAAGCCTTGGAAAACGGCTGTCAGGTGGTTGTTGGGACACCTGGTCGAATGTTGGACTTAATCCGACGAAAGAAATTACGGGTAGAGGCTATCCAGACTTTAGTACTTGACGAGGCGGACGAAATGCTGAATATGGGCTTCCAAGAAGACTTGGATGCGATTTTAGCGGATACCCCGTCTGAAAAACAGACCTTGTTATTTTCGGCAACCATGCCTAAGCAGATGTCAAGGATGGCAAAAAAATACATGAATAATCCCGCCGAAATAGAAGTGGGGGAGCGAAATTCGGGTTCTAAAGATGTTGAGCACCAATATTATGTGGTCAAAGTGAGTCATCGCTTCGAGACTCTAAAACGCTTGGTAGATATACACCCTAGTATGTATGGAATTATTTTTTGCCGCACACGTAGCGAGACCATGGATATTTCAAAATGGTTGAGTCGAGATGGGTACGATGTGGATGTATTGAACGGAGATTTATCGCAGAATCAGCGTGATCAGGTGATGAACCGCTTTCGAAGTAAAAATCTCAAGATTCTAGTTGCGACCGATGTTGCCGCACGTGGATTGGATGTAAATAATCTCTCGCACATTGTGAACTACAATTTACCGGATGACTTAGAGGTATATATTCACCGAAGTGGACGAACTGGACGAGCGGGTAACAAAGGGATTTGTATGAGTATCGTAAGTCCAAGAGAACAAAGCCGAATTCGGCGCTTGGAGAACATGGCATCACAACCTTTTGTTAAATCGGAAGTTCCAACTGGTGAAGAGATTTGTTCTCGGCGTCTTCTACATGGGTTAGAGCGAGTGAAAAAAGAAGCGGTAAACCCAGAAAGAATTCAACCATTTTTACCGGCTGCGCTTGAGGTACTTAAAGATCTATCTAAAGAGCAGATTATTGAACGCTTTTTAAGCCTAGAGTTTCATAATATGCTCGAACATTACGCGGGTGCGTCCGATGTAAATGCCAAAGGAGATGGTGGTAGTCGGGATGGCCGAGGTGGTCGAGGTGGTCGCCAAGATGGTAGAGGCGGCCGTGGCCGATCAGGTGGCGGAGGTGGCCGCGGAGGTCGTTCTAGAGGTGGCGGTGGTCGTCTAGGTGGAGGACACAGAAAAGGTGGTTCTGGAGGTGGTAAGCGCCGGAGAGACTAGATCATGAAGCCTGTGAAAGGGTTGGTAAACCTATCATCAAGATGGCTTATTCTGATAGTGGAGCGGTTCGCGCCTGCGTTATTTGTTCAAATGAGTAGGCATACCCGAGTAATTTAGCCTCATCCCAAGCACGGCCAAAAAAAGATATACCAACTGGAAGTCCTTCTATTGTCCCCATGGGAACGGTAATATTCGGGTAGCCAGAACGGGCGGCTGGTGAGCTCGAAGATAAGCCAAAGTTGTCGCCATTGACCAAATCTATTTTCCAAGCAGGTCCTCCAGTTATGGATATAATTGCGTTTAGTTCATGCAAATTCATGACCCGGTCTATACCTTCAGTGCGAGTTTTGCGAAATAATTCGTTGACTTCTTGCTCATAAGCTGGTTCCGCTAGTGAACCTTTAGCTTGAGCGCTCATCAATAAATTATGGTCGAAATACCTCATTTCAATCGGATCGTTTAGCGTTTTGTTAATTAAGTCTTCAAGACTTTTGACAGGAGCGCTGTCCCCCAGTGAGCGAAAATAGGAATTGAGTCCGTCCTTGAATTCATAGAGCATAACCTGATAGGAATTACCACCAGGATTTTCTGTGGAGATTTGATCTAACTCTATGAGAGTAACACCCGCATTTTCTAACTCTCTTAAGCGCTCATTAAACAAAGTGTCTACACGGAAGTGTCGCCCTCTTGGTCCATTATAGACTCCAATTCTTGCCCCTTCTAAAAAGTTAGGGTCTAAATGTGCAAGATAATCCGTACCGAGATATTCTGAGCTTGCCAACGTTTTTTGGTCAGCCGAATCGACACCAACCATAGCGGTTAAAGCAATAGCTGCATCCCTGACAGTTCTTGTCATAGGTCCAGGAGTATCTTGTGTAAAGGAAATGGGAATAATTCCGCTGCGACTTAATAGTCCAACTGTAGGCTTTAGTCCAACCAAACCATTGGCATTTGCAGGACAGGTTATTGAGCCGTTGGTCTCCGTACCAATGGTGAACATCGCTAGATTAGCCGATGCGGCTACTCCTGACCCAGAACTTGAACCACAAGGACTACGGGTTTGGTCATAGGGATTTTTGGTTTGGCCTCCTAGCCCACTCCAGCCACTTGAGGAAAAACTGGAATGAAAATTGGCCCATTCACTAAGATTTGTTTTGCCTAAAATAACCGCTCCCGCATCACGTAATTGTTGAACGATGAATGCATCGCGGTAAGGTCTGGACTCGGCCATAGCCCGAGCACCCGCAGTGCTCGGCATACCTTCTCTAGTGTCAATATTATCTTTTACCAACACTGGAACACCGAATAGAGGGGATAGAGATTCTATTCCAGCTTTGTCTAATATAGCATCTAGGTTTGCAGCAATTGCTAAGGCTTCGGGATTTATGGTTATAACCGAATTCAATGATGGACCTTTTGGATCTCTGTCAATCGCCTGAATCCGTCCAATATAGGCTTGCACAACCTGAGTTACCGTATATTCCCCAGCAAGGTAGTCTTGATGTAACCGATCAATGGTACTTTCCTCTAAGTTTAACTCTAAAAATGCAGAGTTAGAGGCATGTTCAATCCCAGTTTTGTTTTGGCATTGTATGCTGAAAAACAACAAGAAAACCAATAAAAGGGGGCGAAAATGCATTATCCAGAGAAGATTAGTTCATTTTTAATATCGGTATTCGTCAGACTTATATGGCCCGGTTATCGGAACACCAATGTACGCTGCTTGTTCCTCGGTTAATTCCTCTAAATCAGCACCGATTTTGGATAAATGTAATCGAGCCACTTTTTCATCCAATGACTTCGGAAGCGTGTGCACTTTTCCTGTTTCGAATTCTTCTGGACGGTTCCATAGAGCAATTTGTGCCAGAGTTTGGTTAGCAAAAGAATTACTCATCACAAAGGATGGGTGTCCTGTTGCGTTTCCAAGATTCATTAACCGACCTTGTGAAAGTAGAATAACTTGTTTTCCACTTTCGAGGGTGTACAAATCAACCTGAGGCTTAATATTATTTTCGGTGGTATGTGCTTTTAACCAAGCTACATCTATTTCATTATCGAAATGCCCAATGTTACCTACTATAGCTTTGTCTTTCATAGACTCAAAATGCGATCCAGTTACTATGTCCTTATTCCCTGTTGCAGTAACAATAATGTCAGCTCGGGCGGCTGCTTCTTCCATGCGCTTCACTTCAAAGCCATCCATAGCTGCTTGAAGTGCACAAATAGGATCAATTTCGGTGACGATGACTCGAGCACCGGCCCCACGAAGAGAAGCTGCAGTTCCTTTACCCACATCGCCGTAACCTGCTACAACGGCTATTTTACCGGCCATCATAACATCGGTTGCACGACGAATCGCGTCTACGGCTGATTCTTGGCAACCATATTTGTTGTCAAATTTAGATTTGGTTACCGAGTCATTCACGTTAATTGCTGGAAGAGGTAAGGTACCTTTTCGTTCGCGTTCAATGAGTCGTAGTACGCCGGTGGTTGTTTCTTCAGAAATACCATTAATACCATCGGCCAACTCTGGATAACGATCCAGTACCATGTTGGTAAGATCGCCACCATCGTCTAAAATCATGTTCAAAGGATGACCATCTGGGAAATACAAGGTCTGCTCAATACACCAATCAAATTCTTCCTCGTTCATGCCTTTCCATGCATATACCGGGATACCCGCAGCAGCAATCGCAGCCGCAGCATGATCTTGGGTTGAATAAATGTTGCATGAGCTCCAGGTTACATCTGCACCAAGATCAATTAAGGTTTCGATGAGCACAGCGGTTTGAATAGTCATGTGCAAACAACCTGCAATCCGTGCACCTTTCAGAGGTTGCTCACTCTTGTACTCTTCACGAATGGCCATTAAACCAGGCATTTCAGCTTCGGCTAGTTCAATTTCTTTACGCCCGTACGCCGCTTGAGTAATATTGGCTACTTTGTACGCAGGTTTGGTACTTGGTAAATCTGCTTTGGCTGTTTCTTTAATGGACTTAGTAGATGAATCTATTGTTTCTTGAGACATATTTTAATTGTATTTAAGGTAAATATTCTTCTAAAATAGCTTTAGTTTTTTCGTAGTCGCCTTGGGTACCGCGCGAGCCTAATTCGGTTGTAATTACATAGCCGGCAGTGTCAATAAACACTTTGAAAGGAATGCCCATGGAGATGACTTGTTCTCCGACCCTATTTATGTCGACCAGCCAGTTAAAATCGTAATGATTCTCAGCTGCAAATAGCGCCACATCTTCAGGGTTATCCGCTAAAATGGTATTCACAGCCAATACTTCGAAACGATCGCCGTATTCGCCACGTAAGGAATCCATCGCCGGGAACACCATTAAACAAGGCGAACACCAGGTTTCCCAAAAATCGATGAGCAAAATTTGTCCTTCATAATCGGCAATTTGAACGATATTTCCGTCCAAATCATCAAAGGTAGCACGCTGTAATACGCCTTGAATGCGTAACTGGTCTTCGTTAAGACCGTGCCGGTTGATGTTGCTTGCATCTGTTTCGGAATTCGATTTCGAGCATCCGCTCCATGCAAATGCACCAAACAACATTACAACACTTAATAAGCCAATACGCGATAAGCCAATTCTTGGAAGTTTAGTGGTCATTGAGAATACTTTCCTTTCGGGTTGATAAATACAAGTTTAGATCAAGCCATGTTATAAATTTAATAACGAGTAAAGATACGATTTCATTCTGATAAAAGTTCCTTTACACATTATCGTGTGAATTTTCTCAGAGCCTCTTATCTTCCTGTATGCAACATTTATCATCAGCTAGCAGTTCGATGGCGGATGAAAGCCCGAAAAGTCCGTTCAACTCTACCCAGAAAACCTACGATTTTATTATTGTAGGGGCCGGTATTGTGGGGTTAGCTACCGCGTACAAATTGCACAAAAAGTTTTCAGATGCCACCATTTTAGTCCTTGAAAAAGAGGTGTGGGTGGGCGCACATCAGACAGGAAAAAACTCTGGAGTCATTCACTCTGGTATTTATTATAAGCCAGGTAGTTACAAAGCCAAAAACTGTCGAGATGGCCGGTTACAACTCGTCGATTTTTGTAACGAACACGAGGTTGCCATGGAGGTTTGTGGCAAAGTGATTGTGGCGACCAAAGAGGAAGAACTAACCCGCTTGGATGGGATTTACGAGCGAGGAATACAAAACCAAATTGAAGGTATTGGGATGATCGATCCCTCCGAACTTGCAGAAATTGAACCACATGTCAAAGGTGTGAAAGCGATACACGTTCCCTGCTCGGGTATTGTGGATTATGTGGGAATGTGTGACCATATGATGGATATTATTGAGGCGGATGGCAGGGGTTTCGTTCAATTTGGCGCGAGGGTGCATGCTATACGTGAACGCTCTAGTGAAGTACTTGTTCAAGCGGGAAACAGTACCTACAAGGGACGTTATCTGATCAATTGTGCCGGCCTGTACTGCGATCATGTGGCCAAGTCCGCGGGATTGAATTCGCCGGTGAAAATAGTCCCATTTAAAGGGGAATATTACGAACTCAAACCAGAGACCGAATACTTAGTAAAGCATCTCATTTATCCGCTACCAAACCCGGAATTTCCATTTCTGGGGGTTCATTTCACCCGAATGGCTTTAGGAGGGATTGAATGCGGACCTAATGCCGTTTTTGTATTTAAACGAGAAGGCTACGAAAAGTTTGCCTTTGACTTTAAAGAGTCACTAGAGTCCTTGACCTTTCCGGGATTTTGGAAAATGGCTACCAAACATTGGCGTATGGGACTCGACGAATATAAGCGTTCGTTTTCAAAAGAAGCCTTCGTTAGAGGACTACAAACCTTAATTCCTGAGGTGAGGAGTCATCACTTGCAAGACTCACCCGCTGGAGTCCGAGCGATGGCTCTGCAACCTGACGGAGAAATTTTGGACGATTTTTATTTTGAACGAGCAGAACGCCAGATTCATGTGCTCAATGCTCCAAGCCCAGCTGCTACCGCTTGTTTATCGTTGGGAGATGAATTGGTGCGCAAATGCGAAAGTGATTTTGACTTATAGATAGATACTTAAAATAAAAAGTAAATTTTTAACACATAAAATTAGAATAATCGGATGTCTACTAACATAAGCATAAAATCTGATACTCTATCAAGACGCTTATACGCTCAGGATGCCTCTATGTATGAGGAGATGCCTAAAGGAGTGGCATTTCCAGAGTCAGGTGAAGACATCGCCTTTTTAGTAAGGCAGGCTGCGAAAGAAAAATGGAGTATTACAGCTCGTAGCGCTGGAACATCTTTGGCAGGGCAGGCCACTGGTTCAGGCTTAATTATGGATGTTTCCAAAAATATGAATAGGATTATGGAGTTGAATGTAGAAGAAGCCTGGGTTAAGGTACAACCTGGTGTTATTCGGGATAAGTTGAATCGAGAAGTTGCTTTAAATAATTTAATTTTCGGACCAGATACATCAACTACTTCGCATTGTATGATTGGTGGTATGATAGGTAATAATGCAGCGGGCTTATACTCTTATAAATATGGAAGTACTCGTAATCATATTTTAGAAATGGAGGTGGTATTAAGCGATGGTTCAAAAATGCTTGCCAAACCATTAAGTGATGATGAATTAGAAACTAAAATGGGTCTTCCAAATTTGGAAGGACATATTTACAGAGAAATTGTTGAATTACTTCAAGAGAATAAAAATGAAATATTATCTCATTATCCACATAAAGATATCAAACGGCGTAATACAGGTTATGCCCTTGATGCATTATGTGAGATGAGCCCAATCAGTGAGGGTGGTAGACCTTTCAATCTTTGTGAGTTACTGGCCGGTAGTGAGGGAACCCTAGCAATGACTGTTTCTGCTAAGTTAAATCTAGAAGAAATTCAGCCATATAAATGTATGATTATACCTCACTTCAGAAGTATTGACGATGCAATGAACGCAACTATTATCGCTACTGAAAAAAATCCGGTAGCTGTTGAATTGATTGACGACATAATACTTGATGCTACCAAAGAAAATATTGAGCACCAAAAAAATCGATTTTTTTTACGCCAAGATCCAAAATGTATTTTGATAATTCAGTTTGAAGGTGATAACCGGGTTAAAATGTTTAAAAAATCAAAAGATTTAATGGCAGAGTTAGAAAAATTGGGTTTAACCTATGCCTGTGTTGAATTATCAGAAACAGATGAGATGCAACAAGTTTGGGATCTAAGAAAAGCAGGTTTAGGATTACTTATGGGTTTGGGAAAGGATTCTAGAACACCAGCATTTTGTGAGGATACTGCTGTAAGAGTAACAGATTTACCTAACTATCTACAAGATGTACAAGCAATTCTTAATAGGCATGATACACATTGTGTCTTTTATGCTCATGCATCGGTAGGTGAGTTACACTTTCGACCAATAATTGATACGACTAGTATAGAAGGTGTGACAAAAATGAAACAGATGGCACAGGAGTTCGCCGAAACTGTTCAAAAATATAAGGGTTCACTTTCTGGAGAGCATGGTGATGGTCGAGCTCGTGCCCCTTTCATTGAGCAGGTATTAGGATCTAATATCGTTTCTTTATTAGTGAAAGTTAAAGATATTTGGGATCCAATGGGTGTTTTTAATCCTGGTAAGATTGTGCACCCAAATCCTATGGAAAAAAATTTACGTTATTCTCCTGATTACAAGTCACTAGCAGTACCAACGGTATTTAAGTGGCGTAAGCTAGGTGGATTTAATGATTCAATAGAACTCTGTAATGGTGCTGGTGTTTGTAGGAAATTAGCCGAAAGCGGTGGGAGTATGTGCCCATCCTACATGGCAACAAAAGATGAAAAAGATTCTACAAGAGGTCGAGCAAATGTATTTCGGCAAGTTTTTTCAGGTGATGAACATGAAGGTTTTGAATCCGAAGATTTAAAAGAAGCTCTGTCACTTTGTTTAAGTTGCAAAGCATGCAAGAGTGAATGCCCAGCTAATGTAGATATGGCCAAAATGAAAGCAGAATTTATTCACGGCTACCATCAGAAATACGGAATCAGTAGAAAAGAAGAGTTTTTTGGGGAACCGGCTAAACTGTACCCTCTTGCATCTAAATTTTCAGGCTTAACAAATATTTTAACGAAATCTTCATTAGGAAAACAAATACTGAAGCAGTTTTTCGGGGTATCACCTTTACGAGATCTACCACTATTTAACTCTATACGGTTTATAGATTGGTCTAGGAGGAACCCATCACCAAGGACTAATTTTAAAGTTCTTTTACTGGCAGACCTATATACGGATTATCATGAATCAAAGGTAGGTAAGCATGCCATATGGGTACTCCAATCAATGGGATTTGAGGTAATAATTCCAAGTATACAGGAATTAGGTCGTACTTTTATCTCTCAAGGGATGTTAGATAAGGCGCTAACAACGGCAGTCAGTGTGGTGGAAGGGTTGGCACCTCTCGCAAAAAAAAATTATCCAATTATTGGATTAGAGCCTTCTGAAATTCTTACAATTCGTGATGAATATTTAGATTTAGTTGACGATGATTTATTGGATAAGGCTAAAGTTTTGGCATCAAATACCTTTACTTTCGAAGAATTTATAATGTTGCATAAAAACCGTTTCCCTACCGCAAGGTTGAATCCAGTATCTCAAGCTCCAAAGGTAGTATTGCACGGTCACTGTCACACAAAAGCTCTAATTGGGAATACTGCAACTATCCATGCTCTTGAACTTGCAGGTTATGATGTAGAAGATATGGATACAGGCTGTTGCGGTATGGCAGGCAGTTTCGGTTACGATAAGGATACCTATGAGCTTTCTATGGAAATTGGCTGGCAACGCCTGTTTCCTCGGCTTGGGAATTTAGAGGCAGAAACACTTATTTGTGCCCCTGGTTTCTCTTGCAGACATCAAATTAAGGATGGAGTAGGCATGGGTGCTTTACATCCTGCCACACTTATAGCACAGCGAATTGGTTTGTAATCTTAAGTGAGTATATAATTTGTTTAGAAAAACTTTAAATTCTAAATAATGGTTATTTAAGCATCTAGCAAGTGCTTAAATTTGCCGATTATTGGTTACCAGCTCCTTAGCCGACTGTAGTGTAGCTTCGGTTATTTGTGCACCACTCATTAGGCTGGCCACCTCTCGAATGTGTTCTTCATCGCCCAGCCGTAGAATGGTACTCACAGTACGATCATTTTTTTCGGATTTATGCACTTTATAATGGAAGTGCGCTTGACTCGCAATTTGAGGTTGGTGAGTAATGGCAATGATCTGACAATGCTCGGATAACTTGCGCATACTTCGGCCTACTTTTTCAGAAATTTCACCACTAATTCCGGTATCGATTTCGTCAAAAATCATAACGGGGAGGTGTTGCTCTTTTGCCAGCACACTTTTAAGGGCTAACATAACGCGGCTTATTTCCCCACCTGAAGCTATTTTGGTCAAAGCTTTAGGCAATTCCCCTTTATTGGTACTTAAATAAAAAACCACATTATCCCCACCGGATTCGGTGCACTCTATTCGCGCAGTATGTGCTAGATCGGTATGTTCCTGCTCGGGTAGGACAAACCAGCCATTGGTATCATACAACCAATTAACTTGCACCTGTAATCGTGCATGAGGTATTCCCAATTGGGCCAATTCTATTTCGATGGATTGGCCTAATTGATCTCCAGTAGTTCTTCTTAGGTTATGCAAAGCCACCGCGGCCTCTTGCAAAACATATTCTTGCTGGGTAATTAACTGGTTTATGCGTTCTAGGGCCAAATCAAAATTCTCAGTAACTGATAGCTCCTCGGCAATCGTTCTCTCATATTCTAAAAGAGAGGGTATATCACGGCCATATTTTTTTTGAATCCGGTTGAGTTCTGCTTGACGCTGGCGTAATTCTTCAAGACGTGATGGATTAAACTCAATACGATTGCGGTATTGTTCAGCAAAACTCATGGTTTCGATAATGCTCACTCTTGCGGCGTTAATCTCGGTTAAATACTGCTCAAATTCTGGTTCTATTCGAGTAAGATCTTCTAGGGTCAATTTCAACTTATTCAACAAACCGGCAACGTCTACATCGTCACTTTCGCCTAACTCACTGATCCACTGAGCTTTTTGGTCCAAGATTTCAGCATTGTCTAGTAGTTGCATTTCTGCTTGAATTTGTTCTTCTTCGTCAGGTTGCAGACGGGTTTTTTCTAATTCTTGAAGTTGGAACCGGTACAGTTCGGTTTTTTCAAGAAGTTCTTGCTTCCTTTTAAGCAGCTGGCGCTTTTCTAGGCGAAGCTCTTTCATTTTATCATAGGCGGTTCGATACATGGAAAGCTGATGCTGAGTATGGCCAAATTGATCCAGTACCCCTAAGTGATGTTCTTCTTTAAGCAGAAGTTGATGATCGTATTGCCCGTGTAAGTCCACCAATAAATCACCAATGGATTTAAGCACCCCAATGGTAACGGGTGAATCATTAATAAATGCCCGACTTCCGTGTTCCCGAATTTCGCGCCTGAGTATAATTGGACTGTGCTGTTCAATGTCATGTTCCTGTAGC
The DNA here is from genome assembly GCA_002323515.1 of Balneolaceae bacterium UBA1514. Lineage (GTDB taxonomy): Bacteria > Bacteroidota > Rhodothermia > Balneolales > Balneolaceae > UBA1275. The sequence goes on along the minus strand of DCQQ01000002.1, from coordinate 103,029 downwards.
ACAGAAAGTAAAGCAGGATCATTATTGTGGGCAATGGTAGCTTCGGCGATGGCCTTGGTACTGCCTTGTCGAATGACCTCGGTATCGGCCCGTTCTCCTAATACCATATTTAATGCACCAATAATGATGGATTTACCTGCTCCAGTCTGCCCAGTGAGTATGTTCAGCCCCCGACCGAATTCGACTTCGAATTCGTCAATTAATGCAAAATCTTTTATGTATAGGCTGTGTATCATATAGGTGTTTTATGTAGAGTCTAAATATCCGACATCCCTTTCATCTTTTAAAGAGAAATTCGAAAAACTTTTTGAGCTTTTGTTTTTGAAGGTGTTCAGAAAAAATTTGAGGCAGCTAAGTTGCCAGCTTTTTTCTAGGTATATTATAGGTTTAATCACGACAGCTAGGACTCCATGAGCGAACGCCCAACTACTACGCTATACGAATTTACAGTTCCACCTGGACAGCATGAATCCATTCGGCTCGACGTATACATAACCTCTTTTGTGGAAAATGCGACTCGAAGTAAAGTGCAGGAAGCCATTAAAAAGGGCTATGTTTGGGTGAATGGAAAGCATGAAAAAGCATCCTATAAAATGCTTTCTGGGGATCAAATTTATATTGAATTACCTATTGCGCCACCGCCAGAAGCGGTTGCAGAGGAATTGCCTCTTGATATTATTTATGAAGATGCTGATTTATTGGTGGTTAACAAAGCTGCAGGAATGGTGGTGCATCCAGCCTATGGTAACTGGACGGGCACTTTGGTTAATGGCCTAATGCACCATACTGAAGAACTAGGTGGCAGAGAGGATGTCCCTGGCGATTTACGCCCAGGTATTGTGCACCGCCTCGATAAGGATACCTCAGGTTTACTTGTAGTAGCAAAAAATGATCATACCTTAGCGGCTCTTTCTGCTAAGTTTGCAGAGAAGGATGTGGAAAGAACATACTGGGCCTTAGTATGGGGTAATCCACCCGAGGAGGGAACCATAGAGGGGGATATTGGGCGTTCTAAGAATGATCGAAAGCTTATGACAGTTCTGCCCGCTGGCAGGGGAAAGCATGCGATTACTCATTATAAGGTATTGGAATATTTCGATTATCTCTCACTCGTAGAAATTCGATTAGAAACAGGGCGTACTCATCAAATCCGAGTGCACATGGGGCATATTGGCCACCATATTTTTGGGGATATTACCTACGGGGGAGCATCAGTGCGATTTGGACCAAATACAGGAAGTCGTAAGGTGCTTTTTCATCGGCTTATAACGTATTTAGGGCGTCAAGCCTTACATGCGAAGACGCTTGGTATAGAGCACCCATCAACCCGGGAAAAAATACGCTTTGAATCTGAGTTGCCCGATGATATGCAGCAAGTATTAGATACATTTCGCGAGCATTGTAGTAGTGAGTATTAGGGATTGGTGAGGTGAGAATAGAAACTTTTAGTTCTGATAAGCTAGGATCGTAGAAAAGGTTGTTTTTCACCATAGGTCAATGATCGCCATATCCATTCTAATGGACCAAATTTATAGTAGTTGAGCCATTTTTCAGAAGCCAGGTATTGAAATGCCCAGATGGCACTCACAATGATTAATTGAAGACTTCGATCTATCTTTCCAAACAGATCAAATCCAATGCCAAAAAAGATAAATGCCCCTATAACCGAGTGCAAAATATAATTGGTCAGAGCCATTTGTCCAATGCTTGCGAGATGTTTTTTGATGGTGTAATAGTTTTCGGATTTTGCAAACACCATGATTAGCGAGACATAACCGTAGGCAATGAATAAACTTCCCCAATAATTAAATTGGCTCCCCTTAAACATGGAATATTGAAAATCCCAATTCATGGTGAAATTCATGTATATACCGTAAATGATGATAGGGAATCCAATGGTTAAAGAATAAAAGGCATTTTTTAGGTAAAATGACCTCGAATTTACAGCCGATAATATCCCCAACTTGTACAGTGCCATACCCACGAGCATTAACCCTCCCGCTCTCCAAAGAAATAGAATCATAAAAACAAAGGTTTCTAAATATAGGGCATTTTGGGAGTTCTGGGTAATTTGATGGGATAAAGAGCCAGTAAATGCGGTGATTTCCTGTTCGATTAATTCACTTGAAGGAGCCCAACCCATACTTAAATCTTGTAATTCTGAGGCTGGCATGAAAGGTAAAGAAAACTGAAATAATCCATTCAATATACTTGGTACTGATAAGACAAGGAGGCCGGTAATCAAGAGCTTTCTGGGAGATAATTTTCTCAATGGATACACTAGAAAGGAACAGAGGGCATAGGTTACCAAAATATCGCCATACCAAATTAAGTGAGCATGAAGCAGGCCAATAAGTAGTAGTATTAGGTTTCTAGTATAATGTAATTTGACAGATGAGCCTGTAAGTAATTCTTTCTTTTCTGTAATTAAAATAATACCCGCACCAAATAATATTGAAAAAATACTCATGAATTTTTGATCAGCAAATAAGTGACCGAGTATCCAGGTTATTTTATTTAACCCAGTTAAATCTCCATAGGCAAGTGGATTATTATAAGCAGCACTTGGCATAGCAAAACTTTGAATATTCATAATTAGAATACCCAGAATTGCGATACCTCTGAGTAGATCTATTGATTGTATTCGATTAGTTTTTTCAACCGGTTTCATGAGAATGTTAAGTTATGAATTAGGTTTATATTGAAGTGTATCAATTGTGTATATTTACGCATTTGAATTGAGAGATGTTTCAAGAATAATAGCTAAGAGTAATATGCATGCAGACAAAGAATATTAATATTAAAGTAGAATTAGATGAAGATAATATTCCATCGAGTATTGAGTGGACAGCGGATGATTTACAGGGAATGGACCGAGCTTCGTGCCGGGCTATGCTGTTATCTCTTTGGGATAATCGTAATAAAGATACGCTTAAATTGGATTTGTGGACTAGGGATATGACAGTGGATGAAATGAAAATTTTTTTCCATCAAACTTTGATAAGTATGGCAGATACATTAGACCAGGCAATTAATGATGATCGGATCTCGGGAGATATGCGTGATTTTTGTGAATATTTTGCCGAAAAAATGGAGATAAAAAAATAGATCAATCCTTGATCTGTTTGCGTTGACCAAAATAAGTACTTGAAAACCAATATTAATCAACTAAAAGATGTGTTTTAATGAAGCAGAATTCAATTTTATTTTCAGAGAAAAACGTATTGTTTAAATACAATACAAAAAATGATAGTTATGAGTGGGATGTAGAGTTTGAATACGATGTTTATGGAATAGTTCGTATCGATGATTTTATCTTTGTTACAACTTATTCAAATTGGGGAAAAACGTTTACAAGTCTTATTGATTTTAGCAATGGTGAGAAAATGTGGACCAAAGAAATATACCTCTACTCAATACATATCATTGATAATTTGCTGATTTATGTAAATAAAAAAAAGAGGTATTGTGGCCTAGAATTACTGACTGGAAACGAAATTTTCAGCACAAAATCACCTTTCAGATGGTCTACACCAAAAGCTATTGTGTTCGAGAGTAATTTTTATCTACATACAAAAAAAGAGACTCAAAGACTTAATCTTAAAAGTGGTGGGTTCGTTAAAACAAAATTCCCGCCTAAAATACAGACTAGAGATTTAGGTATAGTATTAGACCAATTTCAAATAAATATCAACAATATTCCAGATGTAAGTAATGACACTTCAAGCTATCCAAGTGATGCTGGAATAGGTTTTGCAGGTGGAGATGTATAATCGAAAGAAAAGTGAAGCAGGACAAACGATTAAATAATAAAGGCAATTATAAAATATTTCACTCTTGAATGTTTACAGAGCTTATTTCATCATAAAATAAAGCAAAAGCAGTGTAATATTGAGGTATTAACCATAAAGTCCATATAAATAACGTAAACGCACTTAATATCAAAAAGAAACCAAAACGAACATACAGAATAAATAATTGCCATTTATATCCTTTCATCAACAAAGCACTTTCCTTAAATAACTCGGATATAGACTTTTCAGGAGTTTTAAGTATTAAAAAATAAACCTGAGAAAACATGATACTTAAAACTATACCAGGTATGATGAGTAACAAAAAACCAATAAAGATAACTAGGAAATAAACTAAAGTAACAGCTAAAACTTTTTGAAAAACTTTAAATCCCTCTAGTAGTTTATTTTTCTCAAATCCTTCTTCTCTTGCAATGTGTAATCCAAATGATGCAAGTCCTATAGTTGCCAGTGAAATATATATAAAGGAAATTATTCCGTATGTAATTGCACTGTAAAGACCATAATTATTAAATAGATGGCTATAAAATTCTTGTGAATTTTGTAAAATAACTTGCACTAAGAATACTAAAAAAAATGGCAACATTACTTTACTGTAATTTGCACTGAGTATTTCTTTTGATTTTTTTAAAAGTTCTGTATTACTCAATATGGCTTGCTCAGGATTACTCATCATCAAAATATAAAACTTAGTTAGTGCTCAATTGGTATATAGCGTGAATTATTCAATTATATCATAATAATTTCAATACATATTAACAAACATATCTATTTTTCTATAGATTATTAAAGTAATTCCAAATTACTTCCCATATTTGTGGATAATTTTCTGCAACATTATGTCCGGCGTTTTCAATACGAAGGTATTCTATGGTTATTTCATCCAAACACTCAGAAAACTGGTAGCGTATACTCAATTCATTTTCAGATACATTGGGATCAAGGTTACATTCAAATTGAGTCGCCCAAATTACTACACTTTGATAGGCATCCAGAAAAGTATGACCAAACCGACTTCCGCCATTGATTGGGACAGTATTATCTTGTGCTCCATTTATCTGTAGTATTGAAACAGGGTCAGTCTGATTTGTTACGTCAATTGAAGTTATTAACTGAGATGCTATTGGAGCTAATCCTTTGAAGTAATTGGTTTTTGATCCTAATAGGTTTACCATACCTGCTCCATTAGATGCACCAATTGCAAAAATTCTTGTTGTATCGATATTATCATAATTATAAAGCTCTCGGATTATTTTTTTGATAAAATCTACATCATTTGCATTAGATGGTTCAGTGCCAAGATTCCAAGATTTTAAATAACCTTGGGGATAAACCCCAATAAAGTCTCCTGAATCTGTAAACTCTTTAAGTATATTTACCCAAGAACTGTTAGATCCACCACGACCATGAAATGCAATAACAACTGGGTATTTTTTTAGTGTATCAATTTCCTCTAATGTTCTTATGATCACAGGTCTATTGACAAGTTGATTGTCAATTTCTTGTTCAATAATTATTATTTTTGATCTTAGTGTATTGGTATTTTCATAGAATTCACTAGAGACTATTTTATCATTTGAACAATTAATCAATAAACTAAATACAGTTAGTATGTAAAGATGATTCATTTAGTAAGAATATATAGTGGAGTAGAATTTATATGAGTTGAGATATAGTTATAAAAGTGAATATTAATTGGTATAGACACTTAGGTGAGCTATTTCAAGGTAATATGAATAAGTCTTCAACTTTGCATTGTAATGTTTTAGCTATTCTGAGAGCTAATACAGTCGAAGGGACATAAACGCCATTTTCAATAGCATTTATACTTTTTCTTGAAACATTAGCAGAGACTGATAATTCTTGCTGAGTTAAGCCAGCAGATTTTCTTAAACTTTCAAGATTATTCAATAATTTTTTGTGGTTCTTTCCCAAATTTATTCGTTTTCAAATTTTTCAACAGCATTAGTGAGCTCTGAACCGGTAGTTGGATAAAGGTATCCAGCAATTATTTGACCTATACCGATCATTGCAATTAAAGCTCCGACACCCTCTAATAATCTTCCAATGTAAATATACCCTAGAAGGTAGAGTCCAGCACCTACAAACATTGTAATGACACCACCTCTACGATAATCAAGTGGCTCTTTTTTTCTATCCTCAAAAATCCCTAGCAACTCTTCTAACTTTCTAGGGTCATTTAGGTGTTTTGATATTTCAATTATAGCTTCTCTTTTTCCTTTTTCTTCAAGATATAACCAAATAAAAACTACTGAGACAATTAAAATTGCCGTTAACATTCCTGAAATGGGAATAATGATGTTTTGATCCATAATGCAAAGATTTATAAAATTTAAATGTAACGTAAAGGTAACATAATATTAAAAGGGAAGCAAACGTTACACTATAAAGTTTTTATCTGATTTATTCTATGTATTAAAATATTAATTTCGTTCTTTAGCTTTATTTGTATAATCTGAAACTGAACTCCACCTAAATGTATCATCATCTCTAAGCAAAAATATATCGGATTTTGGTCTAGTACCTCTCTTGTAGTTGGTAACATGGTTGGTTCGGGTATATTTTTACTTCCAGCCACATTAGCATTGTATGGTAGTATAAGTTTAGTTGGGTGGGTTTTTGCATCTGTAGGTGCCATTCTACTAGCAATAGTTTTTGGAAGTCTAGGTAAAATAGCTCCCAATATTACAGGGGGTCCGTATGCATATACAAAACTTGGATTAGGTCTTTTTCCTGGATACTTAGTTGCCTGGGGATATTGGGTATCTATTTGGTGTACCAATGCTGCTATTGCAGTTGCCTCAGTAGGGTATTTAGAAGTGTTTTTCCCTTTTCTGAAAGATACTACTTATGCAATAGTAACAGGCTTAGGAGTTATATGGTTATTTACTTGGATCAATTCAAAGCCACTTAAAACGGTTGCTATCGTGCAGATCTTTACCACTGTATTAAAAGTTACGCCAATATTTTTAATTGCCATATTTGGTTACTTCTATATCGAGTCGGGTAACTTTGAAGTACCTAATTTAAGTGGAAAATCTGATTTTAGTTCAATTACTATCACAACAACAGCGACTTTATTTGCTTTTTTAGGTATGGAAAGTGCCACAATTACGAGTTCTAAAGTTGAAAATGCCCAGACAACAATTAGAAATTCTACAATTGTAGGGACTTTTTTTACCATAGTAATTTATATCACAAGTTCAGTTGTGATAATGGGAATTATACCTCAAGGCGACCTTGTGAATTCAAACGCTCCTTTTGCAGACGCAGCAGCTTTATTTTGGGGTGATTTAGCAAAATACATTGTTGCAGGAGGTGCGGTTGTAGCAACATTAGGAGCTCTAAATGGGTGGATACTTATTCAAGGGCAGATACCTATGGCTGCAGCAAATGACAATTTATTCCCAAAATTGTTTGGTGAAACAAATAAAAATGATTCACCAATTATTGGAATCATTTTATCAAGTAGTTTAGCTTCCTTGGTTATGGGGTTAAACTTTTCCGACGGTTTGGTTCAAGCATTTACTTTTATGATGAACTTGTCTACTCTGTCGGTTCTAACTCCGTATCTGCTGTCATCCATAAGTTTGATAGTTTTAATTAAATCATTGCAGGGTGATCATCTAAAAGAAAAAATCATATCATACTTAGCTATAATTTTTTGTGTGTGGGTTATATTTGGAAGTGGTATTAAAGTAATATTATGGGGATTATTTCTATTGATTTTAGGAATTCCATTATATTTTTTACTTAACAAAGAAAAAACCAAAACACTGAATGAGTAAATTTTATATTGACCAAGATATTACCATGGCAGAAAGTCTACCCGCTAAATTTTATAGGGATGAAACTGTTTTTAATAGGATTAAAGAAAATATATTCGAGAAAACATGGCAGTGGGTCGGTGATTCAAACACACTAGTACCTCTGTCGAATCACGTACACCCATTCACTTATATTGAAAATTTTATAATGGAACCAATGGTATTAGTCCGAAATAATCTGGATCAGATACATTGTTTTTCTAATGTTTGTACTCATAGAGGGAACCTGATTGCCCATAATCCTGGAAAAAATAGAATCCTAAAATGTATGTATCATGGTCGTCAATTTAATCTAGATGGCTCTTTTAAGAGTATGCCTGAATTTGAAGAGGCCGTAAATTTTCCAAGACCTTGTGATCATCTACATCAGTTCTCTTTGCGTGACTGGGCTACACATCTTTTCGTTGCACTAGACCCACTTTATGACTTTTCGGAAGTCATAAATAAAATGCAGGAAAGAGTTGGTTTTTTACCACTGAATGAATTTAAGTTGGATGTAAGTAGAAATAAAGATTATTTAATCAATTGTCATTGGGCTTTATACTGTGATAACTATTTAGAAGGATTCCATATTCCATTTGTGCATGATGATTTGAATACAGTTTTAGATTATGGAACATATAAAACAGAGTTGTATGAGCACTTTAATTTACAAATTGGATATTCTAAAGGCGCTGAGGAAGTTTTTGATTTACCAAACGGACATCCTGATTATGGAAAAAATGTAGCGGCATATTATTACTGGATTTTTCCAAATATGATGTTCAATTTTTATCCGTGGGGCTTATCAATCAACATTGTTAAGCCAATGAACAAAGATAAAACTAAGGTTTCTTTTATTACCTATGTATATGACGAAAGTAAATTAGACTCTGGTGCAGGAGCTCTATTGGATAAGGTAGAGAGGGAAGATGAATTTGTGGTTGAAGGAGTTCATTTGGGTTTACAATCTAAATTTTATGAAAGAGGTAGATTTTCACCTACACGGGAAAAAGGAGTCCATCATTTTCACTCACTTTTAGCAAAATATTTGTAGTTAATCTGAACTGAGAAATATTTAGAACAGTAGTGCTTGAATTGGCTTATCTTTATTCACGCATTTTATGACAGGGGCAGTAACGTGAGTATTGCTGGCATAAATCGTCCTCAGGTGCTTTAGAGAAACGGGCTTTACATGGTCCACGGCCATGATGAATCATTAAATGAGATAAATCGGTCCAGCTTTCCTGAGGGAATAAGGCCATGAGATCACGCTCAATTTTATCCGTGTTATTCTTTTCTCTGGTAAGCCCAAATCGGTACGAAAACCGTTTAACATGCGTATCTACCACGACTCCAGCATTAATGTTGAAAGCATTACCCAGTACTACATTGGCTGTTTTTCGGGCAGCACCTCGAAGGCTCAGTAAGTCATCCATGTTTTGTGGTACCTCCCCATTAAAGTCGGAGACAATTCGTTGGGAGGCTTCTTTCAAAGACTTTGCTTTATTCCGGTAAAAGCCAGTCGTTTTAACCAGTTTTTCTAGCTCTTCTAATGGAGCCTGCGCCATGAGTTCTGCAGTGGGGTAACTTTCAAACAGAGCCGGGGTAACCATATTCACTCGCACATCGGTGCACTGTGCGCTTAAAATGGTAGCCATTAACAACTCAAATGCATTCCTATGGTCTAGTTCGCAATGTGGATTGGGGTATTTGGAGTAGAGAATTCGAATGATTTCAGTAGCTCGCTCTTTTTGCTTCTTCGATTTCCGAGGTAGCTTAGGGCCTTTTCTGGTAGATGTATCTTTCATGCGCTCAAAATAAAGAATCCTGAGCTATTTTTTCACCGTTATTAGCCCTTCTATAAAGGCAGCTGTATCTTTGAGTGTTTGCTCAAATGGAATCGGTTCCCAATTGAAGACTTCTTTGGTCTTAGAATTGTCAGCGGATACTCTCATGCCTAAATAGCCTACCATTCCCGCGGCTTCACGGTCAAAGAATGATAAAAATTTCAACATTATATTGGGAGCAACTCTAGTACTAGGGCCGGTATAACCTAACATGTTTAATATTTCTCCCATTTCTTGCAGACTTCTTGGATTGGTTTCAGTTGCAATGAATCGCTGATTGGCTGCTTCTTCCTCCTTTAACGCAGCCACATGTAGTTTGGCTACATCACGAACATCCACCATAGGAAAGGCAACATTCGGTACCATTGGTACTTTCCCTTGAAGCATTTGAGAGGCCATACTCATGGATGCACCTGACAGGTTTTCCCCAATGGCCGGCCCAAAAACGCCACCAGGATTAATACTTACGAGTTCAGGTACTTTATCTACTTCGTTATCTTTGATAAAGTCCCAAGCAGCTTGTTCGGCTAAGGTTTTACTTTTTGTATAGGCACTAAGATTCTTTGCCTGCAAATTGGTCCATTGTTCAGGTGTTATTGTCCCCTGTTTTTTCCCACCCATAATGGCAACAGTCGAACTGGTTAACACTACCCGTTTTATACCATTATTTTTTGCTGCTCTTAGCGCACGTAAGGTACCATCGACAGCTGGTTCAATGACTTCACTTTCATATTTTGGATTTGCTATTGGGAAAGGAGAGGCGGTATGCATTAGATAATCGCATCTATTTAACGCTTGATCCCAACCATCATCTTTAGTAAGGTCCAATTCCACAAAGCCAAGATTTTCGGTATCTAGTCCAGCGTTGGTTAAACTGCGCAGCACTTCTGCTTCTTTTGAGTGTGATCGAACAGAACCAACAACGCTGTAACCATTTTTTAGCAGTTGTTTAGCACAATGCAGCCCGATATATCCAGATATTCCAGTTAAAAGTACTTTTTCAGACATAATTTTGATAGTGAGTTAGTTGATGTGTTCGTGTGTGTTTCTTGGGAGTAATTCAGGAATTAACTATTAATTCACAAGTTTAAGTTTTATTTTAATAAATGGAGCGTCATTGAAAATATGGAAACCAATAAGCATTTATTTAGATGTAACTGTCCTCTCACCTCTGCAGTAGATATTGTGGGAGATCGATGGACCTTGGTCATTATTAAACTCATGCTGATTCAATATTGCCACACCTTTAAGGATATCTCAGAATCAGAAGAGGGAATCGCCCCAAATATTCTCTCTTCTCGTCTAAAGAACATGTTGAGCTTGGATCTGATCATAAAAACTCATCCGCCCAACAATAAAAAGGTGAATATTTATCATCTTACTGAAAAGGGTTTATCTATTAGCGCAATAGTATATGATTTAATGGCTTGGGGTGATACCTATTTAAGGGATGATAATACTGATATGATCTCATTTGATCAACCAACCATATCGAAACTTCCACGTGAGGAAGCTATAGACTACATTAAAGAACGGTATAAAGCCTCTGTAAGCTCTGTGTTGTCGGATGAGTATTAGATTAAAGGCTCATTGTTGTAACTATATTTATGGGCGGATACCAATAAGCTTTCTACTATGACGACCCCTAAGCTAAACATGACTAGCTTTACTCGTTATCTGAGTTTAGTTCTACTCATGATGCTATATGTGAATAGCTTTATGGATCGTCAAATTATTGCGGTACTTGGAGAATCCATTCGGCTGGATTTAGGACTTAGTTTTACCGATTTGGGATGGTTATATGGGCCTAGTTTTAGCTGGATCTATGCTATAATGGGATTGGTAATGGGACGTTTGGCCGACAAAACATCTCGAGTTCGAATTATATTAATAGGTGCCACGGTATGGAGCTTTGCTACTCTAGCTAGTGGCTGGGCATCCTCTTTAGGTTTTCTTATTGCCATGCGTATGGCATTAGGGCTTAGCCAGGCAGCATTAAGTCCAGCGGTGTATTCGTTATTAGCCGATGTCTTTCCTCAAGAGCGGCGAGCAACGGTATTCTCTGCTTATGCCTCAGCTATTTTTATAGGAGTGGGCCTGTCGTTCTTGGTGGGTGGTTCGGTAGCGCAAGCGTATGATTGGCGTATTTCATTACAGCTGCTAGGAGCATCCGGGTTTTTACTAGTTGGATTATCCATCGTTGGTTTAATCGAACCAAGTCGGATCTCATACCAAGGTTCTGGAGAGGATAGTATAAAGCAGGGTAACTCAGCCGATTCGTTTGTGAGTGAAAAATCTGTTTGGAATCAATTACGCGGCCTGCTGTCAAAACCTGCGTTACGATATCATCTGTTGGGTTTTGGATTGCTAGCAATGAGTGGGTATACCATATTGGCCTTTATTGGTAGTATATTCACCCAAAGTTTTGATAGGGTGGATTTGATACCCAGCTACGGTTGGTTTTTAGTCGCTACAACAGTAGCAGTAAATGGTGCTGGGTGGATATCGGATCGATGGGCAAAACATTACGGTCCTAGAAATCGCTTAGCATGGGGCTGGATTTCTGGCTTAGTATCACTACCCTTTTTATGGGTAGGGCTGCATAGTGAACATCCTATGCTTGCATTTTGGGCGATAGGAATCGGAAATATCATCGCATCATCTTACAATGGAGTAGCTGCTGCAACCATTCAATTCTTTGCACGCGATGATCAGCGTGGTCTAGTGGGGGCGTTATATTTATTTGTTGTTAGTGTTGTCGGTTTTGGTGTGGGACCACCATTTGCTGGGTGGCTAAGTGATGAAATCTTTCAAGGTGCAACGGCGGTTGCTTCAGCGGTATGGACGATCTATTTAATATGTGGAATTGGATCTGCGGCGGCATTTTATTTGGCACGAAAGCATTACGAGCAGGATGTAGTGTAAAAAAACCCTTCAACTTTTCAGGGTTGAAGGGTACTAACCAAATAATAGGAGGTATGTCAGTCAGAGCAAACTAGCAAAGCGTGCAACTAACTGACCACAGCCAATGGCTGCAATAACGATTAAGATACTGTGGTGGAAAAAACTACTTACCTTTTTTCCAACGGAATTAACATATCACTATCTACTTAACTAAATGCACAACTAAGGCTTAATCGTTCCCTAGAATTTTTTTAAGCGATTATTCCTAATACTTTTGTCAGGTTTTTATCAGACTTTCACGAGATATTTATCAGTCAAAGCAACCAATTAATTGGTTTGAAAAAGCAGGATTTCAAACTCTAAGGAGGTATTTGGAGGAATATCAAAACTTATGCCGTTTGCTCCGTAAGCATAAACGGAAGGGATATACAGGGTGATGCGTCCGCCTTCTTTTACAAGAGGGATTCCAATCTGCCAACCCGTAATTAAATTTTCTAAAGGAAAATTTATTGGGGTAGAGCGACTGTCGAATATATTCCCATTCAATGTTTTACCTTCGTAGCTTACCGAAACATTAGAACAGTAATTGGGGCGATCGCCTTCACCGCTACGCTTTATTACATAGCGTAAACCAGAAGGATGTGTCTGTGCTTCTATGTCATTTGATGCTAAATAAGCATCGATGGACTCGATATCTTTGGCTAACTGCTCTTGATTGACCGCTAGATTAGGTTCCAGATTACATTCGTCCTTGGAGCAACCCAACCATAAAATAGAGATTATACAGACGATTAAGGTGTACTTATACCTCATTCAACGCTTCATTAAGAGCTTGTAAGCTTTTTTTAGCATCACCAAAGAACATTTGATTCTTTTCGGCGTAAAAAAGCGGATTATCGATACCGGCATAACCAACACTTAGGGATCGTTTAAACACGATGGTTCGTTTAGCTTCATCTACATTTAGAATGGGCATGCCATAAATAGGTCCTGTTGGATCTGTCTTTGCCAGAGGATTTACCACATCATTTGCGCCTATAATGAGTACAACGTCGGTACTTGTAAACTCTGGATTTATTTCATCCATATCTTTTAAAAGATCGTAGGGAACGTCGGCCTCAGCCAACAGCACGTTCATATGACCGGGCATACGTCCTGCCACAGGGTGAATTCCATATTTGACTTGAACTCCTCGAGATTCAAGCTTAGTAGCTACTTCTTTGACAATATGCTGTGCTTGGGCTACAGCAAGACCATAGCCAGGAACAATCACCACTTTAGAGGCGTAGGCGACTTGAATAGCTAAATCTTCTGCAGAGGTTTCACGAACGGTTTTGTCGCCATCTCCACTTGTTCCAGGTCCACCAGCTGCGGCCCCAAAGCTACCAAAAATCACATTAACCAGGCTACGATTCATAGCTTTACACATAATGTTGGTTAGAATAAGTCCAGCAGCTCCTACCAATGCACCTGAAACAATCAACAGGTTATTCTGCAATACAAATCCAGCCATCGCTGCCGCAACACCAGAATAGGAATTGAGTAAGGAGATTACCACCGGCATATCGGCTCCACCTATTGGGATTACGGAGGTTACCCCAATGAGTAGAGATATGCCTAAAATTACCCAAAATAAAGTAGGATTGGTAGGATCGTAGGCAAAATATCCTATGAGTCCTAAGGTGGCAATCATAGCTCCAATATTAATGACATTTAAACCAGGGAAGGTAATCGCATTTCCAGAAATGAAGCCGCTTAATTTACCAAAGGCAATAAAACTACCAGTAAAGGTCAGTGCTCCGATAAATACGCTAAGCCCTATAGAGACCAAGCCAGTCGTATCAAAGCTTAAGATATCAGGGTTTCGGGCCAACTCACCCCAAGCCACAAGGGCCGAAGCAGAGCCACCGAAGCCATTAAATACCGCTACTAACTCCGGCATAGCGGTCATTTGCACTTTTTTAGCAAATAATAGACCTATAAGACCGCCAATTATGATTCCACCAATAATCAACTCGAATTCAACAATGTCTTGGTCAAACAAGGTGACGAGGACACCGATCAGCATCCCGATAGCGGCAAATTGGTTTCCCTTGCGTGCCGTCCCAGGTGAATTTAGAAGTTTTACCCCACGGATAAAGAAGCCAGTAGCCACCAAATAGAATAATTGAATAGCGTCTGGTAGCCAGTTCAAAATAGTTTCAGGTAGGAATGCGCTCATTTCTCATCCTCCTTTTTCTTAAACATCTCTAGCATACGGTCGGTGACTAAAAATCCACCAACCACATTAATTGTAGCCAGGATGATAGCGGCAAAACCAATCCATTTTCCAAGTGGGTTACCTAAGCTACCCGCTACGATAAGGGCTCCCACTAGAGTAATTCCAGAAATAGCATTTGCACCACTCATTAAGGGAGTGTGGAGGGTGGGTGGTACCTTAGAAATGAGCTCAAAACCAATAAAACTGGCCAAAGCAAAAATAAACATTAATAGTGTTAGATCGACTTCCATAGTTTGTAATTAGGGGTAATTAATTAGTTTGAAGTAAGGGAGTGACTACTTCACCATCCTTAGTTATGGTGGTATTCAGGATGATTTCATCGTCCATATCGAAATCTAACTCACCTTCTTTAATTAACAATTTGAGCAATGCCAGCATATTTTTTGAATAAAGTAGACTCGCATGAGATGAAAGCTGACTAGGTATGTTGATCGGTCCTACGATTTTAACGCCATGTTTAACAATCGTTTTACCTGCTTTGGTAAGGGCGCAGTTCCCACCATTTTCAGCAGCTAAATCAATAATTACGGAGCCAGCCTGCATATCGGCGACCATTTCTTCAGTAACCAATAAAGGTGCGGGTCTACCCGGAATTAGTGCCGTTGTAATGACCACATCAGATTTTTTCACGTGCTCATGCATAACTTGACGTTGGCGCTCTTGGGCATCGTTAGATAATTCTTTAGCATACCCGCCCTTGGTTTCTGTATTATCCTCTTCTAAGGGTACTTCCACAAAACTAGCCCCCAAACTTTCGACCTGTTCTTTTACCGATGGTCGAACATCGTAGGCTTCTACAACCGCACCTAACTTTCGGCAAGTTGCAATTGCTTGTAATCCAGCTACACCCGCACCCATGATAAGGGCTTTAGACGGTGGGATGGTACCTGCGGCGGTCATCATCATAGGGAAATACTTATCCAGTTCTGAAGCGGCCATTAATGCTGCTTTATACCCTGCAATAGAACTCATAGACGATAAGGCATCCATGTTCTGAGCTCTTGATATTCTAGGTATAGCATCCATTCCAAGGGCAGTAATTCCCAAACTTTTGAGTTTTTCTACTAACTCTGGATGTTGAAGCGCCCAAAGAAAGCAAATAAGTGTGCGACCTTTTTTCATAAGGCCAAGATCATCTTCTGAAGGGGTCTGAACAGCTAGAACTAAATCGGCTTGTGAAAAAATTTCATTCCGATTCGTGGCTATGGTCGCTCCAGCATCTGTATAATCTTGATCTAAAAAGTTGGAGGCATCACCGGCTCCTTTTTCAATAAGAACCTGATGCTCATCCTTGATCAACTGACTAACGGCTACTGGAGATAACGCTACTCTATTTTCGTGAGCAGCTGTTTCTTTAGGTACTGCAATTTGCAACATATTACTCCGTATTTATTGGTAATAACAACTTAATGAAATGCAACGTTTGGACAAACTCAGATGGGAGCGCTTTTTTAGCATCTTTTTTACTTTGCCCAAATTTCAACCGATCTTTCAGCGCATGATCTATATAAGTATTCTAAAATCTTCTGGCTACCGAAGGAATAAATTTGAAAATAGCCAATGCTAACCCTATTATTTTATTACTTTATAAAGTAAATTAGTTATTGGTACGATAAGAGTGGTAAGAATTCTTAAAAGCAGTAGAAAATTACAAACTGAAACATGAAGTTTTTGAAGGCATATTGTTTATACAATTTTTGCACACTAACAACGCTTGTTGTGTTGTTGAGTTGTGATGCTATTGATGTCACAGACCCCAATTTTAATGATCAAAATATCGGTATCTGGGAATATTGGACTGGGGGTAATGACTACACCTATATTGAAATAACGAGTTCAGAGGTTACCTTCTACTTTTACAATGGGTTTTACCAATGTAGTGAAATCAAGCGCTACGCTATACAAGATATTCAAGCGAATGGAGTATATACCCTTCAACCATTGAGTGAAAGTACGGGAAATGAGTCCATAATGATGGGATTCTCTCGAAATGATCGCTGGCTGCATGTGCGAGATTTAAGCCTAAGTGAATCAAGTATCGATTTAGAAGGGGGTATAACGCAAGCAGGAAGTTCAGAAGATGACAATGAAGTTGAGGTACAAATTTTTAGTCCTAGTGAAAAAAAATTAGATGAATTAGAGACCATTTGTAGTATTTATCCATTTATGGGGGTATGGGAGCGAAAGTTAAGTGATGAGGTGACCGCTTATCTGAACATTACAGATGAGATGATTGAAGTAATCGTTTATTTAGTACCACAAAGTTGCTATAGTTTGGTTACTCTTAACATTAAGTCTATTTTGGAGGTTCAGCAAGCTTATGAATTAGTGGTTCAAGAAGAAGGGGATACAACTGGAGAAACAAACGAGCAAGTAGAATTTTTTATATTTCCTGACTATCTGTTACTTAAGCGAATTGAAAATGGATTTGCTGTTACCGAGACGTACACCCCATCGAATTTAGATGTTTCTCAAGACTTGAACTCCTGTTCAAATCGCTAGACCTGAATTACTATCTTACCAGCCTATTTAGAATTTCTATCTTGATGATTGATAGAAAGAACGTGCAGTTATTTCTAGAATTGGTATCTTAGCAAATCGTAAAATAATAGCTGGAGAAAAAGATGGTAGATATTTCAGGAAAGACATTCAAAGTTGTTGTGATGGGTAGCGGCCCGGCTGGGTTAACTGCCGCTTTATATGCTGCTCGAGCGGATCTAAGTCCTATAGTATTTGAAGGTCCGGAGCCAGGTGGTCAATTGATGACAACAACTGACGTTGAAAATTTTCCAGGCTATCCTAACGGGGTAATGGGTCCACAAATGATGCAAGACTTCCGCGAACAAGCTACCAAATTTGGGGCCGATTGCCGCTATGGTTTTGTCACCGACATAGACTTTAGTGAACAACCATATACACTCACTATCGATGAAAAAGTGCAGATTAACACGTATGCACTCATCATCTCCACCGGTGCATCAGCGATGTGGTTGGGCATAGAAAGCGAAACTAAATTACGAGGTAAAGGGGTTTCAGCTTGCGCTACCTGTGATGGTGCTTTTTTCCGAAACGAACATGTGGCTATTGTTGGAGGTGGAGACACCGCGATGGAAGAAGCCACCTTTTTAACTAAATTTGCCAGCAAAGTAACCGTTATTCACCGGCGTGATGAGCTTCGGGCATCCAAGGCTATGCAATCTCGCGCATTCGCCAACGAAAAAATTGAGTTCATGTGGGATAGCGAAGTAGTAGAGGTTCTAGGCGATCAGGTGGTTCAAGGTATTCAGGTCAAAAACCGAAACACCGGTGAGTTAACAACTTTAGACAATGTAACTGGATTATTCGTAGCCATTGGTCACCGCCCTAATACCGAACTCTTCAAGGGAGTATTAACCATGGATGATGTAGGCTACATTCAGACCAAAGCCCAGACTACCAAAACTGATTTGCCTGGTATATTTGCCTGTGGAGATGCAATGGATGCAGTGTACCGTCAAGCTGTAACAGCGGCTGGAACAGGTTGTAAAGCTGCATTAGACGCCGAACATTATTTAACAAGTATAATGGAATAACTAGGAAGTAGAGGTTTATTGAAAAGAGTAGTTCTTTTTTAATCAAATAAACGCTTGTAAGAATCTATAAAGTTAAAAAAGTAAGTATCATGAGAATAAATAGGACTCTAATCGGGGTAATTTTAGTGTTGAGTACCACTATTAATTTTTGTATTCCTAAAACTCAGCCTGAACAGATCAATATATTGTGGTTAGTGGCTGAAGATTTAAGTTCAATGTATTTAAGTATGTATGGTGATAGCAGCGCATTTACTCCCAATTTAAATAGACTTGCTGATGAAGGAGTAGTATATACAAATGCCTATTCTGTGTCAGGAGTTTGCTCCCCTAGTAGATTTACATTAGCAACTGGAGTTTATCCAAATTCGGCTGGCGCACACAATATGCGAACATTGGTACAACAACCAAGTGCTAGAGAAAAAGGGCTCATTGATTATCAGGTTGTATTACCAAAAGATGTTAAGATGGTTAGTGAAATTTTAAGGATGAATGGGTATTACACTACGAATAATGATAAAGAAGATTACCAGTTTTTTAAGTCAGAATTAGCTTGGGATGAATCTAGTAAGTTTGCCCATTGGAGAAATAGGTTAGTTGAGGATACTCCTTTTTTTAGTGTCTTTAACTTTTTTGTTACACATGAGTCGAATATGTGGAATTTTGATTATCAACTTTCAGATTTATCTACATTTCCACCTAAAAGAAATGAGTCAAGTACTCAATCAGAAATAAATAATGAAGATGAATATCCACTATTATATCCTAGTGATTCTAACATTGTAATACCACCGTATTTACCTCAAAATGAGGTTGGTGTTAAAACTATGCAGCGTTTGTATACTAACATAATGAGATTGGATACAGGTGTTGGTAAAATCTTAGACCAACTTGAAGAAGATGGATTATTAGACAATACTATTATCTTTTTCTATTCAGATCATGGTGGTCCACTTCCTAGGCAAAAAAGATTATTATATGATTCAGGTTTAAAAGTTCCACTAATCATAAGATATCCCAATAAGATGAGAGCTGGGACTATTGATGACAGATTAATAAGTTTTGTTGATTTTCCTTCGACATTATTATCAATAGCCAATATAGAACCACCTGACTTTATGCAGGGACAAGCATTTGAAGGGAAGTATAGGTCCAAAACGGAAAGACAATTTGTTCATGCGCACGCAGATCGGTTTGACGAGAGTACAGATATGATTCGCGCGATTCGAGATAAAAGGTACAAATATCTCAAAAACTATTATCCTGATAAGCCTTATTATTTACCTCTGGACTACAGAGAAAATATGGATATAATGAAAGAATTATTGCAGATGCGCGATTCGAATAAATTAGATTCAAATCAGGCTCTTTGGTTTAGGCAAGAAAAATATGATGAAGAATTATTTGACACGCAAAATGATCCACATGAATTAAATAATCTTGCTAATGATACATCATATCATAATCTCTTAGTTGGATTCAGAAATGAACTTGGCAGATGGACTCAGGAAATTGATGATAAAGGAAATATTCAAGAGATAGATTTGATTTCAGAGTTTTATCCAGATGGAAAAGCGCAATTAACACAAATGCCAAAAGTAAATATTAATGATGGAATAGTTATTCTAGAAAATATTGATTCAGATCTAAGTATTGGATATAAATTTTCGTCTGAAATTAAACCAAGCTTAGGCTGGAGACATTATGATGGGCCAATCAAAGAAAGTTTAAATGATACTTTGAAAATAGTGGCTCATAAAGTTGGCTATAAATATGGAATTATAAACATTGTTAATGGGCAAGTAAGTCAAGCTGTTTATCCAAATAACAGACATGACTCAAATGAGTAGCATACTTATTAAATACTATTTTAGTTAACATCCATTTTCTAGATGTTCTCAGGCTATATATAATCATTCTACATTGATCTTATTGTAATCTATAAATCCGTAATTTCGATAACTTCTGCTTCATCACTATCCCTGCTGTCCTGCTTAGTATCCTTACTGTTTCCATGCACTTCTGGTTCGTGTTCATCGGTGGACACTTCCTTTTCGACAAGGATTTGATAGTCATTCAAGAACATGGCAAACATGCCAATAGCTGAAACCACAGGAGCCATAGCACCGACCAAAGTTGCTCCACCTACTCCGAAGGCAAGTTGTGTTTGAAAAACCACTTCCCTATCCTTGTTTTTAATAATTAACCGGCGAGCGGAACCTTCTTCAATTAGGTTACGAATGCCATTCAAAACTTCTTTAACTCCGCCTTGAATTTCTTCATAAATGCGCTTGGCTTCTTGTTTCTTGTCTTTCATGGTTGTATTACTAAATGTTACGTATAACGTAGTTTATTGATGTATAAATAAAATTTGGACACTGTTTTTGAAACGAGTGTAAGTGTAATGCGAGGGTTGACTCTTCATAATGTACTAATGTTAATAATGTGCCGGTGTCAAAAGTCAAGATCGTATTAGGTTCATGTATAACTATTATCAGACGGTTTGTTGAAAATACTACAGAGTAGTTCCGTTATTAGCATAGTACAGTTTTACAATCATAAAATTCATCTTCCTCACACCTTATTTATTACACGATGCAAACTAAAAAAAGTTCCAGTCTATCCGTTACAGTTGTTAGGAATCAATTACTCGATATTCAGCCTTAAGGCCCCTCAGGTTCTAGTGTGTCAAGATCCACAATATCCGTCATTTATGCAGCTGCCTTATTGAGTGTCGAGCAGATACTCAACGAGGATAGGCAACTACGTTCACCGCATCACTCGGCCTCGCACAGCCAGTTACTTGGAGGGCGTAGATTGCTTAAGCCTGGAGATATGTCATTGGCACATATTGGAATTTTACTCTTAGATGAATGACTCATCGTCCTTTGATCCACACGAATGCTCAAATGGATGCGAGCGAATATGACCGAAGTTGTACCATATCGAGTGATGGAGAACAATTAATGAAGTATGCCGTTTAAAACTCTCACTAAGTACTAGGGCCTAAATACAAATCTTAAGAGTTTCACGAACCATAGTAGACTTGGAGGGTATTCCACAGGTTTGCGCACATCATTTAGCCGAAGCCATTCAGTTTAGAAGCTTAGATCGGTAAAAAGGGGTTTTGTAGTGGAAGATATTGAGTACGAATATCAATAGATTTAGTCTTAGCCGTAGTGAAGTAAGGTTTAGTTATGGTAAAAGTGTAACCAAATCCTATGAGCTACTTCCAAGGCTTAGCAACCATTGTTGATTATTGAATCTTTTAGTCCATCTCGGGTACTCATCCTTTGCCTTTATTTGTAGACATTGCTTTTGCTTCGGCGCCACGCCAACTCTATACTTACCGGGTTCCGGAGGAATTATGTGAGCAGGTATCCATAGGTAAAAGGGTTTGGGCACCTTTTCGAAATTATAATGCAATAGGGATGGTGGTGCGTATTCATGAGGAGGAACCATCTTTTGAACTCAAAGCAATTCGGAAGGTACTAGACACCGAAGCTATTTTGGAAGAATCCTTACTTAAGCTTACTGAATGGATGCATCGTTTTTACTATTGTAGTTGGGGAGAAGCTATTCAAGCGGTACTGCCTAGTGGGCTTAATATGGTGTCCAAGCAGTACGTTCGAGCAGTTTCCTTAGTTTCCCAGTCAGAACCTAAAAAAGGGCTTAATTCAAGGTTTAAATCAGGATTTACGTCAGGCTCTAAGTCAGAGGATACCACGAATTCCGTTGCAGGTTCTAAGGCTATTAGCGAACTCACAGAGAAAGAAAAAAAACTATGGGACTGGGTAGGGTCTTTAGCCGAAGAACCGACGGCAGAAGAGCTTCGAAAAAAAAGCAGAGCTCAGGGAGATTTGGGTGTTTTAAACAGGTTGATCAAAAAGGGGTGGTTAGAAATTTGGGAACAACCTGAGATTAAATCTAAGGAGGCTAAAGAAACCTGGTGGGATTGGAAAGATGAAGAGGCTAAGGTTAAGGCAGCAGCTTATGTACCCTCCGAAAGACAATATAAGTGGGAACGAGCGCTCAAGACGGTACAAGAGCAAGAGTTACCGGCTCGTCATCAAGACCTTAGAACACTGGTGTATGTTGGGGCATCGGAGCTTCGATCATTAGCTGAAAAAGGATATCTGATCAAGTTTGAAAAAAATCGTTTTGAAATGCAGGCGCAACAACTCTCCTATGATCCTTCGGCAATTAATGCACTTAACAAAGAACAGCGTATAGCAACCGATGCCATAGTGAAACAGCTAGTGGACCAAAAGTTTAGCCAGTTTTTGCTATATGGCATAACCGGAAGTGGGAAAACGGAGGTCTATATACATGCCATAAAAAAGGCTCAAGAGTTAGGTAAAGGGGCCATTGTCTTGGTGCCAGAAATTGCCCTGACTCCTGGTACCGTAGCTCGGTTCTATAAAATTTTTGGGGAAGATATCGCTGTCTTTCATAGTCAACTAAGTGCACCTGAGCGCCTATCTGCATGGAATGCACTTAAAAATGGAAAAAAAAGTATTGCTATTGGACCTCGCTCAGCCTTGTTTGCTCCCATTCAACCATTAGGGCTTATCATTATAGACGAAGAGCATGACTCTTCCTATAAACAAATAAACCCGGCACCCCGCTATCATGCTAGAGAAACGGCTATTATGCGAGCACATATTGAAGACGTCGTTGTGGTCGTGGGTTCAGCTACGCCTAGTTTACAAACGCTACACAGGGTCGCGAAAGATAAAGTAGCTATGCTTCGCTTAACCCAACGGCATGCTGAGGCCACCTTACCGGTAGTTCAAATGTTGGATCTTAAACAATACAAGTCTGCGATGAAAGGCCCTATGGCAGTGCCTACCTATTTAGCGGTAAAAGAAGCCCTTGAGCGAAAGGAGCAAGTGATTTTACTCCTCAATAGGCGAGGTTTTGCTTCCTATCTTCAATGCGAGGACTGTGGCCATATTCCAATGAGTCCAGATTGTTCGGTAAGTTTGACGCTTCATAAGCGTAAAGGGATGCTTTTATGCCATTATTCCGGTTATGCACGACGGATAGATACCCATTGTGAGGCCTGTGGATCATCTAACTTAAATGAATGTGGTTCAGGTACTCAACAGGCGGAGGAACAAATTGAGACG
>DCQQ01000002.1:39562-79229 GCA_002323515.1 Balneolaceae bacterium UBA1514 | reverse complement strand
GCCGATATTTTGGTAGGTACACAAATCGTTGCCAAAGGCTTGGACTTCTCCAACGTGACTCTTGTAGTGGTGCTCGATGCGGATACCGAACAAGCATACCCCAGTTTTCAATCCTCAGAGAGGTTGTATCAGCTTCTCTCACAGGTTGCAGGTAGATCGGGTAGAGGGCAAAAGCTAGGTAGGGTGTTTATTCAAACTCGTCAACCTGAACAGCCTGCCTTATATTTTGTACCTAGTCACGATCATGAGGGTTTTGCTCGCCATGAAATGGCTTTGCGAAAACCCTTGGATTATCCTCCATTTTCCAGACTTATAAAATGTGTGCTAAAAGGATCCGATAACGAATTGGTTTCGGCTGCTTCTATGGCTTTGTTTCAGGCATGGCAACAGGTAGTACCGCAATGGTCTCTGTTAGGACCATCTCCGGCGCCCATTGAATGGATGCAAGGTCATTATTATTGGGAACTCATGGCCAAAGTAGACCCAGAAAAAGGTGCTCACTATATGGAGGCTATGTTAGACCAAGTTTTGGAAGTCTACGAATTATCCTTTCCTGATCACCGTTCGGTTCGAATGAATATCCATGTAGATGCGATACGATAGGCAGGATATAGAGTGTTATTCGTCCTATGCAATAAAGTAAAAAGGGTGTTACATTGCACTCTTTATGCAACAGTGTAGATTAATTAAGTACATCAGGCATGCAGGATTATGAATTTATAGATGGTAGTCGGCTTTCATCGGTAATCGAAGCCCTGATTTTTGCTAGCAACGAACCCATGAGTGCATCTAAGATTCGCACGATCATTGTTGATAATGAGCAAAACATCGAAATTTCGGAACAAACGGTGGATGAATTTGTTCAACTGCTAAACGAGCGTTATGAACATAGTGGAAGCAGTTTTCGCATTGAACGGATTGGTGGTGGATATATGTTTTTGACTCAAAAAAAGTATCACTATTGGTTAAGTATTTTTCAGCATGAAAATGCCTACAGAAAATTATCGCAATCAGCAATAGAGACCTTGGCTATTGTAGCGTATCGGCAACCTATTACCAAACCAGAAGTAGATCAAATTAGAGGGGTAGATTCCGGTTATATATTGCGTCAGTTAATGGAAAAAGCCCTCATAGTGGTAGCTGGGAGGGGAGATGGTCCCGGGAAGCCTTTATTATACAAAACCAGCCCTCATTTTTTAAGACATTTTGGATTGAATTCGGTACAGGATTTACCCAAACCCAGAGAAATTGAAGAGATTCTAAAAGACGATGATATGGCCGAACATCGGCAATTACTTATGTCAAAGCAGCTAATGTTTGAGGCTGAGGAAGAAGACCGGATCGAGTTGAAAGGGGATATATATGAAGATTCTGAGGGTAACAGTACTCCCACAAATGAAATGGATTTTGAAGAACAAGTCGACTCTCACGATGAGCTTGAAAATGGACTAGAAACATCAACCAGTGAATCACAAAAAGCCTCGTCAGCTAGTGAACCAAACGAAGCTACTACAGAGGATAACTAACTATGAGTCTACGTTCGATTCCCAAAAATGGGGAACAATTCCGACTAAATAAATTCATTGCCCAATCGGGTCTGTGTTCAAGGCGAGAAGCCGATGAACGCATCGCCAATAGTGAGGTTACTGTGAATGGAAATTTAGTTACGGAAATGGGTTTTAAAGTAACTATGGATGATAAGGTAGAGGTAAAAGGTAAAGCGTTAAATCCTGAGCCACTCGTATATCTTTTACTTAACAAGCCCAAAAATACTATCACCACCATGTCGGATGAACATGGCCGGAATACCGTCATGGATAAAATTGAGCATGCCACGGGTTATAGGGTTTATCCCGTTGGACGATTGGATAGGAATACTACAGGCTTGTTATTACTAACAAATGATGGAGACTTGGCGCATCGACTCATGCATCCTTCTTTTAAAGTCCGAAAGACCTATGAGGTAGTGAGTGAACAACCTTTGACCGATGCGGAATTAGCCGGTTTTCAGAAAGGTATTCCACTGGATGATGGTGTTGCCAAAGCTCACAAAGTTCACGGGTTTGCTGATGCATCAGATCGTATTCAATTGTCTGTATTTGAAGGTAGGAACCGCCTAATTAGGCGAATGGTCGAGTATTATGGAACCGAGGTGACTAAGTTAAAACGAATTGAATATGCAGGCTTAGATTTAAAGGGAGTGCCTCCAGGACGTTGGCGGTTTCTTCGTGACAAAGAGATTGTGGATTTGCGTGTCTTGGTTAAACTTAAACCATTGGAAAAAGCGGTTACCGTAAAAAAAACAGCGAAGAAGATCCCAAAAAGAAAGAAAAAGCGTAAAAAGCGTTAATTCGATCGCCGAAGGTTTTTACATTCACCCTGGACTTATTTTATTAGCATAGCCTGTTTTAATCTTTTTTACATTTGATGTGCTTGCTATCTAGGCCTAAGCTACTAATTTTGAAACCTTGATTGCACTGTAGTATATTAAGTAAAAATATGGGATGCTCTTGTTCATTTGATTGTGCTTGACAAGCTACCATGTTTTATTATCTGAAATACTCAACGTGTTGAATCATACAAGAATTTGAATTTCAATTCATTGTTAAATATAACGAAACCCATTAGCATGAACTACGGTAAACCAACAATATGGCGCTTAGCTATATTATTCATAGTGTCAACATTCACGTTCTCGGCTTGTTCGACCTTTAAAAAAGCAGAAGCGCCAAAACCTACGGCTAGCGCTCCAAAACCACCTTCCAAAAAAGGAGACATGAAGGCCTTTTCCGAGGTAATAACGGATAAAGCGATATCTGATGAAGGGGTGTTTACTGTTCATAAAGTAGATGGCAAATACTATTTCGAGATTCCAATGGAAATGCTCGAGCGAGAAATGCTGTTGGTTAGTAGAGTAGCAGGAACAACACAAAACTTAAGCTTTGGTGGGGCCGGACAAAAGGCTCGTTCTCAGCAGGTGATTCGTTGGCAACAAAAAGAGAAGAAAATACTCCTACGTCATGTTTCATACTCGAGTGTAGCTGATGCGGATGATCCAGTTTATAATTCTGTTAAAAACAATAATTTCGAACCTGTAGTTGCTACCTTTAAGATCGAAACCATGAGCGATGATAGTTCCTCTATCGTGATTGATGTATCTGGTCTATATACCTCTGACGTACCTTTGTTAAGTGGAATGAGTTCATTTCAGCGTAGAAATTTTCAGGTAAGAAGACTAGATGGCTCAAGAACCTTTATCGAACGGATGGCCAGTTACCCAGAGAATTTAGAAGTACGACATGTGTTAACCTATGATGCAGCAAATCCACCAGATGATGCTACAACTGGAACAATTTCTTTAGAAATGAATCAGTCAATGATTCTACTGCCAGAAGAACCTCATACACCTCGAAATCACGATATGAGAGTAGGCTATTTCTCGATTTCTCAATATGATTATAGTTCAGAAAAACATCGAGCAGATCAAAACAGATATATTACTCGTTGGAAATTAGTTCCATCAGATAAAGAAGCATATCTGAGAGGTGAGTTAGTTGCGCCAGAAGAGCCCATTATATATTATTTGGATCCAGCAACCCCTGAAAAATGGAGAAAATACCTCATTCAAGGAATCGAAGATTGGAATATAGCTTTTGAAGCGGCAGGGTTCAAAAATGCTATTATCGGTCGTGAGGCTCCAACTCCAGAAGAAGATCCTGAGTTTTCACCAGAAGATGTTCGATACTCGGTTATACGCTACATTACCAATCCTATCCAAAATGCACAAGGTCCACATGTGCATGACCCAAGAACGGGTCAAATCTTAGAAAGTGATATTTTATGGTATCATAACGTGATGAACCTATTACGGAACTGGTTCTTTATACAGACAGCCGCGGTGAATACAGATGCTCGAAATGTAGATT
Organism: Balneolaceae bacterium UBA1514; assembly: GCA_002323515.1. GTDB lineage: Bacteria > Bacteroidota > Rhodothermia > Balneolales > Balneolaceae > UBA1275. The sequence goes on along the minus strand of DCQQ01000002.1, from coordinate 75,303 downwards.
TTGATACTGAATTAATGGGTGAGTTGGTCCGCTTTGTATCTGCGCATGAGGTTGGTCACACATTAGGTTTACCACATAATATGGGTTCTAGTGCTGGCTATACAGTTGAACAATTGCGCGACCCGGAGTTTACAAACACCCACGGGGTAGCCCCATCGATTATGGATTATGCGCGATTCAATTATGTCGCACAACCAGGCGATGGCGTTACAAATTTCTTCCCAATGGTAGGAGAATATGATGTTTGGTCGATCAATTGGGGGTATAGATGGTTTCCCGACGTGGAAGAAGCTGATGATGAAAATGAAATTCTTCATAACATGATAATGGCTAATGGCGACGATCCACTTTATTTCTTTGGGTATGCTAATGGTTCTGATCCTCGTTCACAAACTGAAGCTATAGGTGATGATGCGATGGAAGCCAGTGAATTAGGGATTGCAAATTTGGAGCGTATCACTGGCAACCTCATTGAGTGGATAGAAAAACCAGGTCAGGACTATGATGATTTAGCCGAGCTTTACAGTAATGTTATTTCACAGTGGAGACGATATATGGGGCATGTTACTACCTATATTGGAGGTGTATACGAAACCTACAAAACATTCGATCAGGATGGGGTTGTCTACGAAGTTGTGGATGAAATAGATCAGCGACGATCAATGAAGTTTCTCCAAGAATATGCCTTCTCTACGCCAACCTGGGCATTTAACAGAGACATATTAGACCGAATTAATGAATCTACCGCTGTCGAAACTTTTCGCTCAGCACAGTCAGGTGTACTTAATGGGGTGCTAAATCCAGCCAGAATCGCTCGTTTAACCGAAGCAGAAACTCGTACTGACGCCGATACCTATACTCTTTTTGAGATGATGGATGATTTGCGCAATGGTATATTTAGTGAATTACGTTCCAATGAAAATATAAATGTACATCGCCGGCACCTACAACGAGCCTTTCTAGAGCGAATGGAGTATATGATGACCCAAGAGCCATCAGGATTCTTTAGCTCACGTGTAGATGTAAGTCAATCTGATATCAGACCAGCCGTACGTAATCAGCTAACTTTATTACGCAGAGATTCTGAACGAAGAATCAGTGCAGGTAATATAGACCGGGCTACTCGTGTACACTTGCAAGATACCATCGCCCGAATTGACAACATTCTTGATGAGAATGATTAATAAAATTTTATTTTATGAAGTCTCCTGTGGTCCAGGAGACTTTTTTTTCACATTTATAGTAGGTCAACAGCGCCTATAGTTTTTCTAACCAAACTCTTCTGAATATGAAAGTCTTACAACGAATTTTTCTTTTTAATGTAGCCTTAGTTGTTACTCTGTCTACAATGCTAACTGCTCAGCAGGTAGATATGGAATTATTGAAATCCATAGAGCCCCGTAATATTGGACCAGCAGGGATGTCGGGGAGGATTACCGCCATCGATGTAGTAGAATCTAATCATGACATCATGTATGCTGGTTCTGCATCTGGAGGTATTTGGAAATCGATGAGTGGTGGAGTAGCCTGGGAGCCAATATTTGATGATTATGGCGTGGCTTCTATCGGTGCAATCGATATTTACCAAGCCAGTCCAGATATTGTTTGGGTGGGCACTGGCGAAGGTAATCCCCGTAACTCTCAGACTTCAGGCGCTGGTGTATACCGTAGTTTAGATGGAGGGCGTAGTTTTGAATTTACAGGTCTAGAGGGGGTTCGTAATATCCATCGAATCATTGTACATCCTACTGACCCAAATACTGTTTGGGTTGGTGGACAGGGTGATGCATGGGCCGACAGCGAGCATCGTGGTGTGTACAAAACAACCGATGGCGGTAAAACATGGGACAAAATTCTTTATGTGAACAGCCGTACGGGTGTTGGTGATATGGTGATGGATCCAAGCAACCCCAACAAAATATTGGTAAATATGTGGGAGTTTCGTCGTTGGCCTTGGTTTTTTAAATCTGGTGGTGAAGGTTCCGGAATGTTTATGACTTTAGATGGTGGTGAAACTTGGAACGAAATCACTGACGAGGATGGAATGCCAGAAGGGGAATTAGGAAGAATGGGGATCGCATTTTCATCCTCTAAACCAAACATTGTGTATGCAATCATCGAGTCCAGTGCAAACGCTATTTACAGAAGTGAGGATGGTGGTTTTAGTTGGGAGTTACGCCAGACGGTTAAAGATGATTCCGATGTAGGAAACCGACCTTTCTATTATTCTGAAATCTATGTAGATCCATTTAATGAAAATCGAGTCTTTAGTATCTTTACTTATATGTCTGTAAGTGAGGATGGAGCGAAAAGCTTTGAAAGTCTTTATCCTTTCTACAACTGGGTTCACCCAGATCACCATGCTTTTTGGATGAGCCCAACAAATCCTGGTTTTATTGTTCAAGGAAACGATGGAGGACTTAATATTTCACATGATGGCGGTATAACATGGCGCTTTGCTGAAAATATTCCTGTTGGCCAGTATTACCATGTTAACGTAGATATGGAAATCCCTTATAATGTATACGGTGGTATGCAGGATAATGGTTCATGGGAAGGTCCTGCTTACGTGTGGAGAGATGGGGGAATTCGAAACGCGTATTGGGATGAGTTATTTTTTGGAGATGGTTTTGATGTGATGATGGATCCAAGCGATTCTCGATATCTTTATGCGATGTCACAACAAGGTAATGTGGGACGAGTTGATCGAAAGACCGGAACCGCCCGCTTTGTTAAACCAACCCATCCCGATGGAGAAAATTTACGGTTTAACTGGAATGCGGCCATCAATTTTGATCCTTTTGATGAGGAGACCATCTATTTTGGCAGCCAATATGTACACATAAGTACCGATCGAGGAGAGAGTTGGACCATTATATCTCCTGATCTAACTACAAACGACACCACAAAGCAAATGCAGCACGAGAGTGGTGGGTTAACCATGGACGCTACCGGTGCTGAAAATCATACCACTATCCTGGCCATTGAGCCTAGCCCGGTTGAAGCAAATGTTATTTGGGTAGGTACGGATGATGGTAACATTCAAATAACCACCGATGGAGGAGAAAATTGGACCAATACCGCTGATAATTTCAAAGATATTCCTGAGGGTAGTTATGTGGCTCAGGTAAAAGCATCTCGTTTTAACGCAGGTGAAGCGGTAGCGGTTATCAATAATTATCGCCGTGGAGACTGGACACCTTATTTAGTGCATACCACCAACTATGGGAAAAAGTGGACCAATATTGTTGAGGGTAAAGGCCTAGAAGGGTATGCTCTTTCTTTTGTGCAGGATTTAGTTGAATCAAATCTTATGTTTGTAGGGACTGAGTTCGGACTTTACTTCACCATAGATGGGGGAGATAATTGGACTAGATGGACCAATGGGTACCCAACCGTTTCTACCTATGACATGGTTATTCATCCACGTGAACATGACCTTGTAATTGGTACGTTTGGTCGCTCTTTTTGGGTATTTGATGATATCCGGCCACTTCGAGAATTAGCAGCTGCGGGATTAGACGAGCTGAATAAACCAATAAAAGTCTTTAGTAGTCCAAATGCGTATTTAGCAAACTGGCGTCAAGCAATGGGAACTCGTTTTGCTGCCGACGCTATGTATTCAGGTGATAATAGACCTCGAGGCGCCATGATCACGTATTCGGTGAATAGAGAGTTGTCCAAAAAGTCTGAAAAAGCGGATGCTCCTGCTAATAGCAGTCGTTCATGGGGAAGAAGAGAGTCGGATGAGGAGCAAGTTAAAGTGGCTATCTTCAATGAATCAGATGAAAATATTCGCAATTTTGAGGTAACTCCAGAGCACAATGGTGTAAATCGTATGCAATGGGGTCTAGATCGTAAAGGAATGCAGCGTCCATCGCGCAGAGCTGTTCGTCCAAACATGCCAGAACCCCGAGGTGGGAGTGTATTGCCAGGTACCTATAAAATTGTCATGAGCTACGCTGGTAGTAAAGATTCAACTATGGTTACCGTGCATTATGACCCTCGAATTGAGATGCCGATGGAAGCTTTGGAAGCCACAGCTGAATTAGAAGATGAGGCGGGTACGCTGGGCGCTGAATTAGCTGAAGCCGTTCAATCTCTAGTAACAGCAGAATCCATTATGAAGGTGAATAAGGGTCTAATAGATGCAGATCCAAGGTCTGCTGATGAACTCAAAGCAGTTCGTGATGCTCATAAAGCAACAACCGAGGAATTAGAGGCTATATTTAACATGATTTTTGGTAGTAATGATGATGATCGTCAAGGCATCGTCAGAAACCCAGAGGTTACCGTAATGTCACGTCTTTATGGAGCAGGTCGTTACTTGGGTAATGATATCGATGGTCCAGGCGTTACTGAGCAAAATCTATTACGATTAGCCAAGGAGGCAGTTACAGAAGCAATGGAAACTATTGAAGGATTCTTAGAAGAAGATTGGCCAGCATACGAGACTGTAGTTAATGAGGCCGATTTAAGCCCTTTTAAGTCACTTACAGGTGAGGATAACTAATCCAAACTATGGAATCGTTTATCGATTTTTTTGAACATATACCTTCCACCTTTCGTGCTGGAATTTTGGTGGGAGGTATTCTCATTTTTTGGATTATTGAGGGAGCATTTCCACTCTTTGAAATCGGCTACCAAAAAGTACGACACGCGCTAATCAACGGAGTACTAACTCTGTTTTTCGTCCTCATTGGACTGGGCTTTGCCGGGATACTTTTGTGGAGTTCTGATTGGGTAAGTACTCAGCAAATAGGACTGATACACTGGATTACGATGCCGTTATGGGTACAGGCTATTTTGGCTGTTCTGTTACTTGATTTCTTTGGTGCTTATTTGGTGCATTTGGTCGAACATAAAGTAAAATTTCTATGGAAGTTTCACTTGGTTCATCATAGCGATACTCATGTGGATGTGACCACCGGGCTAAGACATCATCCAGGAGAAGCTTTATTTCGAATGCTTTTTACAATACTTGGTGTAATTGTGGTAGGTGCCCCGATTTGGATGGTATTTTTATACCAAACCTGTTCTGCTTTCTTTACTCATTTTAATCATGCTAATATTCGTTTACCATTGAAAATGGATCGAAGGCTATCGTGGGTTTTAGTAACCCCAAACATGCATAAGGTGCATCATCACTATACTCAGCCTTATACAGATACCAATTATGGTAATATATTTGCTATTTGGGATCGCCTATTTGGTACTTTTGCTCAGGTAGATGACTCCACTAAATTAATTTATGGTATTGACACGCACATGGATCCTAAGGAACATGAAGATGTGGCTAATTTGCTTAAAATCCCTTTTCAGCCCTATAGACCTCCAAAAGGCTCTAAGTTTTCTGAAACCACAAAAAATGAATAGCTAATCAATAAAAATTGGATTCCCATTATTGGCCAATAATGAAACATTCAAATACTTGTAACTTATTACAGTTTCACTATTTGCAATTAATTAATATAAAGTGGTTATTGTATTAGAAGCGCTTCCAATTATCTGGTCATCCAAATAAGGTTGTCTTATAATCACAAAAAAAAAACACTATGAATAAACAATATGTAAAGGTATGGTCTATTGCATCTTTGTGTGCTCTAGTATCAATTTTTATTACACATGTAGGTAGTTCATTGGTACATGCTCAAGTGAGTAATTTTGAGTCAGAAACTACACAATTAGCCTATAATTCTAATGATAATTATAGAATCATTGATGTGACAGGAACTGTTACAGACGCACAAACAGGAGAGCCAATCCCTGCAGCAAATGTTATTGTATTGGGTACAACTATTGGTACCAGTACCAATGCTGAAGGAGAATATTCCTTAAACGTCCCAGATGATGCTGAAATTCTACAATTCAGTTATTTAGGTTATATAACAGTAGAAGTTCCTGTAAATGGTCGATCTGTCATTGATGTAAGCCTGGAGCAAGATATACTGTTTTTGGATGACCTAGTGGTAGTTGGATACGGTACTCAACAACGACAGGAAGTGACAGGAGCAATTACTTCCGTTCGTTCTGAAGAAATTCAAAATATTCCTGTTTCTAGTTTTGAAAATGCTTTGCAAGGTAGAATGGCAGGAGTAAATGTAGCAGAGTCAACAGGGGAGCCAGGAGCATCTCCACAGATTACTATACGTGGTACAGGTTCTATTTCAGCAGGAAATTCTCCTCTCTATGTAATAGATGGTGTTCCAATTACAACAAATCGAAATTTACAATCCAATATTGGGAGTCAGCGTTCATCGTTTCAACCACCTAGTGCGAATCCATTAGCTACGATAAATCCAAATGATATAGAATCTATTGAAGTTCTAAAAGATGCTTCAGCTGCTGCAATTTATGGTTCAAGGGGATCTAATGGGGTTATTTTAATTACTACTAAGCAAGGTACAGCAGGTAAAACATCTGTTAATTTTAGTTCTTATTTGGGCGTTTCCAATGTATTTAATAAGCCTGATATGATGAATGCTGAGGAGCTAATTCAATACACAAAAGAATCTCGTAACAATAATTATCTACAAGAAATAGAAGTTGGTAACCAAGCTGCTAACCCAGATTATGATCCAAATACAAATGCAGGTCGACCAAACGTATCTCATTTCTTAATTCCTGAACAGTATGTTAATTGGAATGGAACGGATACAGATTGGCTAGATTTAATTTTTAGTCCTGCATCTATGCAAAATTATGATTTATCCATTAGCGGTGGAAATTCTAGCACGACATATGCTTTTTCTACAGGTTATTTGGACCAAGAAGGGATTATTGAAGGTTCCGCATTCCAACGTTATACACTGCGATTGGGTTTAACGCATAAGATGAATGATGATCTTACTATTGGTGCTAACATGAATTCAGCCTTAGCCCAGCATGATCGTCTACCAGCTAATGCAGCGTATTTTGGTCAACCTCCTGGGATAGTATATTCCGCAATGGTTCATTCGCCAGTAGTAGCACCATACAATGATGATGGAACTATTAATCAACGAAATAATCAAGGCTTTTTGGGTGGTGGTACCTCATCTGCAAGTAATCCTCTAGCTATCATGAAATATATTAGCGAAGACATTCAAAATACTCGTGTTTTTGGCAATATGTTTACAGATTACAATCTTAATGAAAATATCACATTTAAATCCTTATTGGGTTACAACGTAGAGACTATGCAGCAAAGTTTTTATAGAGGCACAGAGTTTCTCTATAGAACACAGAGTTCTCCACAGCCATTTGCTCAAACTGGTTCGGGTAATTTATTTAATTGGATCTGGGAGAATACGGTCAATTATTCTAATAATTTTGGAATGTACCACAAGGTGAATTTGATAGCAGGTTATACTGCCCAAAAAGAACGTATTGAACGAAGTGTAATAGAGTCCAATGGGTTTACTGATGATCAAATAACTACCATTAATGGCGGTATTGTGAATAGTGGTGAGGAAGTAATTGAGGAATGGAGTCTAGTTTCAGCTCTTGCAAGACTAAACTACGTATTTCAGGACAAATATTTATTGACAGCGACTGTTCGTTCGGATAGATCGTCTAGATTTGGTGCTAATAACCAGACTGGTATTTTTCCATCATTCTCACTTGGATGGAGAGCTAATCAAGAGAGCTTTTTAAGTGGTGTTGATGAGATTAGTGAATTGAAATTCAGAGCTAGTTATGGAGTTACTGGTAACTTTGAGATACCTAATTATGGCGCTATCGGTTTACTTGGTGGAGCTAATTATGTGGATGGTTCTTCTCAAATTAATGGTGTAGCACCGAGTACTTCCAGCAATGCTGATCTAACGTGGGAAACTACATATCAAACAAATTTTGGTGTGGACTATGCTCTACTCAATGATAGAATTTATGGTTCAGTAGATGTATATAACTCAACCACACAAGATTTATTATTATTTGTGACCGTACCTGCTGCAAGTGGATTTGATGTGGCTTTGACCAATATTGGTGAAGTGGAGAACAAAGGTTTTGAATTTTCTTTAACTAGTAGAAATATGGTAGGGCAATTCAATTGGGCTACTGATTTCAACTTTGCAGCTAATGAAAATACCGTAACTAAACTTGGTCCAGAAGGTGATGATATTCTTAGCAGTGGTGTTGCTGGTGCTCGGCATATAACCCGTATTGGTGATCCAATAGGGAGTTATTATGGATATGTTGTTGATGGTATTTACCAGAATCAAGCAGAAATTGATGCAGCACTTGTAGATGAATTGGTCGGTTCAGGAGGTGCAAGACCTGGCGATTTTAGGTTTAAAGATATCAATGATGACGGTAAAATTACATCTGATGATCGAACTGTAACAGGTAGTTACCATCCTGATTATACTTATGGTATAACCAATAGATTTAACTATAAAAACTTTGACTTAAACATCTTTATACAAGGTGTAATGGGTCGTGAGGTTCTAAATTTAACAGCGCGCCACCTGAAAAATGGTGAAGCTAATTTTGGTTCCTATGCCGTTCTTAATGATCGTTGGAGATCAGAATCAGATCCTGGTAATGGTATACACCCAAGAGCTGATAGAAGAGGTAACACACATGGTAACAACAATAGACCATCTAGCTATCAGGTTGAAGATGGTAGTTATCTAAAAATCAAAAATTTATCATTTGGTTATACTCTCCCAGAAGACTTCTTAAATGGTGCATTTTCACGAGCAAGGATTTATACGGCTATGACAAATTTAGCAATATTTACTGATTACATAGGATTTAATCCTGAAGTAAATATTCAAAGAAACAGCAGTCTAACACCTGGTCAGGATTATGGAGCTTATCCATTGTCTAGAACAGTTCAGGTTGGTATAGACCTCGCATTTTAATCGCAACGATAAATAAGGAAATAGTCATGAAAAAATTAATACTTACACTACTACTCCCTTTACTGTTTATCTCATGTAGCGATGACTTTACAGTATTAGGACCAATATCTGAAAGAAATGTGGTCAACTACTACAAAACGCAATCTGATTTTGAAGTTGCCATAAATGGAGCTTTTGATGCTTTACAATCTAATGGAACATTCGGTGTTAAATATGTTCTATTCATGGAAATGCGAGCTGATAATACAGCTAATGGTGGCGGAGCTACCGGGTTAGCTGAGACTCTTGAAGACATCGATAAATTTGCAGAAATACCAACTGCAAGTGAATTGAATGACTCTTGGATAGCTTCCTATGATGGTATTGCAAGAGCAAATACTATTATTTCACGAATAGATGATGTTACTTTCACAAGTGATGACGTTAAAAATAGAATTAAAGGTGAAGCTCACTTCATTCGATCTATGTTATATTATCATTTGGCAGTAATCTTTGGGAACGTACCTCTAATTACAGCTGAGGTTACAGCCCCCCAAAATATGAATCTGAATCAAGTTTCTGCTACTGAGGTGATGACTCAAATAGCTACTGACTTAACTGCTGCTGAAGGACTCTTACCTTCTACCGGTCGCGTGAGTTCAGGGGCCGCTGCCGCATTATTAGGACGTGTACACTTACAAGCTGGTGATAAAGCGTCTGCTGTGGCACCACTCAAGCGAGTTGTATCTTCAAATGTGTATTCATTAGAAGCAAACTATGCTGATATTTGGGGTCCAGGGAATGAAGGCAGTAGCGAAATCCTTTTTCAAGTAGAATTTATGAGTGGTAATGTTGGTGAAGGTAGTTCATTTACTGATATGTTTACTGCCTCCGGCGTAGCTGGTGGTGTTGGTGGTGGTGTTGCGCCACAAACAGTCACTCAAGACTTCATTGATTCTTACGAAGTGGGTGATTTGCGACAAGCAGCTACCCTCTCAGATAGTGCAACCGTCGAAAAATATGAAGACTCACCAAGTTCGCCATTCGATTCGGATGTAAACTGGGTAGAAATTAGATATGCAGAAGTTCTGTTGAATCTTGCTGAGGCGGTTGGTGAAGGTGCAGAAGGTTATGGTTACATTAACCAGGTGCGTGCACGTGCCGGCCTAGCAGCTATTGATGGAACAACCCCAGGTTCTTATGATGATAAATTGCTCCAAGAGCGTAGAGTTGAGTTAGCGTTCGAAAATAAGCGCTGGCCAGATCTTCTGCGTCATGGGAAAGCAAAGAGCGTGATGGCATCACACTTGGGTATAGGTGAAGGATCAGTAACATTACTATTTCCAATACCTCAAAGCCAAATTGATGTTGCCCCAGATGAAATGTCTCAAAACGCGGGACATTAATTAATAAAGATGACCTTAACCGGGGTGCCCAAAAAGGTATCCCGGTTTTTTTTACTTATGGAATTTTCTACTAATAAATAGATTCTTTGTAAAACGTTTAATTAATCAAACTTAGAACCACTAATTATGAAATCATTACTACTTTTGATGCTTGTTGGTCTCTTGTCCACAGGCGCTTACGCACAAATCCAAGATGGACCCTTAAATATTATTGCTGTTTTTGCTCATCCAGATGATGGGGATTCAAAAATGGGTGGGACAGCAGCTATGATGGCTAAAATGGGACATAATGTGAAGTTTGTTTCTATTACAAATGGAGATGCAGGCCATCACGAAGAGGGTGGAGGTATGTTAGCTAAAAGAAGAAGAGCAGAGGCTCAAGAAGCTGCACGACAATTAGGAATTGCAGAGTATAAAGTATTAGATAATCATGATGGTGAACTTCTACCAGAACTACATATTCGTCAACAGGTTATTCGTGAAATACGTAATTGGAATGCGGATGTGGTATTAGGTCTTCGGCCAAATGACTATCATCCCGATCACCGTTATGCAGGTGTATTAGTACAAGATGTCGCTTATATGGTGGTCGTGCCAAACGTGACACCGGATACTCCTCCTTTGACAAAAAATCCTGTATTTTTATACATGAATGATCGATTTCAGAAACCTAATCCATTTTCTCCTGATATTGTTATAGGAATAGATGCCGTATTTGAACAGAAAGTTAGAGGTCTAGATGCACATGAGTCACAGATGTATGAATGGCTTCCTTGGGTGGGAGGGAGATTAGATGAAGTACCAGAAAGTGCAGAAGAGCGATTTTCATATTTGATAAACTTATATACTAACCGTAGTAGCATATCCGATTTACAGAGAATAAGTTTAGAAAAGTGGTATGGTAAAGAAAAAGCGGCCTCGTTCAGATTTGTTGAATCGTTCGAAATATGTGAATATGGCCATCAGCCAAGTGACGAAGAAATTCGAGCAATCTTCCCAATGCTCAACGACAATTAAAATCTTTATGTGAATCCTGTGATAAGGTTTCACTTTTTACACATACCAAATTAACCAATACTATGCCTCGTAATTATTATATGGTATGGCTCATCCTGCTCACTTTTTTTGTGATTTCGTTTTTAACCAACATTATTGGTCCTTTAGTACCAGAGATTATCGAGGATTTCGAGCTTAGTCTTACCTTGGTAGCCTTGCTACCTTTCGCTTTTTTTATAGCCTATGGAGTAATGTCGATTCCTGCTGGAATACTCATAGAGCGCTATGCCGAGAAAAAAGTCATGATTTTAGCTTTTGGAGTGGCCTTTTTTGGAGCATTACTATTTTCTTTAATCCCTAGCTATCGGGTGGCTGTATTGTCCCTATTTTTAATTGGAACCGGTATGGCTATGCTGCAAGTAGCCATTAACCCCTTACTCCGGGTATCCGGTGGGGAAGAGCATTTTGCCTTTAATTCGTTGATTGGCCAGTTGTTTTTTGGGGCCGCTTCATTTTTAAGTCCTCTAGTGTATTCCTATTTGGTACTAAATATGGGACAAGCCGATAACGGATGGTTTCTACAAGTCTTAAGCAGTGTAGTTCCAGATAACTTACCATGGGTATCATTATACTGGCTATTTGCACTCATTTCATTAGCTATGATGGTCGTAATAGCGGTTTCTAAATTTCCTATAGTAATTAAAACAGATGACGAAAAAATAGGTGCTTTACAAACTCACATCGATTTATTGAAGAACAAAAAAGTACTATTATTCTTCTTCGGAATATTTTGCTACGTAGGTACCGAACAAGGTGTGGCCAACTGGATGTCAGAATTTTTATCTACCTACCATGGACTAGATCCACAAACGGAAGGTGCTTCTGCAGTGTCAACATTTTGGGGATTAATGACAGCTGGTACAGTATTAGGTCTGTTTTTGTTAAAAATTATGGACTCCCGCAAAGTACTAATTTTATTCACCTCCATCGTACTTATCTGTTTGGCTGCTGCACTATTTGGCTCAGCAAACGTAGCCAGAGTTGCATTCCCCGCTATTGGTTTCTTTATTGCTGTCATGTGGCCCATTATTTTCTCTTTAGCCCTTAATTCCATGGAAGAACATCACGGTTCCTTTTCTGGTATTCTGGTAACAGGCATAGCTGGTGGAGCGATTGTCCCTTTAATTGTGGGCTCACTAGGTGATGTATTTGGCCTTCGAGTCGGGATGATATTCTTATTTCTAACTTACGGATATATCTTAAGCATAGGATTTTGGGCTAATCCCATATTTACTAACAAAACCATAGAATTCGGTTCAAAAGATAATTAGTCATGCTGCTAGGTGTCGATTTAGGGGCTACAAACATACGCGTAGGGCGGGTTCATGAAGGAGTAATCAAAGCCTTACACGAAGCTTCTATCGATCAATCCGATGATCCTAATACCTTAGTCCGGCAAATGGCTTCACTCATTGAGTTATGTTGGCATCCAGCAATTTGTTCTATTGGAATTGGTGTTCCAAGTGTGGTAGATGTGGAAAGAGGCATTGTCTATGCTGTTCAAAATATACCCTCTTGGAAAGAAGTACATCTAAAAGATATCATGGAAGCACGATTTTCAGTGCCTACCTCGGTGAATAACGATGCGAATTGTTTTGTGCTCGGAGAGCGGTATTACGGACAGGCCAAAGGAAAAAGCAATGTTATTGGCTTAATAATAGGTACCGGTTTTGGTGCGGGAGTAGTGCTCAATGGAACCTTGGTTTCTGGTACTAACTGCGGAGCCGGAGAAGTGGGCATGCTTCCTTATAAAGGATCTATACTTGAACACTATTGCTCCGGGCAATTTTTCGAACGCTTTTTTGGCGAAACAGGCGATTCAGTGTATAAAAAAGCCCAAAATGGAGACGATGAGGCCATAGCTAAGTACGCCGACTATGCTCACCACATTTCTGAAGGTATTAAGGCCGTATTATATGCCTACGACCCTGAAATCATACTGCTTGGCGGAGCTACTGCAAAGGTATGGTCTTTTATAGAAGAAAAAGTTTGGAATGGCTTAGAAAGTTTCGCCTATCCTAATTCCCTCACTAATCTCCGCATATTGCCCTCAACCTTAGAACATGTTGCGGTACTCGGTGCCGCAGCATTAGCGCATGATTCAACGAAACAAGGGCCCTAAACCAATACTCACTCTACCTCTCTATTTTACCTTACAAACGAAGGAATGCTACCATGAAAAATCAACGAAAATTCACTTTAAAATCAATCATTCTGTTGTTGCTCGGAGTTTTTACTCTATATACACAGGCGGATGTACAAGCCCAAAGTACATCGTACACTATTCCTGTAGAAGTTAAAGATAATGTAGCAGATATGCCTCAATTACTAGGTATACCCATTCCAGAAGGCACTCTATATTCACCAGATCACGTGAGAGTGCTAAACGCTCGTGGGCAAGAAATTCCGTCTCAAATTACCAAGGTAAGCACTTGGGATCCGGCAGATGCTTCAATCAAATGGATTTGGGTATTTTTCTTTTCAGGTGAGGAAGATTCGTATAGCGTTGAATATGGTGAGGATGTTCGAAATGGACGTTTGTATGATCAGATAGTCAAGGTCAACAATAACCAACGTCCAACCGGAGAAGTGGAAGTGAATACGGGACCACTGCGTTTCACCATCGCAAAAGGAATGGGTGGAAGTTATTTCAATGCCCCTCCAAGTAGTGGATTTATGGACAAAGTAGAACTAGACTTAGAAGGGGACGGATTTGACGAGGATGATATAATCGCCACAGGTGCAGCCCAACGCGCTAATTTCTTGGATATACTGGATGATGCTGGCTTGGACCCCTCTAAAGCGGTTGTGACTCGTACAGTTAAGGAACTAGGTACTGGACCGCTACATGCGATTATCAGGGTTGAAGGGGAGTATCAATATGCACGAGAGGACAATAATTCAGCTCCTTTCGTTATGCGTATTTATGCCTACGCAGGAAAGAGTTATGTTCGTGTTCAGCATACCTTTGTTTATACCGGTGTGCCCGATAAACACGAGAAGCAGTCGGGAGAATACGAGGCCATCGCAACGCAAATGGAAGATATCATCGATGAGGAGCCACTGAGTCAAGATCAAGGCTTTACCCAAGCTAATGATCGTATTGCAGCATTGGGACTACGATTGGATTATAAGCTCAAAGATAATCCAAATGTATACACCGAAGCCTACAAAGAGGCTTGGTATGGACCGGAGTCGACCGAATCCTATACAGTTTCCTTAAAAGGGGAGAAGGCTTTTTCACTATTGCAGTCGGGACCTAATCCTTCGCAAATACCACCGTTGGCAAATTCTAGGTCGGATGCTCGAATGGAAGGAGTATTTGAGGTAAGTTGGGGGATAAATGGAGAATCAGAGTCAACGGCAGAGCGGGCGCCAGGGTGGGTAACCGTAGCTGATGATGAACGGGGTATCACGGTAGCATTTGAACACTTTTTCGAGGAATATCCAAAAGAATTGTTTGTGGATGATGCCGCAAAAACTTTACATGCTTATGCATGGACTCCCAACGTAGAGCCGATGAGTTTTGCAAAACAAGACAACAATACCGATAGTGGAATGATCGCCAATTTTGCACAAGGCTTAGCTAAAACTACCGATATGATTTTCTACTTTCATACTGCTGATAAGGCAAGATCAGGCTCAGCTCAACCTTTAGTAGATGCAGCTAATCAGGTAAAAATACTTATGAAACCACCTGTGGCTCATGCTAGCCCTGAATGGTATGCAAAATCAGAGGCTTTTGGTAAGATGGCTGCTGCCTCAGATGCCTTTGCTGATTATGAGCGACATCTAGACCATAAATTTGAGTGGATGCGATACAACCAGCAATGGGAGCCTTGGTATGGAATGCTCAACTATGGTGACTTTCTTACCTATTATTACCGGAATGAATGGCAAATGTGGACCAATAACGAGCCAGCTAATGACTACATGTGGTGGTTGCAATTTATTCGCACTGGAAATCCAGATTATTACAGAGTGGCCAAAGCCACTTCCAAACATACTATGGATGTAGACAATGTACACTGGCCTAAAGATCCAGAGTATGTCGGAGATACTAATGAATCTCTTCATGCCTTACAATGGGCTGCTCAACCGAAAGGTTCACCTTATATTGGTATGGGGCGTCGTCATGCCGATCAACATTACACTTCGTTACTGAGTGCTCATGTATGGGTGGCTGGATGGGTATCATCCTATTACTTGGATGGAAATCATAGAGGTTTAGAAGTTGCCAAAGGAACAGCTAATTATTATGTAAAAAGGGTATTCGACGAGCATGGACTGACAGGTCGCAGGCTATATTTATCGGTATGGAATTTAGCAGAAGTGGTAGATGCTACAAAAGATCCCGTCTATACTACCGAATTAATGGATCGTGTTGAACGAATGATACAGCTTCAATATAACACTGATCAAGGTCATTCTATCGTCATCAATCGCTATGGTTATTCCCAAGTCTACGTGAGTAATGGTATGAGAAAGGTTATCCAAATGACAGACGAGCCTCGATACCAACAATCGATCATCGATCATGCTATTCGAGTACGAGATGTTCCACCATATAATCATGATATGGAGTCTTATTTATCTTCAATTAGTAGCCTAGTATTAGGGTATGAGTATTCTGGAGAACAGAGCCTGTTAGAGGAAGCAGTCCAGCGAGCCCAAACTCTAAAGAATGATCCATTAGAGAAAAACCTCTGGAACTATGCAAATCAAGCAGTTCTATCAGAAGCCTTAGAAGAGGCTAGTCATTTACCAAAACGGGAAGGTGGATTTCGTCCGGCTATCTGGCAAATGAGCAATGGATTACGCATTTTTGGTTGGACAAGCATATATAACATACCTTATTTAGAGTATTGGTTAGATGATTAGAAACATTGATTTAGGGCGTTTTGGCATGATCTCGGGCACTCTAGTGCTCATTATCATGCTTCTTCTATCACCACCTGAAGGGCTTAGCCAGGAAGGGTGGTATGCCGCTGCAGTTACGGTTTTTATGGGTATTTGGTGGATTACCGAAGCGGTACCTATTTCAGTTACTGCTCTGGTGCCTATTGTTCTATTCCCTTTACTTGGGGTGCAAGCAATAGCGGCAACTACGGCGCCTTATGCCAATCCGCTAATATTTCTTTTTTTGGGAGGCTTTATTCTAGCTATTGCCATGGAAAAATGGGATTTACATCGTAGAGTAGCCCTGGTTATTGTATCTAGGGTCGGTGTGGCACCCAAATCCATTATTTTAGGATTTATTGTCGCAGCAGCTTTGCTTAGTATGTGGGTAAGTAACACCGCTACGGCTATTATGATGTTACCTATAGCTCTTTCCATACTCGCACTAATAGATAGAGGAATGGAAGATGCTGATCCTTCAGCTTCGAATTCAACCAAAGAAAAAACAAATTTTGAGCTCGCTCTCATACTCAGTATTGCTTATGCTTGTAATATTGGGGGAATGGGTACGCTTATTGGTACTCCACCTAATGCTCTACTAGCAGCTTTTATGTTGGAGAATTATGGAGTTGAAATTGGTTTTTTGGAGTGGATGAAAGTGGGGGTCCCCCTTTTATTGGTGTCTATTCCACTGCTCTACTTTGTGCTTACCCAATGTATGTATCCTATTAGAATTACCGAAATACCTGGGGGTAAAGGGCTAATTGCAAGAGAATTAAACCAGCTGGGTAAAATGACCAATCAAGAGAAAAAAGTAGGTATTCTCTTCGTTTCAGCGGCCCTACTATGGATGTTCAGACCATCGTTAACGCCCTATCTGCCTGGTTTATCGGATGCGGGAATCGCTATTGCCATAGGGGTTGCGCTGTTTTTAGTACCAGCAGGTAAACAACGCAAAGATGTGGATCAAAGCTCAGACGATATCGATTCAGATGCGGCTAATGATTCGTCTGCTAATGATGATGAACAAGGAGGGAATTACCAGGGTATTTTGGAATGGAAAGATGCGCAGCGCCTACCATGGGGTATCTTGTTATTGTTTGGTGGAGGGCTTAGCATGGCTTCAGCCATTAGCTCAACAGGTCTAGCTGCTTGGATCGGTAGTGGAATTGGTAGTTTACAAAATTGGCCTATCGTTTTCTTGGTGGTTATTGTGATTAGCCTGATGGTATTTTTAACTGAAATGACTAGTAATACTGCATCCACCGCTACCTTTTTGCCTATATTGGCATCAATAGCAATAGGATTAGGGGAGAATCCCTTACTGTTTGCAATACCAACCGTACTTGCGGCTAGTTGCGCTTTTATGCTTCCCGTGGCAACACCACCCAACGCTATAGTTTATGGAAGTGGACGAATTACCATCCCTGAAATGAGTAGGGCTGGCCTGTTGCTTAATCTGCTTTTTATCGCGTTACTATCCCTCGGTGCACTCACATTTTTTGGCTTCGTATTTGGGGTAGAAATTGGGGTCTTACCTGAATGGGCTAACCGTTAATGTGTTTAGTTTTTGAGGTATCGATAACTTTCTGGCCCCTGTTCAAAGAGTAGATCAATAAAGCTGCAGTGCTCCATGAATGCACCGTGGTGTTGTGGATAATGGAACTCTGGAACATAACTTGTCTCAGCTTCAGGAATTGGGCTCATATAGGTCTTCGAATGGCATTCTTGTATACATGTACATTTTGAATGTATACTAGATAGTTTAGGATCTCCGGTTTCTAACACGTTAGGAATGTCATTGCTAAGAAGAACTTCAGGGTCTTCCCAAAAGTCGTAAGGTTCGGAAATGAATCTAAGCTTTTCCGATACATAATGGAATGATATGAATTCAAGCAATCCTCGCAAAACATGTTTATTAAAATCCCACAATCGTTCATGCTTCGAGGCCTCCATAATCAAAGCTTCGAATTCCTTCCAATAGTAGTCATGATAGCGAGCTTTGGCATAACTGTGTTGGACCGCATTTAAAAATGGTCCTGTCCAATCTTGCTTAGAATCGATACGTACCTGAGAAATTAATTTTTTTTTATCCCCGGTACGAATGGGGAGGCCAATCCATTGCCGTTGATCTTTGTTTCGAATAGCCGCACGATGACTCCGGCCCTTTCTCGACCAAGGTTGACCACCTAGTATTAACACCTGATCAGTACGAAAGAATGCGGCAAGGTCATATACATTAGGGGCAAAGCTGCATTGAATGAGTAGTTTCGCGCTCATAAACTTGGTTATACGGTGCATTTGGGTTCATATTAACCCGGAAAGAAAAATATAAAGACCATAATCTACATAAAAAAGGCTTCTCTTGGCTCTTTTAAAATGAAGGTACATGGCCGGTAAATACCTTTTGGATTATGCCTTTATCAAAGTTGATTATTCGTATCTTTATCTAACTGTTAAAATTTTTAGAATTATGAGTGTTAGAGTTCGTTTTGCCCCCTCACCAACGGGGTTTTTACATATTGGTGGATTACGTACAGCTTTGTATAATTATCTTTTTGCGCGCCACCATCAAGGTACTTATGTGCTTCGAATAGAGGATACCGATCAATCGAGATATGTTGAGGATGCGGAACAGGATATTATTGAGTCACTAGAATGGGCTGGCATTCAGATCGATGAGGGGCCACACAAACCAGGTACTTTTGGACCGTATCGACAAAGTGAACGAAAAGAACTATACCTTCACTATGCGCAGCAGCTCATTGAACAGGGTGATGCGTACTACGCCTTTGATACCACCGATGAAATTGAGGAAATGCGAGACCGACTGAAAAAGTCGGGAAACCCCTCCCCAAAGTATGACTCAATTACTCGACAAAGCATGAAAAATAGCCTAACCTTATCTCAAGATCAGGTGCAGGAAAAATTGAAAAATGGGGATGAATATATCATTCGTTTAAAAGTTCCAAGACGCGAAACCGTTAAATTTGAGGATGAAATTAGAGGCATTGTTTCCTTTGATACGGCTGGATTGGATGACCAAGTTTTGCTTAAGTCCGATGGAATGCCCACGTATCACTTAGCAAACGTAGTAGATGATCACACCATGGAGATTACTCATGTAATACGTGGGGAAGAATGGCTGAGTTCAGCACCTAAACATATGCTCTTATACAAAGCCTTTGGTTGGGAAGCACCTACGATGGCTCATTTGCCACTTATTATGTCACCAAGCGGCGGAAAGTTATCCAAGCGGAAAGCTGAAACCGAGGGTATACCTGTTAATACCAAAGACTACCGATTTGGGCATTATGAGCCAGAAGCATTAATTAATTTCTTGGCTTTTTTAGGATGGAATCCTGGCGATGACAGCGAAGTACATGATATGAACTCTCTTTGCAAAAAATTTAGTCTAGATCGAGTTAGTAAAGGTGGAGCTGTTTTTAATTACAAAAAACTTATGTGGTACAATGAGAATTATGTGCATAATAGAACAATAGAAGATCTATTGCCCCAGGTACAGCATTTGTTTAAGGTCAGTGGAGTGAAAGCCGATGACATTACTTTTTTGGAGATGGTATTAGCGCTGCTACATGAACGAGTCTCTAAAGTAAATGAGTTTGTACCTATGGGGCGCTTTTTCTATGAAGCGCCAACAGATTATGATGAGAAAGCGTTAAAAAAGTGGAATGATCAAAGCGTAGAACTCGTCCAATCCTTTACGGGCCGATTGGTTACTATCGCCGACCAAGAGTTTACGGCAGCAGTTATAAAACAGGCCTTAGAGGCAACGGTAGAAGCGGAATCAGTGGGTTTTGGAAAAGTTATGATGCCCGTTAGAATTGCTTTATCGGGTCAGGGCTTTGGACCTGATTTATTTCCTGCAATGGAATTAATTGGTAAAACAGATTGTCTTGAACGCCTTGAATCCGCAGTGCAGCGCTTGGGCTAGTTGTCTCTGGTTTTAGCATTCTTTAGAGCACTTATCTTTATTCCCATATAGGCATAGAAAATAGTCATAAAGGGACTAATTAGGTTAAAGAAGGCAAATGGGAGATAGGCAAAGGTTGCCACTCCTAATACATTTGCATGGTAGGCTCCACATGTATTCCAAGGAACTAGAGCAGAAGTGACGGTGCCCGAATCTTCAAGTGTTCTACTTAGGTTTTCTGGCGCTAAGCCTTTCTCTTTATATGTATCAGTATACATACGACCAGGCACTACGATCGCTAAATACTGATCAGAAGCAGTAATATTGAAAAACACACAAGTACCTGCTGTTGAGGCTACTAAGGATCCTGTTGAATTTACAATGCTTATTATAGATTCTGCTATCCTCCTAAGCATTCCTGTGCCTTCCATTACTCCTCCAAATATCATAGCAGAAACGATGAGCCACACCGTACCTAACATTCCGTACATACCTCCTGAGGTTAGTAAATCGTCAACAATCTCTTGACCTGTAACAATTTGTATATCGCCATAAAACGCCTTCATGATACCCACATAGTAGGATTCTGCCGATAGGATCTCATACCCTGATACACTTAAAATAGCCTCTGGCTGAAAAATTGCGGCAAATATTCCTCCTAATATAGCCCCAAACATTATCGCTGGTATTGCAGGAATTTTGCGAACAATCATGATAACTACGACAATTGGCACAATAAATAGTACTGGCGAGATGTAGAAACTCCCATTAATAGCATCTAAGATTTCTAGTGTACTCGTTGTACTCCCACTAGAATCCTGCATAAGTCCAATAATCAAAAAGATGATTAGCGTAATTGATATAGAAGGTACTGTAGTATACGCCATATATCGAATATGAGTAAAAAGATCGGTGCCTACCATAGCCGGTGCTAAGTTTGTGGTATCTGAGAGAGGGGACATTTTATCACCAAAATAGGCTCCTGAAATAATAGCGCCTGCAACCATACCCGGTTTTAAGCCTAAGGCAGTACCAATCCCTATTAAGGCGATCCCAACGGTAGCCGCAGTAGTCCATGAAGAACCAGTTGCAATAGAAACTATGGCGCAAACAATAGTGGCTGCTACCAAAAAAATGGTAGGGTTTAATACTTGTAATCCATAGTAAATCATGGCAGGTACCACGCCACTTAGTAACCAAGTTCCAGCTAGAGAACCAATCAGTAGAAGTATAATAATCGAGGAAAGAGCCGAAGAAATACTTTTGACAATGCTACTGCGTATCTTTTTCCATTTATATCCTAGGCGGATAGCAACTATCGAAGCCACTCCAGCAGAGAGCATTAAAATGATTTGATTGGATCCATCTAGTGCGGCATCACCAAATATACGAACGTTAATAAATAAGGCGATTATTAGAAATAGGATGGGTAATAAAGCCTGTAATATACTGGGTTTAAGTGGTTTAATGGATGCTTCAGTATCAGCCATAAAAAAGAGGATGTAGAATTAAGTACATACAATGAGCGAATAAGATAACGAAACGAGTGTAGTTATTTCAATGCATATCGAAATACTATATATTATAGGCATCAAAAGTCATAGATTTTTATGCGAACAATACTGTTGTTTATCTTATTTGGCCTGTTTTTAGGACCTTCGTTGGCTCAGGCCCAATTACTATACAATCAAAGCAACAGTGCAGGTGATCAAACAGTGTCGGCACATGAGCAAATTCAATCTACCATTGATTCAGGCTTTGAATGGGTGGTTCTTGAAGAAGCACAGCGTTTAGCCGAAGAATCGCAAAAAAAAGTATTGATTTTCGGATATGCTGAATGGTGTACCTACTGCCTCAAAATGCGAAAAGAAAGCCTTCCCGATTCCTCTGTTATAGACGCTATCAATCAATATTTTATACCTGTTCAGCTAGATGGAGAATCCCCTGATCCTGTTGTATTCAATGGCACACAGTACACTAAAAATCAACTGGCTCGCGGACTACAACTCTCGTCTTTTCCTACGCATTATTTTATAGATGCAGTAGGTGGGGTACTAGGAGCGCAGCCTGGATTCATTGAACCTGATATTTATGCGTTGCTTCTGCGCTATGTAGGAAGTAATGCCTTTGAGCGTATTAGCTTCGATGAATATTTAAAATTAAACATGTAATGCGATTAAGTCAGGCTTTAGAAGATTACCTAAAGGTCATTTATGTACTAGAGGCCGATGGTGAAAGGGCAACCACAACGGCTATAGCCCAAGCATTAGACGTATCGAATGCTTCGGTGACCAATATGCTAAAGAAGCTAGCTGGTATGAATTTAATCGTTCATGAATCCTATAAAGGCGCAGAACTAAGTCCTGCAGGAAAAAAAGTTGCTCTGGAGATACTTAGACACCATCGTTTATTGGAGCTGTATTTGAAGGAAGTGATGGGGTATTCATGGGATGAGGTTCATGATGAAGCCGAAAAACTAGAACATCATATATCAGAACAGTTTGAGGATAGAATCGCTGAATTACTGAATCATCCCACCCATGACCCGCATGGAGATCCCATTCCAAGCAAAGATGGCGTTATGCCTGAAAAAGCTACTTTAGCGCTCTATGACGCTGAGCTAAATACACTTTATATGGTAGGAAGAGTCAAAGATCAGAATCCTGAATTACTACGGTACTTAGAAAAACAAAGGGTTCTACCTGGCGTTGAACTCACCATCGTAGAAAAAGCCCCCTTTGATGGTCCTGTAGTGATCTCGCTAGCAGGACAGGTCTTTTCAATAGGCTTTGCCATAGCCCAAGACATTTTCCTTATTCAACCCAATCAGCAATAAACACATTGGTCGACCGATCGCCCCCGTTAAAGCGGTTAGAAGCAAAAACAAGCTTGGTTCCATCATAAGAAAACATAGGGAAGGAATCGAAGGTATCATCGAAACTAAGTTGCTTTAATCCCGTTCCATCCAAATTGATCACGAAAAGATTAAAGGGGAACCCTCTGCTTGATTTGTGATTGGATGCGAACACAATTTTTTCTCCGAATGGATGAAAATAAGGGGCCCAGTTTGCGTTACCTAAATCAGTAATTTGACGTAAACCAGTACCATCCACATTGACTACATAGAGTTCCATATTAGTTGGCTCTACCAGTCCTTGTTCAAGCAAAGACGTATATTTTTGAATCTCTTCTTCGGTTTTAGGGCGAGAAGAACGGAAAACTAATTGGCTACCATCGGGAGAGAAAAAAGCCCCCCCATCATACCCTAATTCCGAGGTAATTTGTCGGACATTTCCACCATCGGTGTCCATTATAAATAACTCCAAATCACCGGTTCTCATGGAGGTGAACACGATCGATTTCCCGTCAGGGGACAGGGTTGCTTCAGCGTCATAACCTGGTTCATTGGTTAAGGTATCAATGATTTCACCTTCAAGGTTAGCTTTAAAAATATCATAGCTGTCATAAATGGGCCATACATAAGCGCCATTCGGTCCTCGCTCTGGGACTTCAGGACAACTAACATCGTCTAAATGAGTCGAGCCATACACAAAAGTAGTATCGCCAGGGAGGAAAAAAGCGCAGGTAGTTCTACCTGTTCCAGTAGAAATCATCTTAGGCATGAAGTTTTCCTCTTTTTCAGAAGTATCCATATAAAAAATTTGATCGCAACCAACCCCCCAATCTGGATTATTAGATTGGAAAACAATTTTTTCATCACCAAAACCGAAGTAAGCCTCGGCATTATCAGCTCCAAAAGTTAACTGACGGATATTTCGTATATGCTCTTCATTATCATAACGAAGAATATCTTGGGTTCGATCATAGGGAGCTTCGGTTGAATCTGGAGATGTACATGAAATAAGACCAAAGCTGAGGATGAACAAAGATAGGGTAAATAAGCGCATGAATAGCAGGTTGAGCGTGGATAATAATCTGTGCAAGTAATTTAATCAGTCTATAAACATTAGATCAGAAAAAATCATCAGAACTACAAAGATACAAAATTTACAACCGCAATTGCACAATTGTACAACCCGCTCCACCCACATCTTCATTGGCGAGTTCAAAACGAAAGACATCGTTTCTCTCGTTTAAATACCCGTGAACTACCTCTTTTAGGATACCATCGCCTTTGCCATGAACCAACTCTATCGTACTCAAACCTCGAAACAAGGCCTTATCTATGTATTCCTGTAGTTCATTTAGGGCTTGCTCAGCGCGTTTACCACGAAGATCTAATCGAATGGGGAGAGGCGTACGTAGAGAGTCAATATTGTGTAGGTTCTTTAGAGTTTTTGAAGAGCTTGCTTTTTTAGCCTTGGGAGCTTGAACACGCACTAAATTTTTGTAGGTGGTTTTCAATCGCAACCCGTTTGTCTGAACAACAACCTGTTTTCCCTTTAGTTCTATGAGTTCACCATGGGTGCTTCCGTCTAAAAACCGAACAAAATCACCCACTTTTGGGGACTTTTTTGAGGCTTGCATAGCCACTTCTACCGATTTCTGCTCCTCTATTTTGAGCAATTCAGAGGATACTTCATCCTTATGATCTTCCAGTTCACTACGAATAGCTTGTACATTTTTCTTTGAGCTTTTTTTCTCCTCAATAATTTGTTGAACAGCCTTTTCGACCTTTTTATTCGCTCCATCCATAATCCGCTTGGCCTCTTTTAAGGCCTTTTCCCGAATGGCTATTTTTTCTTTATAAAGTGAATCTAACTTATGTTCATAGGTGCGTTTTTCTTTTTGAGTTTTTTCCTGCAATACGTTCAAACGCTCTTCAAGTTTGGCTACTTCCTGAGTTTTAGTTTCCATCTCACTAATGAGAGATTCCAGCGTATTCTTTTGAATACCCAGCACATCTCGGGCTCGATTGAGTATCGAGGAAGGAAGGCGCATTCTATGGGCAATATCAAAGGCATAGGAACTTCCGGGCACACCTTTCTTAAACTGATAGGTGGGTGCTAAATGAGCTTGATCAAATTCCATGGATCCGTTGACTGCTTTTTCATGCTCGTGCGCAAATACTTTCAGCGACCCATGGTGAGTGGTTACCACCAAAAAAGCTTCTCTATCCAACATGGATTCAATAAAGGACTGAAATAAAGCCCCTCCTTCTTCAGGGTCCGTGCCGGCAGCGGCTTCATCAATGAGTATTAGGGCTCCTTTTTTCGCTTTTTCAGTGGCAAAACGCATCCATTGCAGGCGGGAAGAAAAGGTACTTAGGTCGTTTTCAATAGACTGCTCATCGCCCATGTCAACGAACCAGCCAGTAATAATGGGTACCTCTGAATTTGGATCCGCTGGGATACCCCATCCACATTGCACCATTACCGTAGACAAACCAATGGTTTTCATAGCAACCGATTTGCCACCTGCATTCGGGCCAGTAATCATAAGACATCGTTCGCTTGGTTCCATTCTTAGCTGCAGAGGAACAATGGGTTCGGCTTCCTTTTGGCCGATATTTTTAATCTTTAATATTGGATTATGGGCTTTTTTAAGGTCTAGTACCCCATTGGGAGATAGCAGTGGGATAGAACCAGATAACTCAAGAGTACACTGGGCTTTGGCATACACCTGATCCAGATGAGCTAAGTAGTTAATATTATCTGAGAACCAATCCACATACATACGGACATGATCGGTGAGCGCTTTCAAAATCCGCTCGATTTCCTTCTGTTCAGCAATCTCCAACTCCCGAATATCATTATTCAAATGCAGTGCTTCGGCAGGTTCTAAGTACACAGTTTGCCCCGTTGCTGAAACATCATGCACGAAGCCTGCAATCTTTCGTTTATACTCTGCTTGGATTGGAATTACCATACGTCCATTTCTAATAGTAGCCCCTTCATCCCCACTCATGCCCTCTTTTTGTGCCCTTTTGAGCGCTTTCTGAATGGCACTTCTAAGCTGATTACGTTTACTACTCAAGTTCTTTCTTATTTGATGCAGCTCCGGACTAGCATCATTTTTCAGATCGCCTCGATCCGAAATTTTAGACTGAATATGATCCTCTAAATCCTTCATTGGGATTAGCATTTGGGCAATATCAGTCAATTCTGGATAGCTTTCTTCACGCTGTTTAAAAAATTTTTTCATTAGCCTGCTCAGTGCAGCAATACACAACAAGTCTTGAAAACTAGCCAAACTCAACACGGTACCCTCAATCCGAACTCGTTTCAAATGACTGCGTATTTCAGGTTGATGTTCACTCGGATAGGCCTCCCCACTTTGTAGCACTAACATCATTTCTTGGGTGCATGACATATCTTTTTGAATGCGAAGCTCGGTAATACTAGGCAATAGATCGAATATAGCTTCCTTACCCATTTCACTACGACAATAGCGTAATGTCTGATTTTTTATGGCTAGTAAGCCAAGTTTATTTAGGGTTTGAGATAAGGTTGTCATCGCGAAAAAAATAATTACCACAATACATAGCTTTCTAAAAATATAGCAACTATAAATATAAGGTTTTCATTTGCTAAGCGGTTAAGATAACTCTACTTTCTTTAACTCATTAAAAAAACACCCTATGATTCTTTCATTCTTTCAAATTGATGCATTTAGCTCGATACCGTTTTCTGGGAATCCCGCTGCGGTATACCCGTTACAACATTGGTTACCGGATGCTCAGTTACAGGCCATTGCTATGGAACATCAATTGGCTGAAACCGCCTTTTTTGTCCCATCAGGCTCTGCTTACGAGTTGCGGTGGTTTAGCCCAGAAACAGAAGTTGATTTATGTGGCCATGCGACCTTGGCCACCGCTCACGTTCTATACAACGAATTAGGCGTACAGCAGGAGCTGCTACAATTTTATACCCGATCAGGAACCCTTACGGTTCAACAAACTGCCAACGGATTAAGAATGGATTTTCCATTAATACCAGTCGAAAAATTTAAGGGAGATCAACAGGCATTAACTGCGGCGCTGGGCTTGGAGCGCACACCCGTTTCTATCTGGCAGGCTGATGATATTTTGGTTGAACTCTCTAGCCAGAAACAAGTTGCTGAACTCGAACCCAATATGCAGGCCTTAGCACAAATACCCACACGAGGGGTTATTGTAACGGCTTTATCCGTATCAAGTGATACGGATTTTGTTTCGCGCTTTTTTGGTCCAAGGGTGGGAGTGAATGAGGATGCGGTTACGGGTTCGGCCCATACTAAATTAGCTCCCTTTTGGGCTGAAAAATTGGGTAAAACCACACTCAAAGCCAAGCAAATATCAAAACGTGGTGGGGAACTATCTCTGCAAATAAAAGGAGAACGAGTATTCATCACCGGACAAGCCGTACGATTTTCTAGAGGGGAAAGCACATTGCCTAATGACTAATTTATTAACCATTTGAATTGAGTAGTAATGACCATGCTCCTTCTCATATTAGGGCTGATAGCAGGACTTATAGCAGGGTTATTTGGGGTGGGAGGGGGAATAATCTTCACCCCTGTTCTTTTTTTTTTATTCGAGCAAGCTGGTATTCCCAACTCGGTACCTTGGGCCGTTGCCTCTGGACTCATGTGTACATGGATAACCTCATTGGCCAGTGTGGTGCGTCAATACAATCAACAGCATTTATTTATAAAGGAAGGACTATTATTGGGTTTTTTTGGGGCTTTGGGTATTAGTTTGGGTAAATGGGTACTTCTTTCTCCTTATTACAATCGTACGGAGTTTATCATCGTGTTTAGTAGTCTGCTATTCTATAGTGCGGTACTTATGTTCATGCGAGGCCGTAAAACGGAAACCAATACCGAAGCAACCGCCGAAGGAAGCTCACCATTTTTTAGCCCAAAAAAAGCCTCCATTACCGGTATAATAGGAGGTGGAATAGCCTCGTTGGCGGGTGTTGGTGGTGGAGGTACTATGGTTCCAATTATGAATCTATTTTTCAAACAACACTTTAGAAAGGCGGTTAGTATATCTCATTTAGGCATGTTAACGATGATTGCCGTGGGCGTCCTTCAGTTAATGGCTGAGCAGCCAGAATTAAATGGATCAGGACAAAGTCTAACGCAGTGGACGCTTGGATATGTAGACCTGGGAGCGGTTAATTCAATGGGATGGACGGCACTAATTGGAGCATATGGAGGGGCTTGGCTTAATCATAAAGTACCTATACACTATCTGCAACTGGGATTTGGACTGTTGGCCTTGATTATGGGAACCCGACTCCTGCTTACTTTATAGAATTTGGTTCCTTTTCAACATTTTTTTCTCGTAAAAAAAAGAAGCCCCTGTTCAAGAAGCTTCTTTTATTGTTAGCAATCTATAGCCTGCCGTCTGCTGGCATGTACATCCTTGCAACGTACATAGCTATAACCCAGTAAACACTGCCGGATACAGACACCTCTTCCAAGGGTACTGTGGGGATCCCGGCAAAAAACGGACTAATTAGTCCATTATCCTTCGTAAGAATGCGGGTTGTTCAGAATCGTCCCGACGAGTATTTTCGGCTCTTTGCTGAAAATTTGCCACTCTTGCCGCCTGATTTGGAGTCGTTGGTTCAGTGGCATGACTTGGAGCACCATCTTTGCGAGCATTTATATCTCTGCGCAAATAAGAAGGAGTATCTAAACGTTTCAGATTTCCTTCCCCTTTGTAGTAGTCCTTGTTAGGCCGCGTAAATTTTGACGCCTCTTCTGCATCAGCTCCTGTTTTAACTGCGGTAGTTTGCTCAGTTGCGGGAGCAGCTTGGTCATTACCTGCTTGATTAGCTTGTTGAAACGCTTGTGCCACACGATTTGGGGTTTTATTTGGAGCTACACGAACGGTATTGCGATCTTGAGCTAATTCAAAACCAGTGGCAATAACCGTAACGCGCATTTGATCTCCAAAAGACTCATCTATCACAGTACCTAAAATAATTTCCGCATCATCACCGGCTTCCTGCTGGATAATGCTTGTAGCGGTAGTGGTCTCACGCATACCCAATTTAGAACCAGCTGAGATATTGACGAGTACATTACGAGCACCTCGTATGCTAACTCCATCTAAAAGGGGGGAATTTATAGCATCTCGAGCCGCAATTTCAGCTCGATCAGAACCTTCAGCGGTGGCAGAGCCCATAATTGCAGCCCCTCCGTCGGTCATTGTTGTACGCACATCGGCGAAATCCAAGTTGATAAGACCAGGCATTAGAATTAAGTCACTTATACCTCGGGTGGCGTTGTATAATACCTCATTGGCCATGGCAAATGCCTCTACCAAAGAAGTCGACTCATCCCCAATGTCTAAAAGGCGTTCGTTTGGAATGACAATGACGGTATCGCATTGTTTCTTTAATTCAGAAATACCTTCCAAGGCATATCTTTTTCGTATTCGACCTTCGCATTCAAAAGGGGTAGTTATGATACCTACCGTCAAGATGCCTTTGCGCTTCGCCATTCCAGCGACTACTGGAGCTCCTCCGGTTCCGGTTCCACCACCCATACCTGCTGTCACGAATATCATATCTGCACTTTCAATGGTTTCCTCGATATCGTGTCGATTTTCTTCCACCGCTTCTCTACCCACTTCTGGGCGCGCACCGGCTCCCAGACCGCTGGTTAGAGCGGTACCCACTTGTACTTTAATATCAGCTAAGCTGTTTTTAAGTGCTTGAGCATCGGTATTTAGAGCAATGTATTCAACACTATCTAAACCCATGTTTATCATATTATTAATGGCATTTCCACCACCACCGCCAACACCAATTACCTTGATTTTGGCATTTTCCTGACTTTTTTCGTCAAAGTAGAATCTAGAATTTGACATGTCTACTCCTTATTATTGTTTTGTTTACTGGATATTCTGTAGATGAATGCATGATGTTCATGCGATTAAAGTTCTTTGAACCAGCCTTTCATTCGATCGGCTATTTTGTTCATTACCTGCTCCACACTGGTTGCTTTTGAGGAAGCAGGAATCATGGTTTTTTGATTATTCATACCTGTTTTTAATGCATGAATAACCAAACCAACAGCGGTGGCATAGATTGGGGAGTTTACCTCCTCAACTAAACCACCTGTAATTCCTAACGGTAGGCCAATTTTAGCGTCCATTCCCAAACTTTCATTTGCTAAAGGACAGATATTTTTGACCAGAGATCCACCACCGGTAAGTACTACCCCTGCACTAAGTGCATCGGAGTAGCCACTGCGTTTGATTTCAATACCTACGATTTCAAGAATTTCTTCCATACGTGCCTGGATTATTTTACCCAGGATACTCTTCGTAATTTCTTTAGGAGGACGGCCCGCTATACCAGGTACAGTGATTACTTCGTCTTCTTGAATGAGGTCGGCATAGCTTTCTCCATGCTTTCGTTTTAAGCTTTCTGCTTGATCGTCCAGCACACTCAACCCAATTCGGATATCATCCGTGACTTTTTGACCAGCAACGGCTATAACGGCAGTATGCCGAATGGTGCTTTCTTGGAAGATCGCTACATCGGTGGTGCCCCCTCCAATATCCACTAACACCACACCGGCTTCTTTTTCTTCGGCGTCCAAGGCCGAATAAGAAGAGGCTAAAGGTTCTAATATGATATCAGCCACTTGATAGCCGGCGCGTTCTACACAGCGATAAATATTTTTAGCTGCTGAGACTAGCCCTGTAATAATGTGAACCTCTGCTTCCATACGCATTCCACTCATTCCCACAGGGTCATTAATACCGTCCTGGCCATCCACAACAAATTCCTGAGGGATAACATGTAGAATCTGTTGGTCGGTTGGAAGCATAATGCGTTGACAATCCTCAAGGAGTCGTTCCACATCCTGAGCTGTTATTTCGTTATCTCGGTTGTTGATGGTGATAACCCCTTTACTTCGCATGCTTCGAATATGATCCCCCGCAATACCTACGTTCACCGAATTCACTTGAATTCCAGAGGCCAGCTCAGCCTGGGCTATGGCTTCTTTTATCGCGTTGACCGTTTTATCAATATTAACTACGACTCCTCGATTGAGTCCATCGCTGGGCGCCTTTCCGACTCCCAAAATATTGATACGTTCCTGCTCATCAATAGAAGCTACAATAGCACAAATTTTTGTAGTTCCTATGTCAAGCCCTACCATTATGCGTTCTGTTTCAGTCATGATTCCCTCGTTATGATTTGATCGTTAAAGCGTAGGTCAATTTGCGCGATACGGGCGATGCCGATTTCCCGAATAACCTGGGTATAAAACAATTCCCAATTCGCGAGTTTGTTAGTAAATGAGTCGGTTCCAAAGAGAAGTTTGACGCCATTTTCATGACTTAGAGCGACTACTCCTTCTTGTGGATCAAAGGCTACTTCACTTAGTGTAGCCCAAGCAAATTTGTGTTCTTTCGCCTCTTCTAAAAAGCGGGCAAGTTGTATAAAATCGGTGGTTTTTAGAGTATCAGTTTGTTTGGTAGAGCTAAAACCATACACCAAAGGGACATCCACTGTTTTACCCGTCATTACTGGAAGTTGTACTCCTTCGGTATCTGTGTATCGCTCCACAGCCCCACCAACCAATAACGCTATGGGAAGCCGTTCCTCAATAGAAAGATGGAGGGTCCCACCGGGTTCTATATAAGGGTGTACAGATTTCACATAGGCCAGTCGCATCACCCTATTTTTTAATTCTTCCAAATTCAAACTATCGGGGCCAATTCCCATTGGTACTTGAGCTGCCTCCAAAATATCTGCTTCTTGATTAAACCAAATACCCGATACTCGTAGCGTATCCACTCTCAAAGATTGTTGCCAATAAAAACCAGCAACAACCCCTAAGCCAACCAATATAAGCACCGCAGTAAGGAGTGCAGGTCTAGCTATAAACGATGTGCTATGAGTTGACTCTTTGCTCATTTCTTAAATGGTTTAGTTATTTCCAACCACTCCGCAAACTCATCACCCATTCGGTAGATGTCGCCTGCCCCCATGGTTATGATGATGTCTCCAGCTTTCACAATGTTTTTGAGTTCGGAGGCTATGTCTTTTTTGTCATGCACATAATGAACATTTTTATGGCCATATTGCTCTGTTGTATTCGCAATTAATGCTCCGGTAATACCTTCGATGGGCTTCTCTCTTGAGGGATATACATCGGTAACGACCAACACTTCCGCATCGAAAAAGGAAAGTCCAAACTCCTTATATAGTTCCTGAGTTCGGGAATATAAATGAGGTTGAAATACCGCAATTACTCGTCTATCTGGCCAACCGCGATGGGCCGCTTGTAAGGTAGCCTGAACTTCCGTGGGATGATGTGCGTAATCATCGATCAGCATAACCCCGTTTGAGTATTTCTTTTGAAAACGGCGATATACGCCTTCGAAGCGTTCCAGGCCCCGTTTAATGGTTTTAAACTCCATTCCCATTTCCAAACCACAGGCAATAGCGGCTAAGGCATTCTTTACATTGTGATCGCCGGGAGCTTGAAGACTTACAACGCCTAATTTTTCTCCTTTATATACTACCATAAAGGTAGAGGTAAATTCAGAGGTGTGGATGTTGGTGGCTCGAAGTTGTGCCTGAGGTGTGAGCCCATAGCTGATAATCCTGCGTTCGAGATCGGGAAGAATGCTGCGTACATTTTCATCATCCAGACAAACAATAACGGAGCCATAAAAAGGAACTTTATTGGCATAAACGATGAATGCTTGTTTTACGTCGGCTAGATCATCATAAATATCCAGATGCTCGGCTTCTATATTCGTAATCACGGCCACAGAAGGAGTGAGGCGTAAAAAGGTTCGGTCAAATTCATCTGCTTCAACAATTATAATATCCCCTTTACCAACTACGGCATTGGTTTTATCAAAACTATGAACTTTGCCTCCCACCATGATCGTAGGTTCAAAATTACCTTCTTGGATAACTAAGCCTGTCATCGTAGTTGTGGTGGTTTTACCATGCGTGCCAGCAATGCCTATTCCATACTTCATACGCATCAGTTCTGCCAGCATTTCAGCACGTTTAATGGTGGGAATGCGTTGCTCGATAGCGGCTTTAGTTTCTTCATTTTCATTCGCCTGAATCGCAGAGGTATATACCACTACATCCGCACCTACTATATGATCGGAATGATGCCCTTCATAAATGGTTGCTCCTAATTCCTGAAGTCGCTGGGTTGTTTCTCCTAGCTGCCCATCGGAACCAGACACTTTGTAGCCACGATGAATTAGTATTTCAGCCATGCCACTCATTCCAATCCCTCCAATACCCACCATATGTATATGCCGAGTTCGTCCAAAACTGGGTTGTTGTTCAAGGCCAAGTGCTTGAGAAGAGGTATGGTCGGTAGATTTAGTCATGGCTTTGTTCTATTTCATGTAAAATTTCTTCAGCAATATGTTCGGCAGCAAAGGGCTTAGCCATCGCTAATGCTGCGTCGTTCATCCTCCGTAATTGTTCCTGATCGGCAAGTAGACGTGTGACAAGTTCTGTCAGAGTATTTTTTGCCTCATCATCGGATAGCATTTTGGCGGCACCTTGCTCGTGCATCGAGCGAGCGTTCATGGTTTGATGATCCCCAGCAACAATAGGAGAGGGAATAAGCACGCTTGGTGTACCAGTAACCATAAGCTCAGAACAGGAACTCGCCCCAGCACGGCTCAGCACCAAATCAGCAGCGGCATAGGCAGCAGCCATATCATCTAGATAAGCCTGTAGCCGAAGTCTAGGATACTCTTCCAAATCAATTTTCTTGGTTAGTGCATCGATATAGCGCTTGCCGCATTGCCATATTATATACAATCCGGCATGATCGTGCAGTGTCTCTAAACTATGCAACAATGCCTCGTTAATACTTTTAGCACCCAAACTACCGCCTAAAACCAACACTACGGATCGGTCTTCTGAAATATTAAATGATGCTCGCGCTTTGGAGGGCCTCGTATGAACTAGGTTTTTTCGGGTTGGATTCCCTACCATTCGAACTTTGTGGGCAGGGAAATAATTCTCAGCGTCTGGAAAGGCGGTAAAAATTCGCTTGGCAGAGGAGCCGAGCATACGATTGGTTACTCCTGGATATGAATTTTGCTCTTGAATCATCACTGGAATTCCAAAACGATTGGCCATCCATCCCACAGGCCCTGCTACATAACCCCCGCACGAAACCATAACAGCAGGTTTTAAGCGTTGCAATAACCAAAAAGATTGAATCAACGACACTATTAATTTTAACGGAAATAATACATTGGACAGGGTAAGTCGCCGTTGTAAACCACTTATCCAGATGGGATAAATACGGTAGCCTGCTTTAGGCACCGCTGTCCATTCCATATGGTTTTTGGTGCCTACGAAAGCAATATCAATATGCTCCATTTTTGCAGTCAACGCATCTGCAATAGATATAGCAGGGTACACATGACCACCAGTTCCACCTGCTGCAATCATCACACGATATGTAGCTTGCTTGCTAGGCATAGAACAAGGGTCTCCTATCTTTTTTATGCTTGGAAATATTAAGCAGTAAACCCACTATGGCTCCCGCAAATAATAAATTGGTACCGCCATAGCTCACAAAAGGCATAGGTAACCCAGTAACTGGAAATAAACCACTGGCAACGGCTGCGTTGACAAAACCATAGAGGCATAGGTACAAGGTGCAGCCTAAAGCCAACAAAGTACCTAAATAATCCTCGGCATTTCGCGCCACGAAAGCCACCCCTCGAATAAGTAAAAACACAAACAATGCGATGAGAGTCGCGGCCCCCAAAAGCCCATATTCTTCGGCAATAATGGCAAAAATAAAATCATTATACGGCGTTGGTAAAAAATCGCGCTGAGTGCTTTTACCTATTCCCACCCCAGTTATCTCCCCTTGGGCAATAGCAATATGAGCCTGCTGCGCCTGCCTTCCGTTGCCATCGAGTAAACGCTCGGTTTCGATCTGTTTAATTTGGCCTAGATACTGTTCAATCCGGTCCTGCCGAGTAGCCGATTGGTTAATGAGTAAAAAGCCACCAAAAACTGCTAGCAATACCATTGAGCCCAGTTGCACGACACTAATCCGGCCGACAAACATAAGAATGAGGCAGACACCCATGAGCAAGCCTGCCGTAGAAAAATCTTCAACACCGATAAGAGCACAGTTGATAAATACCCAAATCATAATGGGCATGAAAGCCCGTTGAAAGTCTTTAATATACTCTTGTTTTTCGGTTAAGAGCACACTTACATGAATAATCAACGAAACGGCGGCCACTGTAGAAGGCTGGAATCCAAATCCCCCGATTGAAAGCCATCGTTTGGCCCCAAATTGCTCTTCACCAAATACCAACACCATGACCAGCATTAACAAGCTAACCACCATGAATGGCCTAGAAAGCTTGGCAATAGTATGATAGTTTACTTTTGAGCCAAGCAGAATAACTACGACCGCAATACCTATTTTAACCAAATGACGAGTAATCATCTCCAAAGCGGAGGAGTCATTATTCTGTGCAAAAAATGCGATTGAAGAATACACTGCTAACGAGCCAAAACTAAGTAACATAATGATCACCATAAGAATATAGCGGTCACTGCCTTGGCCGCGTGTATCTATTTCTTCTGGAGTAGTACCAAGAATTTGGTGAATGTTTCTATTTGGGCTGATGTGAATCAATGCGTTTTGTTTGGTTTTGCTTAGGTTATTTTATTGGTTGAT
>DCQQ01000002.1:0-39252 GCA_002323515.1 Balneolaceae bacterium UBA1514 | reverse complement strand
TGGTTGATTATTCTGCTTGATTTATCTGGTTCATCTAGCTCAGATGCTGAACACACTCTTTAAATGCCCGCCCACGGTGTTCATAATTATCGAACATATCGAAAGAAGAACAGGCAGGACTTAATAAAACTACTTCGCCCCGTTTGGCCTGTTTTTGAGCAGATCGAACCGCAGTTCGCATATCATCTGCCACGATAAAATGGGGAACCAGATCCCCAATTTGCTCCTGAATAGGATCCTGTGATTCACCGATAGCAATCACCGTGTGTACCTTTTCGAGGAGTTGATCACGCAGCTCGGTATAATCATTGCCTTTATCGCGTCCACCTAGGATCAGCGTCATCGGGGTTTTGATGCTGTCCAAAGCAAACCAAACCGCATTTACGTTCGTGGCTTTACTGTCGTTAATGTATTTGATCCCATCCAATTCACGCACTACCTCTAGGCGATGCTCTACGCCCGTAAACCGAGAAAGGCTTTCGCGAATAACCTCGTTTTTAATTTCACATGCTCGGGCAGCGAGTGCCGTTGCAAGTCCATTTTGCAGATTATGTTGTCCTTGTAGTCCTAATTCAAAGGGTGACATGAGTATTTCCTCGTGGTTATTAAGTCGGAAGATGATTTGGTTATTGTGCAAAAAAGCGCCCTCAATGACCGCTTCCTGCGTAGAAAATGCCCAAAGTCGCGGGGCATCAGATTGGCCTAAAAGCTGCTGGGCATGCGAGCGCACCCGCAGATTGTCATAATTGTAGATAAAGGTCTGTCCCGCAGACTGCTGCTGGGTAATTCTAAACTTCGAAGCGGAATAATCATCCATTGAATGATTGTACCGGTCTAAATGATCCGGGGTAATATTCAGCAGTACACTAACATCGGGGCAAAAAGTGTGAATATGATCCAATTGGAAACTACTCACTTCCAAAATCCAGTAATACTCTCCTCGGGTTAATTTAGACCCCACCCCACCGATAGAATCAAGTTGGCCGGTCCCCGAACTAGACATATTGGATGGCTCGGAATGGGATGCGCCAGATTGGACTAATCCAAGCTTATTGCACTGTTCACTAAAAGCCATGCCTATGTTACCCGCCAATTTATGAGGTTGCCCTGCGCGGGCAAAACAATCCTGTATCCATGAGCTAACGGTCGTTTTTCCATTGCTGCCTGTAATAGCAATTATAGGGGAAGCACTAAACCAGCTTGCTAATTCTATTTCAGAAACCACTGCTTTTTGAGCGTGAAGGTATTCTTGCACTAAAGCCGCTTGGGTGGGTACACCTGGACTAAGTACCGCAAAGGCTCCGTCTGAGGCGGCTGCGGAATGCCCGCCTTCCTCGAAGGCGATTCCGCGTGTTTCTAAGCGTTCTTTCATCGGTTCGGCAATAGTACCATGGTCGCTTACAAATACTGCCGCTCCAGCTTCGTGGAGCAGCTCGGCCGCCCCCACACCGCTCCGGGCAGCGCCAATAACAACGACCTTAGTACCGGGAAGGTCTTGCTTTAGTTGGGTGATATGGGCTGGATTCAATAACATATCAGCGAATTTTCAGGGTTAGTAAGCTGATTAACGCCATAAGAATGGCTACAATCCAAAACCGAACCACAATTTTACTCTCGCTCCAGCCTTTTTTCTCAAAATGATGGTGGATGGGAGCCATTAAGAAAAATCGTTGGCCCTCTCCCGTTGTCCACTTGGTATATTTGAAATAACTGGTTTGTATAATAACCGAAACGGTCTCAAAGAAAAACACACCACAAATAAATGGAAGTAACAGTTCCTTATGTAGCATTAACGCTAAAGCTCCGAATGCTCCGCCAAGAGCAAGAGAACCGGTATCTCCCATGAACACACTAGCTGGATGGGTATTGTACCATAAGAAGCCCATACAAGCGCCCACTAAAGCTGCCGCGAATACGGTCAACTCTCCGGCGCCTGGTAAGTACATGATATCTAGGAAGCCAGAAAAATCAATTCTACCCGATACATAGGCAAAAATAGCAAAAACGATACCGCAGATTGCAGAAATACCGGTGGCCAATCCATCTAATCCATCGGTAAGATTGGTTGCATTACTCACCGCAGTAATGATAAAAATGGACACCCCTAAATAAATAAACCAACCCATTGTTTCGCCGAAATAGGCATAATCGATCGTTAAATTCTTCGCAAAAGGAACGGTACTCAAGGTATTCACGGCTTCAAAGTTCGGGTGAGAATACAAGACCAATCCTAAGACCAACCCGACGCTTACCTGTCCAGCAATTTTAAACCGGCCTGCGAGACCACTTTTGTTTTTCTTCACCACCTTAATGTAGTCATCAATAAACCCGACCAATCCAAGTGTTAGCATTACAAAAAAGATGAGCCAACCATAAATACTATTCATTCTAACAAACAAAAGGGAAGGGATGAGTGTAGATAACAAAATTATTACGCCTCCCATAGTGGGGGTTCCCTGCTTACTTTGATGATCCAAACCAATGTCGTCTCGAACCACTTCACCCAATTGCATTCGTCGTAACCAAGCGATAATACGCTTGCCAATAAATAAACTAATAAGTAGAGAGCTCACTGCTGCTAGGCCCGTTCGCGTAGAGATAAATGCCATAGCGGTGGCACCTGGTAATGCAAACGTTTGTTCTAGCCAATTAAATAATTCGTGGAGCATTAGGCGGCCTCCTTCCATGTTTTAAGAAGTTCTAAGGCTACTTTTCGGTCATCAAAAGGATGCTTGACACCCTCTACTTCCTGATAATCCTCATGTCCTTTACCGGCAATGACTATGATGTCATCCGCCGTAGCTAAGTGCAAGGCCAAGGCAATGGCTTTCGCTCGATCGACTTCACTGCGAATCTGATTTGTTCTAAACGCTTCACTGAAGCCCGAACAAATTTCCTCAATAATAAACTCTGGTGCTTCAGATCGAGGATTATCCGTAGTTACAATGGCTATATCACACCATTTCTCACATGCTTGAGCCATTAATGGTCGCTTGGCCGCATCCCGATCGCCACCTGCCCCAAAGACAACCAAGAACTTTTGATGGGGTTCTTTTAATTCAGCCAAGGTGGAACAAATATTTTCTAGAGCATCAGGTGTATGGGCATAATCGACAAATACGCAAGGATAACGCTCGCCATTTTCGATGCTCACTCGTTCTAATCGTCCCGGAGCGCCTCGAAAGCTCTGGCTATATTTTTCTAGTTCAATGGTGTCAATACCCAATAATTGTGCTGCGGTTATTGCCTGAAGGGCGTTATAAGCATTAAACAAGCCTACCAATGGAAGTTCCCATCGTGTGTTGGCAGTTATTTCTGATAAAGTGGTGCCGTGTAATCCCAATGTTTCTACGTTGTACCTTCGCCCCTGAGCCCATGAAGGCAGGGGGGGACAGGTTGATATATGCTGCTTTACTGTAGACCTGTGCTGCATTAATTGACCGCCCTCGGTATCCAGTAACCCGAGAGAGAAAATTTGGGCGTCAGTGTCTTGAATCATAAACCCACTATAAGGGTCATCAGCGTTGATAATAGCCCAAGACCCCGGCTTTAAATCATTGAACAATTTCTTTTTTGCCGTCATGTAGGATTCAAAATCATCATGGTAGTCTAAATGATCATGGGTGATATTGGTGAATATGGCTATGGTGAAGGGGATTCCTTGCACTCTGTACTGGTCCAAGGCATGCGAGGAAACCTCCATGACCAAGTGGGTGCTGCCTGCATTCACCATAGCTTGCATGTCATTGGCCAGCTCAATGGGGTCGGAGGTTGTAAGTGAGGAGGGTATTTCCTCATCTAAAATTCGTTTGGACACCGTGCCCAATAAACTCACTGCTTTACCTGAACGTAATAGGAGTTCGTACAATAAGGTAGCTGTAGTGGTTTTTCCATTAGTGCCAGTTATTCCAATAACCTGTAAACGCTGCCACGGATCACCGGCGAAGGCTTGAGCTAGGGGACCTACAATTTCACGTGTATTTGCTACTTGCATGTAATTATCGACCTCAGGATAGCTTTCAGGAGACTCTTCACCAATAACGAGTAGATTGGGTATGCGCGCTAGTGCACTAATGAAGGTATGGCCATCCACTTTTGTGCCTCGTATGGCTATAAACACCACTGAGGAGCTCACCTTTCTGGAATCCTGACTAAGGTGGGTGTAGACCCCCTCGGGATACTTAATACGCTTAACTAAGGGCTGACAAACTACTTGGATGTCTTGGGTGCTCAACGAGCGTGAGACTAAAGGAGAGCTAGCTGATGGTGTATGACTCACTGCTGCCTCCCTGTTTTTTTACTAATTTGTTCGAATGAGCGTGCCTT
The DNA here is from genome assembly GCA_002323515.1 of Balneolaceae bacterium UBA1514. Lineage (GTDB taxonomy): Bacteria > Bacteroidota > Rhodothermia > Balneolales > Balneolaceae > UBA1275. The sequence continues at coordinate 34,926 of DCQQ01000002.1, read as the reverse complement.
GCCCCGAATTGTTACCGTTCTTCCGGGAAGAGTGTACTCACCGGCAAGTGGAAATTGTGCGTAAATGGTCCCGGAACCAACACGTTGTGTCTTAAGACCTAATTCAGCCAACATGGTGTGGGCTGTTCGCATGCTCATTCCGCGCACATCGGGAAGTGCAATGCGTTCAATCTCTTCGGTACTTGCTTCTCTCAATGCTGTTTTTGGATCCTTGTGAGGATTTAAGAGGCTTGATTTAGTCTGAGCATTAAGGCGTAATCGGGTTTTTGCAAAAAGAGTGTCCCCAGGGGCTGGCTGCTGATCTACAATCCAATCGCCTTCACCCTCCATCTCAAAAGGAATATATAGGGATTCCAATAATTCTTCGGCTCGATTAGGTGATAAGCCTAACAAGGAGGGAGCAATAGCAAAGGTATTTCTTTTGTTCTTTTGTTGCACCAATTGTTGTTGTAGGTCTTGGTCCAAACCGGCAATACGCAGGGCTACCTGCTTAAAAATTGGGCCCGCAGTATATCCACCATATCCTATGGGTTTTGGCTCGTCTAACATGATATAGATAACATATTTGGGAGCTTCTACAGGGAAAAAGCCAACAAAAGAACCTCTATAACGATTGGAGTACACCCCATTGACCACTTTCTTAGCCGTTCCTGTTTTACCTGCAATACGTAGACCTGGTATTTGGGCTAAATCCCCAGTTCCTGAATCACTAACAACACTTTCAAAAACGGGATAAAGGTGATCCAGGGTTTTAGCTTTGGCTACCTTACGAATCCGGGTTGGTTGGAATTGTTCAACGATTTTACCATTTGAATTCGTTATTTCCCTCACTAAATAAGGACGCATCAAATCACTCCGATTAGCAAAAGCAGCGTAGGCTTGAGTAGTTTGCATAGGGGTAGCAAGAAGCTCATAACCATGGGACATCCAAGGCAAACTTACCAAACTCCATTCGAAGGGTTTTGCCATACGTCCACTTTCTTCCCCTGCAATATCCACATGAGTGGGGGTTCCAAAACCTAAATTACGAGCATATTGGTAGAAAGTATCATTATCCAATCGCATGGCTATTTCAGCGGTAGCCACGTTGGACGACTGTTGAATCACCTCTGCAAAGTTCATAGTCCCTAATGGATCGTGATCTCGTAAGGTAAGACCGTGAATTTGAACAGCCCCGTCTTCGGGTGTTTCGAAAAGTTCTCCTTCCTCAATCACCCCCTGTTCTACGGCTGCAATGGCGGTGACTAACTTAAAGGTAGAACCCGGTTCTACCATATCTGCTATGGCAAAATTTCGCCGATTTTCTTCATTAGTATCTCCAGGAACATTAGGGTCATAGCTTGGGTAATTGGCCATAGCCAAGATTTCGCCCGTGGTAGGGTCCATGATTATCCCAGTACCATAGTTGGCCTTAAATCGTTGAACCCCAACTTGTAACTCATCTTCTAAAATAGCTTGGATGGAAGCGTCAATCGTGGTGTGTAAATCATAACCCTCGATGGGTAATTTTGTTGGTGCTCCAACGTATTCAAATACACGTTGAAGTGCATCTTTACGCACTTGTTGCACACCATCAACCCCTCTTAGTTCTTTATCGTAATGAGACTCGAGGCCAATCCGTCCTATCATTTCATGATTTACAAAGCCCATAGTATGAGCGGCAAGCGAGCCAAAGGTATAACTGCGGCGATAGTTTTCTTCTAAAATAACCCCTCGTATTCCAAGAGTGGCTAGTTGCTCCTTTTGCGAGCCATTCATGTTTTTTTCCATCACCACGTAACGGGACCGTGCAGGAGCCTCGTTTAGAATACCTTGGTAATAGGTGTTGCCTTTACCAGTAGTTCGGCCCAATGTTACCAATACCGTGTCTATGTGCGCCTGCGTCATCCCTGGTACTTTGGGGTCTAAGGCCATTTTGTAGTCTACGGTGTTGGTAGCTAGCAGGGTGCCATTTCGGTCGTAAATATTACCACGTTCTGCAGGTATAGATATTTCTGTGATGGCTTGCTTATTCCAAAGCTGACGAAGTTCATCACCCTCAATGAAATTAATCCTAACCAATTGAACCAATAATGCCACTGGTAGTAAAAATAGGATACCTAGCACAACAAACATCCGACCCATTATGGCACCTCTAAATTCCTGCATTTATTGGCCCTCCAATATTTGGTCGGCTGGCCCAGCATTGATAAAGCCTAATTCTCTGGCCTTACGATAAATATTTGCAGGGCCTTTCATCCGATCGTATCGAAGTTTTAGCTCATCATAAACTTGCTGGGTCTGTTCGTATTCTCTTTGGAGCTGTTGAACCTGTCCAAGGAGCTCTTGGGTAGCGAATACATGCGTTAAATAGATAAATCCAAAAATTGCTGCTACCAGAGTGAAGGCAATAATTTTGGTAGGTTTGAAGGCCGATAACTTGATTCCAGTTCCTTGGCCAATATTTTTACTGGTTTTTTGAGATGGAGAGGGTATGGAATCAGTGGAATTGATTTTTCTGAGGTTTGGCTTCATGTTCTGCCTATGCAGGGGGGACGATACCATCATGAGCCAGGGTCTCCTACTTTTTCAGCTACTCTAAGTTTAGCACTTCGAGAGGCTGGGTTTCGATCAATTTCTTGATCGTTCGGGGTAATTACCTGCCGGTTGATGGGCGTTAGGGGACAGACAGGGTTACCATAAAAATCTTTTTCGATGATCCCTTCAAAATTTCCACTCTTTATGAAGTTTTTAACCAATCGATCTTCGAGTGAGTGATAGCTCATAACCACCATTCTACCACCCGGGGCCAATAGCTTAAGTCCTTGTTGTAAGACTTGCTTTAGCACCTCTAATTCTTGATTCACCTCAATACGAATAGCCTGAAATACTCTAGCTAAGCTTTTTATTCTAAACTTAGAGGGTACTTGTTCACTAATAATAGTGGAGAGCTCTTGAGTACTTTCTATTGGACGGGCATCAATGATACTTTGGGCAATTTTCCGACTACCGCGCTCTTCTCCATAATGAAATATGAGATCTCTTAGTCGTTCGTAATCGTAGGTATTCACTACATCATACGCAGTTAGGCCTGTGTAGGTTCCCATTCTCATGTCAAGGGGACCTTCTTGCTGAAAACTAAATCCTCTATCAGCTTCTTTGAGTTGATGCGTGGAAACTCCTAAATCTAAAAGGATTCCGGCTACCTGACCTTTAAAGGGGGGAGGTAAAAGAGTGGACAGGTAGCCGAAGTTTCCTTTAAAAATCGTGCATCTGGGGTCTTCCCCAATACGCTGGCTTGCTGCATCAATAGCTTGTTGGTCTTGATCTACTCCAAAAACCCTCGCTTGTGGACCTAATTTCTCCAATATAGCTAAGGTATGGCCACCACCGCCCAAGGTCGCGTCAATATAGCTGCCGTTTGGGTCAGTAATTAAATGCTCAATGCATTCTTGGAGCATTACCGGTATATGTTCATAATATGTAGTCATATTATTCACCATCGATACCGGAACTGCCTCCCATTACTTGTTCAAAAATGGCTTCAAAAGCATCGGGATCTAAATCGGCGTCAACATTTTCGAGGACGTCGGGGGACCAAATCTCGATGTATTGCCCTATACCAATGAAAATAGCTTTTCCATCGATTTGGGCATATTTGGTATGCTCAGTGGGGAGAGCAATACGATGTTGTTTGTCCAAAGCGGCGTCTTCGGCGTAGCGTAAGAAGTTCCGTTTAGCAATTCGGCCAGCTCGGGTAAAATTGTTGGCCTTAGAGAGGGTTTCTTCCACGTCACGCCACTCGTTTTCGGGGTATAAATAAAGACAGGTTTCTAATCCACGCACCACAACAAAGCGTTCTTGAGCGTCTGGACTCAACACTTTTCGCATTTTAGCCGGGAAGGCTATGCGGCCTTTTGCATCTATACTATGCTCGTATTGACCTTTGAAACTATGCAAGGTGACTAAACGTGGAATTATGATTGCTTTTTTTGGGTGAAAGATAGTCCCCACTATCTCCCACTTTACCCCACAATGTACCCTAATTTTCTATAATCTGTCAAGAAAAAAACACTGAGAAGTAAAAAAATACCAAACTGATGTAATTAGAACCTGTATATAAGGTGTATTTCTTGATGGTATTCATTGAAAAGGAAAAGGCAGAAAAGGCAGAAATCAAACAGTTGAAGTGAAACAGTTGAGGCAGAAAAAGTAGGGATGGGATAGCAAAAAAATGAGACAACTATCTATGCATAGTCTCTGGAATGTATCTGCAAATTCTTACGTAACCGTACTGGAAAATCTACCTTCTTAGGTAGTCGCTAGAAAACGGGACAATATTTGGGTGAGCTGATCAAATTCGATTAAAAAGGCATCGTGACCATAGGGGGATTCCAGTGCCGTAAATTGGCCATTGGGCAAGAGCTGGGCTAGATCCTTTTGCTCTGAAATCGGATACAAAGCGTCGGATAGTATACCAACCACATGAATGGGGATAGTTAGCTGCTTGGCCACTTCTTTAAAACTACTACGATCTCTGGATATATCATGGGTATCCATAGATCGAGTGAGTCGCTCATAACTAAGAGCATCGAATCGTTTATTGAGTTTCTGCCCTTGATAATCTAGGTAGGATTCGACCTGGTAGTAGGGATCATTGGTAATCTCATGGATATCTCTGCCGAACTTGGTTTCATAATCCTCAGGTGAGCGGTAGGTCATCATGCCAATTTGCCGCGCCAAAGCAAGCCCTTGGCTTGGTGGCGCTTCAGCGGTATACCAACCTGCCTTCCAGTGTGGATCCTGGTATATAGCCTGCCTTTGTAAATGACTAAGTCCGATGGACCAGGCCGTGTGTGCTTTACCCATCGCCATCAAGAAAGTACGTTGAATTCTAGGGTCTATGAGGGCAAATTCTAGAGCAATCATACCGCCCATCGATCCTCCAATTGCACATTGGATGGAATTAATCTGGAGGTGATTTAGTAGATGTTGTTCCATTTGAACGATATCTCGTATGCTCAGCACAGGGAAATCAGGACCATAGGCTTTATGTGTTTGAGGGTTTAGGCTTTGAGGTCCGGTAGAGCCATAACAACTACCCGGGGTATTGATGCATAGAACATAGTGATGATCTAAATCAATAGGACTTTCCTGGGAAAAAAAACCGTGAAACCAATCCTCAGCGTTGCTATCTCCCGTTAACGCATGAAAAATGAGTATCACATTATCACCATTCTTGTTCAAGCTGCCCCAGCTATGATAGCCGAGTTCAAACTCCTTAAATACAAAACCGGATTCGGTCGTGTATGTTTCGGATACAAGTAATGTATTCTGGATACTCATTCTTCTACATCTGTTATGAAAGCCAACGGGTCAATTGAATTAAGAGGGGTTAAATTTTTGCCAAAGCTAAATCAAAGTCCTCTTTTATGTCATCAATATGTTCGATGCCTACGGACACTCGAATGAGATCAGAGCTAACTCCACTGGCTTCCTGTTCGGCTTTACTGAGTTGTTGGTGAGTAGTGGATGATGGGTGAATAACTAAGGTTTTAGCATCCCCAACATTAGCTAGGTGGCTGGCTAATTGTACCTCATTTATGAAGGTTTTAGCCGCTTCATAACCGCCTTTTACACCAAAGGTGAACAGTGTTCCAAACTGGCCATTTTTAAGATACTTTTTTGCTCGTTCATGGTAGGGGTGGTCTTCTAATCCATTATAATTTACCCAAGCAATTTTATCGTGGTGGTGTAGGAAATTCGCTAGAGCTAGCGCATTTGAGGTGTGTCGTTCTACTCTTAAGGATAAGGTTTCCAAGCCTTGCAACAGCAAAAAGCTATTGAAAGGTGATAGGGCAGGACCAACATCTCGTAGTCCTTCTACCCGTGCGCGGATGGCAAGGGCTATGTTCCCAAAAGGGCCGTTCGAGCCAAATATTTCCCAGAAATTGATTCCATGGTACCCTGGAGCTGGATCGGTGAACAAAGGATAGCGACCATTCCCCCAATTAAAATTACCTGCATCTACTATTACTCCACCAACAGAGGTGCCGTGACCTCCAATCCATTTGGTAGCTGACTCAGTTACAATATTGGCTCCATGGGCAATAGGTTGTACCAGGGCCCCGCCAGCTCCAAAGGTATTATCAACAACCAAGGCGATACCGTATTTTTGCCCAAGCTGTGCAAGTCCTTCAAAGTCGGCCACATTTCCTCTGGGGTTTCCTATAGATTCTACATAGATGGCCTTGGTATCGTCATCGATTAATTGTTCAAAGGCTTCTACGGTATCTTCGTCAGCAAAACGAACTTGAATGCCTAAGCGTGGAAGGGTAACCTTGAACTGATTGTAGGTTCCACCATAAAGATTTTGGGTAGATAAAATGTTATCGCCAGCTTGGGCTATGGTGGTGATAGCTAAAAACTGAGCTGATTGGCCAGAGGCCGTGGCCACAGCTGCAGCCCCGCCTTCCAATGCTGCAATTCTTTGCTCAAATACATCGGTGGTGGGATTCATAATTCGGGTATAAATATTCCCGAATTCTTTTAGTCCAAATAGATTGGCTGCATGATCGGTATCCTTAAAGGTATATGAGGTAGTTTGGTAGATGGGAACCGCCCGAGAACCAGTGGTTGGATCGGGCTGTTGCCCAGCGTGTAATTGTTTGGTTTCGAAACGTAAATTACGTTCTGATAAAGTACTCATAGTATTCGAATTAGATAAATGAATGTTATTTGTGAGTCATTAACATCGTGTATGAAACGAAAAAAGCCTTGCTCGGATGAATTCGAACAGGGCTTAACTATAAGCGGATCGAACTCATCTTTCTTTGGATTGAACGATTCAATCACAAAGCAGGATGTGGCACCTTGTCTATACATGTGCTCGCCGTCGAGTGACATATATAGCCGGTTGCCAAGGTTTCACAGGGCCTGATCCCTCCGCCTTTCGTAATGAGAAGCTAAACTTTTAAAGAACATACAAGCTTAATGAGCTTGTGATACAATACTAACACTGTTCTACTTTTGATGCAAGAGCTAACGAAAAAATTATTCTCTGTATCCTAAATTACGGACCATATGTTCTTTTTCTCGCCATTTTTCTCGTACTTTCACATGTAATTCTAGGTGTACTTGCTTATCTAAAAATGATTCAATATTTGCTCGGGACTGAATGCCTAATTGCTTTATAGCAGCCCCTTTTTTCCCTATAATCATACCTTTTTGAGAATTTCGATTGACCACGATATCGGCCATAATTCGATCAATTTCAGGGGATTCCTGATACTCTAATATTTCGATGGTAGCTGAATACGGTAGTTCTTCATGATAATTTAAAAACAACTGTTCACGAATGAATTCAGATACAAAAAATCGGAGGGGATGCTCGCTTAACTCATCCTTTGGATAAAAAGCAGGGCCTTTATGTAGCTTGGTTTTGAGTTGATCGATTAAGGCCGGTATGCCGTGCTGCTCGAGCGCCGATATGGCTTGAATTCCAGCAAAAGTGAATGCCTCTTCATATGCTTCTTGTACTTTTTTTAACCATTCCTCGGACACCGTATCCATCTTATTCAATACCAATATTACGGGTTTTTGCTGGGATCGGACGTGTCCTAATAATTCGTGATCAACCAATTCAGTAGGAGCGTTTGGGGCATTTTTTTTGTCCCGTTCCTGCTTTATAAAACTCCGCTTAAGATCAACCAACAAGAGCATGACATCCGCTTCTTTTTCGGCCTTTTCAACAAAGCGCATCATCGCTTTTTGAAGTTCGTATTTGGGCTGGATAATCCCAGGAGTATCTAAAAAAATGATTTGGCAATCTTCTTCACTATAGATCCCCATGATTTGATGGCGGGTGGTCTGTGCTTTATGTGTGGCAATGGAAATTTTACTTCCAAGGAGACCATTCATAAGGGTGGATTTACCTGCATTAGGTCGTCCTAGAATAGCGGCGTATCCAGAAAAATGAGTGCGACTCATTAGCGCGGCCCCTCTTTTACCTGTCCTATAATGGTCATATAGGCCTGAACTGTGTTGGCTAAGCCATGGAAAACAGCTTCGCTTATGAGTGCATGTCCTATGCTAATATCGGCTAGATGTGGGACGGCGTGAAGAAAGGGTGCTAGGTTTTTTTGGTTTAAGCCATGGCCGGCGTTTACTTTTAGCCCAGCAGCGTGCGCCATTTTAGCGGCCGTTGTTAGGCGGCTTAGTTCTGCCTGTGCGGCAGATGGGGTGGAGGCATTGGCGTAGGTTCCGGTGTGTAGCTCGATGGCGTCACTACCTAGTTCTATAGCCCCCTGAATATCGTCTAGATTGGGGTCTACGAATAAACTTATTTCAACCTTCGAACCGCCAGTACCGTTACGAATGGCTGGAAATACACGCGTTTTAAAGTCTTCAAAGACCGCTGCTAAATGCAATCCGCCTTCGGTGGTTAGTTCTTCCCGACCTTCTGGAACCAAGGTGCATATATCCGGGTGTACCTGATGCAGTAACTCGATCATTTCTTCAGTGGCGGCCATCTCAAAATCCAATACCCCTTGTACTGATTCCTTGAGTTCAGTTAAATCGTGGTCCATGATATGACGACGATCTCCTCTCAAGTGAAAGACGATTCCAGCAGCGCCTGCTTTTTCGCAAATTTGGGCGGCTTGTGCAGGTACTGGATAGCCTTCACCCCGGGCGTTTCGGAGTGTAGCAATATGATCAATATTCACTAAAAGTTGTATTGGCATAGTTCGTTGCAGAAGTTAGGTTATACAAATAATTTACTAAATTAGTATATCATCTACTGCTAACCCAAATATTGTACTAAATCGTTTGAAGTTTTCTGCACTACTATTTTTGATCACAGTAAGTTCACTTTTAGGTGCTTGCGGTAGTACTAACAGTATAACCACACGTTCATCTAGTGAGCCTTCCGAACGTTTTATTCCCACCATGAGCCGGTCTGCAGGTTTAGCAGAAGCGCGAAGGTTCAACCGGTTGAAACGAGCATACACCGAATGGAGAGGAACTCCTTATCAATGGGGTGGAACCAACCTTAAAGGGGTTGATTGCTCTGCCTTTATGCAGGTGATATTTGATGATTATTTGGGCGAAAAACTACCTCGCACAACCTTGGAACAAATGAAGTTGGGAAAGAAAATACGGCGTAAATGGGTAGATTTAGGTGATTTGGTTTTTTTTAAAACAGGACCAACCACCTATCACGTTGGCGTAATGGTTGACAGGCGACACTTTTTACATGCGGGTACCACAGGAGGGGTGATGATATCTGATCTAAATGCTCGTTACTGGAGTGTGCACTATTTGTCTGCGAGGCGAGTACTTTAACGATCATTCAGCGTGGCCTGATCAAACAGATGCTTCATCATGCTTTGGTAGCCCGCTTCAAGCTCAATATCACGCCTAACCATCATCGCTTTCATGGCTTCCACGGCCTTATCGAACCGATAGGTACTATTTCCAGCATCTGTGAGCCAACTAAAGGAGGGTATGTGTTTAGGAGTAAACTTTGATAAAAAGATATTTGAGCATACTCCACACATGGTTCCAGTATTTAACATGGCGTTAATGGCCGTTTTGGAATGATCACCTAGAACCGAACCAAAGAATTGGAAACCGATGTCATAGGCTTGTCGAGTATTCCAATCTTCTAAATATATGCGCCCATAATTCGTTTTTAGATTGGATGTATTACTGTCAGCACCCATATTGCACCATTGCCCAACCAATGAATTACCCATGTAACCATCATGTGCCTTATTGGAGTAGGAATGAAAGATGGTATTAAAGACCTCTCCACCTACTTTACTCACAGGTCCTATGGTAGTACCGCCATAAATTCGACACCCCATTTTTGTAACGGCACCCTCGCAAATAGCTAGTGGACCCTTTAAAATACTACCGGCTTCAATGGTTGCTCCTGCTCCAATATAAATTGGGCCATCTTCCGCCACCAAAATAACTCCAGGTTCCAAATGGGCCGATGGATGTACTAAAATCTGTTCCGTATGCATCACGTAGAGGTTGGACCTTAGGTTATGTTCTTCAACACTAGGTAGGGAGATTAGCCCAAGATCAGCTTCAATTTCGCTGCTATTGAATTGCAATATATCCCACAAATAATCTAGCTTTTTAGCTTTTTCAGGATATCTTTTTGAACTGTCTGATGCGCCAAATAGTGTCTGAACCCAGTGTGCAGGATCATTGATATGTTCACATTTCAATAAGCAATCGAGGCTTTGTTGTCCTGATAACACAACCGCAACAAGTTCTGTGCTTTCAGCCTCTGCACCGTCATGTTTAGCAGACGAGTATATAAGGGCCTGTCCTGTAAGAAGGCTTTTTAGTTGCTCTGTAAGCGAATGATCGGGTAAAAAACGGGCGTTAATCCACAGACAATCGTGGTCTGGTTGAATAGTGCTGTTATTATATAATGGTGTTAGATAAGGTCTGCAAATTCGAGCTTTGGTGGTTAGATGTAACCACCGCTCCCATTTGTCCTGAACGGTAAAGATACCAACCCGCAAGTCTTCTACTGGACGCGTAAGTGTTAAAGGATCAAACCGCTGGCCTTCCACATCGGAAAAAAAACACAGCTGCATAGTCTCTTTTTATCTTTATTGTTTCATAAATTACTATTCAACTATAATAGTCATATTTTAGGCTAAATTGCTAAATTAATGGTATTAATAAATAAATCTAAAGCATTATGTGTGGAATAGTTGGGTACATTGGTGCGCGAAGCGCCCAAGATGTGGTTGTCAAAGGATTAAAACGCCTTGAATACAGGGGCTATGATTCGGCCGGGGTTGCCGTTATCCTGGATGCATTGAAGGTTACTAAATGTAAAGGCAAGGTCGCCAAGTTAGAGGCTATGCTTTCAAAATCCGATAAGGCTGAAATAGGTATAGGGCATACTAGATGGGCTACACACGGAGAGCCCAATGATGTTAACTCACATCCTCATACATCAACCAATAGTAAAATAGCCATTGTGCACAACGGGATTATTGAAAATTACACGGCATTGAAGGTACAACTTCAATCTCAAGGTCATGTTTTTTACTCCGATACAGACACGGAAATCATGGTTAAGTTGATTGAACAATTTTACAAAGATCCAGAAGTGCTAAGCCTGGAAAAAGCTGTTCAATTGGCTACTCGGCAAGTTAAGGGAACCTATGGGATAGCGGTATTGCATGAAGATTTGCCAGATTTGATGGTGGTAACCAGACGAGGTTCGCCTTTGTTATTAGGGGTTGGAGATAACGAAATGATTGTTGCTAGTGACGCTTCAGCTGTCGCAGAATATACCGATAAGGTGGTCTATTTAGATGATAATGAGACGGCGGTAATTAGGAGAGATAGCTACGAAGTACAAGATAATTCTTACGTGTCAATGGATAAAAAAGTGCACGAGATTCAAATGAGTTTAGAAGAGATAGAAAAGGGTGGATATCGTTTTTTTATGCTTAAAGAAATTTTTGAGCAGCCAAAAACTATTGGCGATTCGCTTCGAGGGCGGATTCAACCAGAGGAGGGTAAAATAGTGCTAGGTGGCTTAACCGAGGTTATGGATAAATTATATGGGGCACGACGCATTATTATTGCTGCATGTGGCACATCTTGGCATTCTGGTCTTGTGGCCGAGTATTTGTTTGAGGATTTAGCACAAATACCCGTAGAAGTAGAATATGCTTCAGAGTTTCGGTATAAAAACCCACTCATTTATCCCGATGATATTGTAATTGTAATCTCACAAAGTGGGGAAACAGCCGATACCTTAGCTGCGTTACGGGAAGCAAAATCAAAAGGGGCTACCGTACTTGGTGTGGTAAATGTAGTGGGTTCTACCATTGCTAGAGAAACCGATGCAGGAGTATACCTGCATACAGGGCCTGAAATAGGTGTCGCTTCTACTAAAGCTTTTACTGGGCAAGTTACCGTGTTAACCATGATGGCCATACAGCTAGCTCTGTACCGGGAAACTATTACGGCAAAGAAAGCCGATGAGCTCATCAAAGCACTAAGTAAAATACCTATTAAAGTCCAAGAAATATTGGATCAACACCAGGAAATAGAACGCATTTCACAGCTATTTACCTATGCTCCTAACTTTTTGTACTTGGGACGATCATATAATTTTCCAGTTGCATTGGAAGGGGCGTTGAAGCTCAAGGAGATTTCCTACATACACGCCGAAGGCTACCCTGCAGCAGAAATGAAACACGGACCTATTGCTTTAATTGATGAAATGATGCCTGTAGTGGTTATCTCTGCGACTAATCATACGAACGATAAAATGGTAAGTAACATAGAGGAAGTGAGAGCGCGAAAAGGTCGAATAATAGCAGTGGCCAATCCCTCGCATGAAGAGGTGAAAAATCTTGCTGAATTTGTGATTGAAATCCCTGCAACAATGGATGAACTAAGTCCTTTATTAAGCGTTATTCCACTTCAATTGTTATCCTACTATATAGCTTTAAATAGAGGGTGTGATGTGGATCAGCCTCGTAATTTGGCCAAATCGGTGACGGTGGAATAAGAATCAATTAGAAACAAGCAAAAATTTATTGCAGAAGGACAGATATATCAGTAAAAATCTTATTACTAACAGGGTTTTGTAGGATTGATATTATCAATACCAATCTTTACTAGTAATACTTTTGCCGTATCAGAATCTATGCTATAGTTCATATGGCATTCGTTTGTTGCTGAAATTACCCCATCACCTACATTGAATATTCTTTTTTCACCGTATATAGTCTCTTCCACTAAACTACTTTCAAATACAAAATAAAACATGTTTGTATTGTGATCGTGAAATGCTTGGGTGTCACCTGATGCTATAAAAATTGTCCACCCGTTGATTACAGTATTCTCATCAAATGGTGCACTAAGTTTATTTCTATCAATGGCTGTACTAACTGAATCTAAGAAAGAAGTAGATTTCAAAAGTGAAGTGGGATATTCACTTACTATCTCGTCACTCGGTTGTTGACTAGCTTAAAGGGTAAAGATTAAAATAAATAAGCTGATTGACTTGAAATTCATTTATGAAAGATTATTTAAGATGATTAAAAATAATTATTTGTGAGAGATTAACCAATCATAATAATCTTTATGCTCTTGTATATTTTAACATCTAAACTATAAAGAAGTCTTTAGCTTAAGAATGTCTTAAGTTTCATATGAATGTGGGGAATGTTATCTACCTGGTACACTGAACCTAAAGCAACGAAGCCAAATTGCTCATAATAAGTCTGTAATAGGAACTGGGCTTCGATGGATATAGCCTCATTTGGATAGGTTTTACGGCATAGTTGTATACCCTTTCGAATGAGTTCAAGGCCAGGATTCCCACCTCGATATTCTGGAGTTACTATAATTCTTCCGAGTGCTGGTTCCTTAAAATGATGTCCAGGGGGAACTATTCTTAAGTACGAAATAAGTTGTTCTTCCTGCACACCTAATAGGTGAAAACAAGAAGGGTCTACGCCGTCAATATCGGGGTATAAACATTCTTGCTCTAGCATAAATACCTGTTGGCGAAGCCGGTATATACGCATACTTTCTAGAGCAGTAAGTTCTTCGAATGCTTTAAGTATATAATTCAATGGTGGTACTAGTTTATTAAGATCTATTTATACATGACACTCAGAACGTCTCCTGACATTCAGAATTTAGCGAAAAAACATTAATTCTTAGCTATTTCAAATTTTTGCAACTCAGTCCGATAACACTCCAACATAAGCTGCACTCTTTCGTATACTCTAGAAACACAAAGAGGAAATATGATGGTAAAATTTCTAGTTCTTAGCCTAGCAGTATTTATATCCGCTCGTCTCTTAGATGGAGTTGAAATCCGCAGTTATCTGACTGCCTTGGGCGTTGCCTTAGGTCTATCACTCGTTAATGTACTGCTAAAACCCATTTTAGTCGTACTAAGCATCCCCTTCATCGTATTGACTCTAGGCTTATTTGTGCTTGTCATTAACGCAGCCTTGATCATTCTTATTGATAAACTGGTTGATGGGCTTCGAATTCGGAGTTTTACTTGGGCTGTGATATTTAGCCTGTTAATATCACTAATAAATACAGGGCTTAACGCGCTGCTCTAAAGGTTATCAATGACTGCTTGGGTGAAGGTTTGTGTAGTCCCCTTGCCACCAATGTCTGGGGTACAATAAACTTTCTTTTCTACCAGTGTCTTATATATAGCTTTGCTAATATTGTTGGCGACCTTGTTTTGCCCTATATGCTCTAAAAGCATTAAGGAGGAGAATAATAAAGCCATTGGATTGGCTTTTCCTTGACCCGCTATATCTGGTGCAGAGCCATGAACAGCTTCGAACATCGCCTGTTCATCTCCCATATTTGCCGCGCCGGTTACACCCAATCCACCCACCAAACCCGAAGCCAAATCAGAAAGAATATCACCGAACAAGTTAGTGGTTACCACCACATCGAAGCGTTCCGGTCTCATCACCATTTGCATGGCCATATTATCTACGATTAAGTCTTCAAATTCAATGCCGCCATACTCTTTGGCCACACGTTTACCAACCTCCAAAAATAGCCCGGTAGTGAACTTTAGAATGTTTGCTTTGTGTACCAAACTTACTTTTTGGCGATCATGGGTGACGGCGTATTCAAAAGCAGCCCGAATGATACGTTCACTAGCCTGCTCCGTAACAACTGCAATACTTTCGGCACGGTTTTTTTTATCCTCATCTACCCAGCGCTCTTTGCCAATATAAAGGCCTTGAGTATTTTCCCGGAAGATAACCATATCAACCTGCTTAAAGGGACTATCAATGCTAGGAAGGGTCCGTGCGGGGCGAAAGTTGGCATATAAATCGAAATGCTGACGAAGAGCTACATTTACAGAGCGAAAACCGGTGCCTACTGGAGTCGTAAGCGGACCTTTCAACAGTACTTTGTACTCTCGTATAGCAGCAACTGTTTCATCGGGAAGTGGACTTCCTAATTCTTCATAGGCTCCGAGTCCTGCACGGGCATCCATCCATTCTATTTGAGCACCTGCTTGTTCCAAAATAGTGCTGACCGCTTCTGTTATTTCAATACCGATACCGTCTCCGGTTATTCGTACGACTTTTTGCATAATTTTTTTTTTGAAAGATAAGGACTTCGGGAACAACCTGTGCGTGCTTCTCGTTTTGTCATGTAAAGAAATTATAATGAGCAATATGGTGAGTAAAGTGCCTTGATATTCTCGTCATAACTCAGACCACCTAACCCAAGCCATCTATGAGTGCTAATCATTCACAAAACCCAATCTTTGTTTGGTTTAGAAACGATCTCCGAATCCATGATAATCCATGTTTACATGCCGCAATCCAACAGGGTTTGGTTCAACCTATCTACCTCTTAGATCCAAGAACATTTCAGGCTTCCTCTTTTGGCATAGCTAGAATGGGGACCCATCGAAGACGATTTTTACGTGAATCTTTGGAGAGTTTACGCACACAGTTACATAGTATCGGCTTAGATTTACTAATCTTATATGCCAAGCCGGAAGAACTATTTTCAAAATTGCTCAAGTCAATACCTCACGCTAAGCTCTTTTTTTCATACGAATATGCGTTTGAGGAAACACAAATCGAAGCAGCATTAGCCTATGAACTTTCTTCGGATCAATGGGAAGGATTTTGGACGGGTACACTAATGAATCCAGTAAATCTTCCTTTTACATTGGAAGCTTTGCCAAACGGGTTTAGTTCATTTCGAAAAAAAGTAGAAAAGTATGCGTCTATACCCGAGCCGGTACCTACCCCTAACAAAGTAATTGGGCTTAAAAAACACGATTGGGGGGAGGATCCCTTTGCTCTTTCGGTTTTTGCTGAACATGAAAATACGGACCAACAACTACAAGAAATAGAAACCGTGGGACTTGCTCCTATTTATCCAGTGGCGGATCTTGCGGACGAGCTCGATATGCAAAAATCTGAATGGGAGCAGTTGTTCAAAGGCGGGGAAGAGGCAGGCTTAGCAAGGTTGGACTACTATTTGTGGCAAACAGATTTGGTAGCGGCATATAAAAAAACAAGAAATGGTTTGATAGGGACAGATTATTCGACCAAGTTTTCGCCCTGGTTGGCTAATGGGAGTTTGTCTGCGCGCATGATTGCCAGCGAAATACATGGCTATGAAGGCCAACGAACCAAGAATGACTCAACCTATTGGGTTATTTTTGAGTTGTTATGGAGAGATTTTTTCCGATTCGCTGCATTAAAATACGGCCGAAAGTGGTTTGACAAAGGTGGAATACAATCTAATATTCGAGAGTATCAAAACAATAAGGATTATTTTGAGGCTTGGATTTCGGGTCGAACGGGTTTTTCGTTTGTAGATGCCAACATGCGTGAATTGGCTACAACGGGTTTCATGAGTAATCGAGGACGACAAAATGTGGCTAGTTTTTTTACGCAGAATCTGAACATGGATTGGCGTTGGGGAGCTGAATATTTTGAGTCCATGTTATTGGATTACGATGCGGCATCTAATTATGGAAATTGGATGTATAATGCCACACTAGGCCATGATCCTAGAAACAGATTTTTTAACATTGAATTACAGGCAAATCGTTACGATTCCTCAGGAGAATATGTTATGTTGTGGTGTAAGAAATTAAAAAAGGTGCCTTTATCGTTACGTCATAAGCCTTACATACACAATCAATCAATGTTCGTAGCACCTATTATAGATTTAGAAAAGAGTTATGAAGAAATCAGAAAGAGAGCACAAGTTGTATCTGATCCCAGGGAAAAAACCTAAAACAGAACATCCCTTGGATTATAAAAGCGTAAAATCAAACATTTCAGAAATTACTAGAAGTTTGTTTTCAGATACCTGGCGTAGCTATTTAGACGAGGTGTATATGGTAGCTAGGCATGTGAATGAAAACCGTATCAAAACGTTAAATAAGCGTGAACTAGCGAAAATGAAAATTAGCGCACGTAAGAAGCAGTAAGACCATGAAGACTAATTTTTTTAGGGTTGAAGAAATCAGAGCTACCAACTAAAATTTGTCCGGTTTGTGAACGGCCTTTTACCTGGCGAAAGAAGTGGAAAAAAGATTGGGACCAGGTCAAATATTGCAGTGACCGTTGTCGACGCTTTAAAAAGAGAGCCGATTCCAAATAAAGTAGGGAATTAAATCGGCAAGCTCTGCCAACAATCGCCATCGCTTGGTGATATATATTCGTTTTTTCTTTTTCTCTATGCCTGGAATCATCATTTTAACCGCTCTATGAGTAGAAGCCATCCAAAAGGTATTAGGATTATTTTGGGTCATCTCCGAGACTACATAACCTGGTCGTATATCGGTGATATCGAGTTTCATATTTAAGGCATTGACTTTCATACGAAATCCAGTCATATAATTTGATACGAAGTGTTTGCTAGCGGTATATACGGGAGCATGTCCAGATGCTAGATGAGATGCGATGGATGACATGCCAACAATATGACCATGACCTTGCTTTTGGAAGTGCGCAAAAGCCCAGTGTAGACCATGCGCAAAAGCACGTATATTTATATCTATGGTTTGAGCATCGGATTCCCATTGAGCTTTAAGGTCGTCACGACCAACACCGGCGTTTAAAATAATCCCATCTAGTCCACCCATAGCTGATACTAATTTATTAAATGCTTTGGTGCTTTCTGCCTCATTTGTAAGGTCTACTGCACAAATGAACACCTTGCCTTGTGACTCTATAAGTTCCTCTTTTAGTGTATTAAGTCGTTCTTTTCTACGAGCAACTAAACCAATAACATATCCTTTTTTAGCTAGCTGGCGTGCAAGCTCTTCTCCAATGCCAGAACTCGCGCCAGTGATTAAATACCGGGGAGATTGGGTCAATGACATAGATATATAGATATTTTAATATTAGTAGGATTTAGCATCCAACCAATCTATATAAGGTTCACTAGATAAAAGTTCTTTACTGCTTAAATACCCGATATAGGTTTTGATCAATTCAAAATACCACTGTTGTTCAATTTCTTTCCAATTTAGCTCCATTTCCTGCCATTCAAGAGTTTTGAGTGGCTCATAATCATCTAATACTTGAAGCGTATTTCGCATTTCTTGTAGATTCATTTGAGTATATAGCTGGACTAATTCGAGGTACTTTTCTAATACAGTTTTTAAATGTGATTTCCAGTAATTTTGCTCTAAAGTAGTTTTTTTTTGTAATGCTAAGATATCAAGACTACGCTCTTTTTCTTCCAATGATAAATTCATTAAATCGGCTCGGTTTCTATGAAACAAAGGTAGAGTAATACCCGCCGAAATTCCTAGCAGACTTTTATTGGTTCTATTTGGAAAGTACTCGGTTTGGATAAATCCCATATTGGTGTTAACTCGTTCCATGTCTTGCTCTAACTTTGTTTCTTGAAAGGCAAGTTGTGCTAAATATACTTGTAGTGGTTCAGAAAGAGAGTGCTCTACTGAGCTTCGGAAGTATGTTTCAATATCTTGTGCACTCAAAGTAATGTTTTGCTCCCATGTTATGGTATAATTATGATCAATATTATCTCCTAACTTCAAATTGATTGATCGATGCAATTCTTTGACTTTAAGCTCTAAATCAGTTTTATCACTCCATAACTTCAACTTATTTGCATGAGCTTCTGTAAAGCTATTTGCATCGAAAAAATCTGCCCCAGGATATTCTTTTAGCCATTCAATGCGTTGTTTATTAATGGATATCCGTTCTTCCACGAGTTTAAGAGTTTGTTGTGTTTCAATCCAGGAAATAATGAGCTCATAGCGTTCAAATATATCCTTATCAATGGCCCTTGCAGCATCGGTTTGGAGTTGTAATTTCCGATTTTGATAGAGTTCTTTTGTTTTTTTTCTAATTAGGGGATTAGTTGGGCGAAATCTAATATCATAGCGTTGATCTTGGGGTTGAAACTCATCGTTTGAAAATCGAAACTGAATTTCGTCTATGACAGCCGGTTGTACTTCTTCTGGGTTTAGAAGGTTGACTTGCTCTTGAAAAGATCGTATTGGTATATATTCTAATGAAAGGCGAATAAATTGGAGACGGTCAAGGGTATCAATCGGTCCATTATTAAGGTCTAGCGTCAAAATTGGCTCGCCATTTTTACTAATTCTATCAAATGCTTGGACATGCATTGCTGTAGTGTCAATATCCTCAAAGAGTATTGTTAGTAAAAGTAATAAAATACCTCTCATACTACTCAATAATTACTTTCTCGCCGACGGGTAGCGGGTTTTTTTCTGGAATTTTAACGTATATCTCTAGACCAAATGTAGTTATTGAACTTGAGTTTTGAAGAATTGCAGGAAGAGCTACAACTGAGCCAAACCCTGTTATTACTCCACTACTTATCAGGCTTGATTCTTGAGAAGAACGTACGGTAACAGTATCGCCAATTTGTCTATTTCTATCCTTTTGCCCTACTAGATATCCTAACACAGAAGTAGGATGTCGTGGATTGATTGATAATAGTGGGGTATATGAATCAACCTGTTCTAATGGCTTAACATACACTCGTTCTACAACGCCATCAGTTTGGGCTATACGTGTTAAATTATCTAACATACGCTCTTTCCAAACTAATTCTTGTATAGCTAGCTCCTGACGAGCTCGAATTTGAGAAATATCGAATATATGTTCTTGGGTCACATCATTTACTCGAATCTCAATCGCTAGTAATTCTAAAGAGAGCTGTTGTTGTAAAGATTCAATTTGAAGCTGTATTTCATTGGTTTGATTTATTTCAACTGAATTTGTTTCGTTACCACTAAGTTTTTGTTGAAGATTTAGTCTTCGACTAAGCAATTTGATTTCTGCATTAATCTCTTGTTGGCGTTGTACTTTTTCTGACTCAAATAAAGCTAATTCAGATTCGAGTAGCTCATTTTTTTCTTCGATTTCTGATTCTGTAAGTAAATTAGTTTTTCGAAGTTTTTCTATATCTAATTCTAATTGAGGACTGTAGAGGGTGATTAGAGTATCACCATTTGTGACTGTTTCACCAGGTGACACTAGAGTGTTTAAAACTGTTGCAGATCGATCTGAGTTAATGGTATAAGGATTGGAGTAACTAACTCCTAAGAAGGATCTATTACCTTTGAAATACTGTGTATTTATAATTAATAATAAAATGAACAGTATACCGGTAAACCAAAAAAAGGAATTCTTTTTCATAAAAATGACCTAAATTTCTTCCATATTTTGGTTGTAATTAATTGAGACTCTTTCCACACCATCTATTGATTGGAGTGATTCTAAAAGGAAATAATGATCATTGGGATAAGGCAGCACTATGTCATAATTACACTCTACTCGCTCTTCTCTTAAGATGGTACTTTTTTCATGAAAGCCTTTTGTTTGTTCACCAATTACTGAACGTACTTGTGATCTTATGTCTTTTTTCTCCATTCTGATATTCACTCTAGCTTTAATTTCATTGCGTGTGGTTATATCTGTGAAATGTAAAATCAACGCAAGACCGCAGAAAAGTATGGTGCCGGTGAAAGCGATTGTAAATCCAAATACACCAATTGCTAATCCACTACTTAATGATGCGAATATGTAAATCATATTTTTTGGGTCCTGGATACGAGTTCTAAAACGTATCATCGCCAATGCACCAAACGCACCGAGACCTCTTGCTAAACTATCTCCAATAGCCATCATAACCATCGCTGCAACAATTGAACCTAGGGCTATAGTTTGGAAAAGGTGTTTAGGATAACTAGGACCGGTATGGGTTACTTTATGAGTAATTGCAATTGCAGAAGAAAGTAGAATAGCCCAAACAAGTGAATATCCAACATTAATTAAAGTTGGATAGTCATATACTGGTTGGTCGGAGAATAACTCAAACATGTAGCAAAATTTTAATAAGGATTTATTCGGCTATTTTTTTATCCCAATTCCAGGTACTTGAAGAATGTCTAACCCACTCCATGATTCCGAAGAAAGCGGCTGAGTACAATAAATCGCTAGCTAGTGTACCGCGGAAAAAAGGAATAGCCATCTCATAGCATAATAAGAGTCCACCCCACGTAAGTGGGTAATCAGGATCTGATAGCCAAACGCCAAAATTAGAAATGATAAAAAATAGGACAGAAGCACCCAAGGCGCCACCAAGTACTCTTGGAATAGATACTTTCCTAAGAACGACAGATCCCAAAACTATAATCATAGCAAAACTAAGATAAAGCCAACCGAAACCTGGTGTAAATAATATAAAGCTGTTGTAAAACTCAGCATATAGTATATTATTGACCAATAAATCACTAATCCAATATATTCCTAAAGGAGCTAAAAATCCCCATACATTCCGTCCAAGATAGGCTCCAGAAGCAAGAGCCATGGCTCCTATAGGGGCGAAGTTCATGGGGTGTGGAAAGAGACGGGTGACAGCTGCTACTGCGAGTAAGAATATTAATATGAGATACTTTTTGGTGATCATATCTAAAAGTACAATTTAACGATTAATAAAAAAAAGTATTACTGATATAATACTATAAATTAATAGGTTATCACTATAAGTTGAAAATAATTTCAAAAAATTTAGTTCTTCTGAGTAGTTACCTCTACGTTTATTTTTACTTTAATCTCATCATCTACAACAGCATCAGATAACCAATCGCCTGCTCCGACATTGTAATCATTACGTAGTATTGAAAATTCAGACTCAAATCCTGCAATTAAAGTATCCTCTCTTCTAGGACTGTCCATGATTCCAAGTAATGTAAATGGCAATATAAAATCAGTGCTTACATTTTTAATACTTAGACTACCATGAGCTTCAAAGTTATTGTTATCTATAGTTACTATTTTTTCACTTGTAAATGTTATGTGAGGATATAAATCCGATTGGAAAAAGTCTTCGGATTGCAGATGACCATCACGGCGCGCATTTTTAGTATTGATTGAGGTTACATCGATTTGTACATCAATACTAGATTCTTCAAGATTTTCAGGATCAAAATAAATAGTTGCTTCATATTGCTCAAATGCCCCAGGAACACTGGTAAAAAAGTGTTTGGCTTCAAAAGTAATACTCGTGTGAGACTTATTTATATTCCAAGAGATTGCTGCGTACCGTGTAGCTGCAAAACTTATCATTCCAAAGATCAGTATGATAGAAATAAAAAAATGATTCTTTTTCATTGCGTTGTATAATTTATGAATAGGTTTTTAAGTCAATTGTAAAGTTTAGATGAGAGCAAATAGAATTTAAGCTATTAGTTTAATAAGCTTTGCATGCGAGAGATAACAAGTGTACCAAAAGATAGAACACAAATGAAATTGGAACGTTCATTTAAGATGAAAAATGGTTTAGTACCTAACTGTTTTTTTGTTGGTCAATTTTAGCTCGCAACAATATTGCGCTAAATATAAATAAAATAGATAAGTAAAAGACCCATAATGCAAGTACAATGATGAATGTGTAGCCTTGGTAAATGAATTCATAACGCGACATGGCGTAACTTAGATAGAGGCTTAATAGTAGTTTTGCGCTTTCAAAGAGTACGGTGAACAAGGCAGCCCCTTGAAATGCATCGGGTATGGATATTTCCTGTTCACTCATGAAACGGAAGATTACAAAGGCGAGCATGTAGGTGAACAATAAGGGTAGTAATATGTCGAGTACTTCGTAGACCCAGGGAAGTTCGATGACAATCTCGGTTAATGGGACGGCAATGGTGCGCAGTTCGAATAATGAAATAAAAGATGCTAAGAGACTGAAAAACAAAAACACGGTACCTAACAGTCCAAGCCCTAAAAAATTTGCCAATATACTTTTAAGTGGATGACTTCTCTTTTGTATTTCAAAAACATTGAAAAGGACAAGTTTGAGGCTGTGAAATAGACTTTGGGTGAAAAAAAGCATAATTATGATACCCGTGATACCTAATACATTCCTGCCTTGAATCAATGGTGCTAACAATGCTTGTACAATACGTTCACTTTCAACAGTAATGGAATTTGTTTGTTCGTAGGTAATATCCGGGAGTAGTTCGGTGCCGTATCGCACTAGCTCCGTATAGGCTGCATCAATAGAGAGTACATATCCAATGATTGATATAAGAATAAGGGTAAATGGGATTGCGCAAATAAACAAATTAAACGTAACGGCAGAAGCATTAAAGATGACATCAACCTGTTTAACTAATTCTATAACTCTACTCCAATATGCGCATAAACCATTTTTTGACATGATACAACTTAGAATTCAATGTATGTTGATACTAAAGTAGTATTAAAGCCTTTAAAAGTCATCATGCTTCCTAGTCAGATATAAAAATAGAGTATGCTTACTGTTTTTAAGTCATGGGTTTGGTATGTTTCACCGATAGCATGGAACCAATTCGTTGAATAGATTTTATTAGCACCCCTCCCATGAGCCCTAAAAAGCAAACGCCTTTGATGAGGCAATACAATAAGATTAAAAAGGAACATCCCCAAAGCATTTTGTTGTTTCGGGTTGGGGATTTTTATGAGACTTTTGGATCGGACGCAGAGCTGGTCAGCAGAGAACTTGGTATTACCTTGACAAAGCGAAATAATGGTGGAGATCAGACTCCTTTAGCTGGGTTTCCTTTTCATGCACTCGATTCTTACTTACCCAAATTGGTGAACAAAAGATACAAAGTTGCTATTTGTGAGCAAACTGAAGACCCCGAAAGTGCTAAGAAAGCAGGACGTAAAATTGTAGAACGAGAGGTGACTGAAATTACTACACCAGGGCTGAGTTTATCAGAAAAGGTGTTGAATCATAATCGCAACAACTACATTTTTTCAATTTATAAAGAGGGAACAAAATTAGGCTGCGCTTTTGCCGATATATCCACCGGAGAATTTGGGGCTTTGGAGTGTGAGGATCAAGGAATAGACGCTATCTTATCGATGTTTGAACCTTCTGAGCTCGTGATTGCAGCTTCTCAAAAGAAATGGGCAAATGAACGATTTTCTTTTCTGAATATCAGTTTAGCTGATTCCTGGATGTATGAGGGAGAGTATGCAAGAGATCAACTTTTGTCCCATTTCAACACTCATTCCCTTAAAGGTTTTGGGGTTGAGTCCATGGACCTAGCCCAACGAGCAGCAGGCGTGCTCTTGCAATACATAAAAGATAACCAGAAGCGGGTTATGGGGCATATCCGAAGGATGTATCGCTATGAGCAAAGTGATTACATGAGTTTGGATTCCTCTACCAAGAGAAATCTCGAGCTTAGTTCATCTATGCATGAAGGAAAATTGGAAGGCTCGCTAATTTCTGTTTTAGATCAAACTATAACCCCCATGGGTGGGCGATTGCTTAGGCGTTGGTTAACCCACCCACTTAAACAGTTAGATTCGATTCAACTGCGACTTAAATGTGTAGAAATACTTTTTGAGCAGCGCACTGTGCGTAATGATATTCGGGAATCGCTAAAAAAAATAGGTGATCTGGAAAGGCTAATTTCCAGAATTTGTGTAGGACGGTGTAGTGCTAGAGATATTCGGCAATTGGGTTATTCTCTTCAGGTGATCCCAGAATTACTGGCGCACACTGCAGAATTAGAATCCGATACAATAGGTCAAGAGCTCCAAAGTTTACCTGATAGCTCGAAGTGGGTAGGTTATATAGAAAAACATATTGCCGATGAACCACCTGCAACGATTCGAGATGGGGGAATCATTAGAATGGGTTGGAATCCCGAGCTAGATGAGCTTAGAGATATTGCGCAAAATGGCAAAAAATACATAGCTAAGATAAAAGATACCCTCACTCAAGAGGTAGGCATTCCCACATTAAAAATTGGATACAATAAGGTGTTTGGGTATTACATCGAAGTGACTAACGCCCATAAAGACAAGGTACCGGATCATTTTATCCGCAAACAAACCTTAGTGAATGCAGAACGATATATAACCCCTGAGCTAAAAGAAATAGAGGAAAAGATTCTATCTGCTGAGGATAAAAGTAAGGCTTTAGAAGCCGATTTATTTGAACAAGTACGAAAGTATATAGCGCAATTTGCGGATGGTATTCAGCGTATCGCAACCGTCATATCAACCCTTGATGTGTACCAGTCATTGGCACAGATTGCTTTCACTAATGGATATGTAAAACCAGAATTAGATCAAGGTAGTACACTCGAAATTATAAAAGGGCGGCATCCTGTGGTGGAACGAAGCCTGCCGGTGGGTGAACCTTTTATTCCGAACGATATCCGTTTGGATCAACAAGATGAACAAATTATGATCATCACTGGGCCTAATATGGCAGGTAAAAGTATCATTCTTCGGCAAACGGGGCTTATTGTTTTGTTAGCTCAAATTGGGAGTTATGTGCCAGCTGAACGGGCTCGAATTGGTTTGGTTGATAAGATTTTTACTAGGGTCGGCGCCTCGGATAATTTAGCTGCCGGGGAAAGTACGTTCCTGGTTGAAATGAACGAGGCCGCCAACATACTAAATAATGCTACCGAGCATTCCCTCATATTGCTCGATGAAGTGGGAAGAGGAACTAGTACCTTTGATGGGTTAAGTATTGCATGGGCCTTGGCCGAGTACCTTCACAATCATGTACCTTTGGCAGCAAAGACCTTATTTGCTACTCACTACCATGAATTAAATGCCCTTGAATCGATGTATGAGCGTATTATCAATTATAATGTTCAGGTGCGCGAGCACGAGGGAAAAGTAGTATTTTTGCGAAAGCTAGTTCGTGGGGGGGTTGATCATAGTTACGGAATTCAAGTAGCCAACATGGCTGGGCTTCCCAAGGAATTAATACAGAGAGCTCAGGTCATTTTGGAGGAACTGGAAGGACAACGCTTGGAGATTCAAGACTGCTCAGAAAATATTACCCAAACTAAGGTAAGGAAAGACGCTGGAAAACACCTATCTAACAAGGTTAAGCCTTTGGCAGAAACCGATCAAATGAGCTTGTTTGCTGTTGCAACGGACCCAGTTCTTGAAGAACTACGGAACAAAATAGAGGCAATAGACCCAAATAAACTCAGTCCAATGCAGGCTTTATTGCTCATTGATGAGTGGAAAAAACTGTTAGATTAATAAACTCTGCCAGCAACGTATGGGGTACTGCACGGAGTTAAAACCATGAAAAACTCAGCTAAATACATTGCCGATCGTATTAGGTTAATGATTGCCACCAAGCAATTTCAAGTTGGGGAGGCTTTGCCATCTACTCGAGAATTGGGTCGGCAACTGGAAGCTAGTTTTCATACAGTTCGCAAAGCCTATCACTCCTTGGCTGAGGAAGGAATGCTGAAAAGTGAGAAAGGAAAAGGCTTTTTGGTGATGCGCCAGAGAACACTGTTGGATAAGGAACAGCGGTTGGAAGTAGGGGGTGCTAAAGTACAATCACTGGTTGAAGAGTTGGTGGGTTATGGCTTGGATGATGCTGAGATTGAGTTGTTGTTTCAAGAGCAATTGGACTATATGGATTGGCCCGATCGAATACAAAGCTGTGCTTGTGTGGGGGAAAACGCAGAAATGGCATCGATGCTATCCACCGCAATTCGTACTCAAGTTGGGGTGAAAAGTGAACAGCTTCTAGTTGGTGAGTATGAAAAAGCAGCTACCTATGACGCGATTTTTATTCCTATACGGTTTATTAGCCAGTTTCGTCCTTTGCAGGAACATACGTTGGTTATACCGATTATTTACCATTACGACCCGGACTTAATCTTATCCGTAACCGAACGTGCAAGTCTACAAACTATCGGACTTGTGACCGCGCAGGAGGATAGCATCCCAAAAATCATCAATGAACTTAAACCTACCTTAGCCTTTGATGGCTCATTTGTTGCGGGAAGCATATACGGAAAATCACTGCCTCTATTTGTGAGGGATACCGATTTAATTTTATATACCCCTGAGAGTGCTCGTTTGGTAGAGCAAAAAATTCCCGAAAAAAATCGTCTTAAATTGGCTTACAGATTAATTAATCGAAGTGCTGAGATGATTCGTACCGAACTTTGGGAGCAATAAAACGTATGCCCAAAGCAAATAAAGACCTGAGTAAGGTAATCCAGCAAGCCTTGGAAGCGATCGATAGTGAGCTAGAAGCAGTTCGATCACTGCCTTCTAGAGAGTGGCTCTACAACGGACAAAAAAAAATGGATCGGGGGCAGTATGTGTACGGTTTTGAGACCAATCAACTAGGTTTGCGTTTCGCCGATCAGGTTAAAGCGCGCTTTCAACATCAAAACAAGGGTAGTTCTAAAGAGCAAGATAAAGAAGGATGGAAAGCGGTTGAAATTTTAGAGTTTAAAGATGGTGTTATTTGGATAGAATTTGATAAGGATTTCGGTGTAGAAATCGATCGGGTAGAAGTTGAATGGGAGAATGATTTTGTTTGGATAAAGCTTCGAGAGCAATTGGAGATACTACAAGAGCAAATAGAAGGCAGTAAGAAGCAGGAACAAAACCTTGCTTTATTAGAACAAATGTTAGATCTGGATAAGGGGCCACCTCACGATGAACAAGCTATTCAAACAGCTGATTTAGGACGCTTTAATCCATCACAGAGACAGGCCATAAAATTGGCTATGCGTGAGCCTATACTATATATTTGGGGGCCTCCCGGAACTGGGAAAACGGCAAGTATAGGTAGAATGGTGGCGGAATATCTTAGGCAGGGTAAAAAAGTACTCATGGTATCAAATACTAATAGGGCCGTAGATGTGAGCTTCTTAAGTGTGCTACAGTCTATCAAGGAAATTGGCTTACACCAACACACCACGTCCGTTTCACGATTCGGAGATCCTTGGTTGGATGACGAGCGATTAGAGGAACATTCTTTTGAAGCGCAAATGGAAAAAGAGTTGGAAGAGCGTAAACTTAGAGCTGGACAATGGGACTCACTGCTGAATCGATATGAACAGTCTCAGGAAGCTGTTAATCGTTTGATGGATAACGATCAGCCAATACCCAATACATTAGAGCTAGAATGCCAAGAATTAGCTAAGCGGGTCTATAATCTTGGGGGGGTGGTTTTTTTGGAGCAGGAAGTGGAGCGACTCTCAACAATTAATGAACGTCATGAATTAAAAAAAAGAAACTTGGTGGCAACTACCTTGGCTAAAGTATGCACCTCGGAGTTATTATTCGGGCTAAAATTTGATGCGGTAGTCGTGGATGAGGCATCCATGGCAAATATGGCATTTTTGCTCGTAATGGCGTCTAAAGCAAAATCCCATGTGGTAATTACTGGAGACCCGATGCAATTACCACCCATCGCGATAACTGAAGATGTAGAAGCTCGTATCTTTCTCGAGCAAGACATATTCACCTGGGTAGCAGACGCTAAAGACAGCTCTCAACTTTTTGATTGGCATGATCAGTATCCGAACAATACCGCTTTTTTTGATACACAGTATCGTCTTCAATCAGATTTGGCGGGTGTCATCTCAAAGGTATTTTACGAGGGTAGGCTTAAAAGTGAAGAGCTTGACCTACAGCCAGTGAAATCAGGTGAATCGGATGCATGGTTCCAAGCATCTGTAGCGCTAGTAAACACGGGTAAATATAATCCCAAGCTCATACAAGATAAAAGTGAGCCTGGGTTTAGGCCAGCCAATGAGATTCATCAACGCGTTATGATGGAGTCAGTGGAACGGTTACTGAAAAAATATAATGCCTCCCAAATTGGCTTAATCGTACCGTTCCGGCATTCCGTTTATCAGTACCGCACGGCGCTTAGGGAAAGTATTTTACCTGGGGCACTTGGTATAGAGGTGGGGACTATTCATACCTTTCAGGGTAGAGAAAAAGAGGCCATAATTCTAGATACCATAATGACTGCAGAAATTCAATATGGGAGAAGGCGTAATTATAGCGTGCGACCATTTGACGAAACAAAGAATGGGATGGCAGTTCCTCGTCTATTAAACGTGGCATGTACACGGAGTAAGAAGCTTTTAGTTGTCATTGCTGATATGAATCATATGAAAAAAGTTTACAGAGGTAAATTTATGGCCCGATTTTTAGATGCCCTTGCTGAAATTTCTTTGTAAAAATTATTTGCTCAAGAGGTATGGATGGTATTATATTTAATCTCGTCTTGTTAGTAAATTGCGAGAATAGCTCAGTTGGTAGAGCACAACCTTGCCAAGGTTGGGGTCGCGAGTTCGAGTCTCGTTTCTCGCTCTATTAAAGGCAATCAGAATGACTCTGGTTGCCTTTTTTTGTTTAAAATCCAATCTGATATAGATGATATTTTTACGGTATTATTATTGCTCTTGATATTTTGCAGTTCTCTTATTTGTAATGATGGTGCTCAAAGCAGGTCAGACAACTTAGTTAGGTTGCAAAAAGATGTGTTAAGGTATACCTGAGATTATGCATATTCAATTTCTAATCCACCAATTGAAAGGGTTGTGATCAAATGCTTTAACCTATGATAAAAAATCATAAAAGCCACCTTTTTTGGAAATTATTCATGAATGCTCAAGATATCCAAGATGGAATGAAGAAATTAGGATTTTCATCATCAGAGTATGGATTTTAAAATAGTATCAAACTAGACGAGGACTCATTCTTTATCAATACTATCGTGATCATTAAGTACAAAATATTTGATTTGTATTTATAATATAAATTTATGAAAATAGTTTTATGACCAAAGTTTTAACTCACTAAAGTTAGGTTCTTGTGTTTGCCCCCTATTCTTTACAAGTATTCGTAATTAGAGTCATTCTGATTATTTTAATTATAGAGACTTTCAATCGTGAATGAATCAGTTAATAATTTTTCACAGAGATTTAATGATTCAGATATTGAAAATGAATATCTGAATCAAAGGTGGCCAAAAATATGGCCATACCTTAAAATATTTTTATTTTCGACTCTACTGATAAAGGCATTCGTAATGTATGATGATATAAATACGTTTGGTCCAAATATCATATACATACTATATCATTCTATAGATTTGCTCGGTTTTTTTGTATTTGTTTTTTATTTATCGGACGAGAAAAGAAAAAAGTTTCATCAATTATATATGGGTCTAATTTGGGTTGGGTTTATTAACATAGGTACATGGATTTATTATTTTTCACCATTTGACTTTGCGCCTGGTGAGGGTATAATCATATCGTGTATCATTATACCTTTGACTATATATCCATTTTATTTTTTAAATGGCATATTAGCTGCTCTTTTAACATCAATTCCTATGATGATTATGTTAATTGATAAAGGCATTATGACTCTAGACCAAATTCCATTTCTATTCATTTTCCCTTTGATTTTTACAGTATTTGCAAAGGCAAATATTGAAAATAGGCTAAGAAAAGACTTTATAAAAAGTATAAAGCTGGAATCAAACAAAAAATTGATGCATCAAACCCTAAAAAGATATTTTGGAGAAAATCTTACCGAAAAAATACTTGATAATAAGGGTAGTTTGAAAGGTGATAATGATTGGGTAACAGTATCATTTACAGATATATCGTCTTATTCAACTATAATTGAACATATGTCTCCAGAATTAGCCGTTAAATTTTTAAATGAATACTTCACTGCGATGCATGAAGTTATAGAACGTTATAACGGACAAATTATTAATTATATAGGAGACTGTTTAATGGTGGTATATGGGGCGCCAAAAAAAGTCGATGACCATGAAAATTTAGCGATTCAATGTTCTATAGGGATGAGAACCAAGTTGAATGAGTTAAATGAAATTTGGAGCCAAAAAGCGTATTCAAAGTATTGGAAAAATCATGGTATAGATAAAATTACAGCTCGCACGGGCGTGCATACGGGTAATGTAATTGTAGGAAATATTGGAAGCGATCGGATGCTTCAGTATAGTATAATTGGAGATACAGTGAATGTAGCTTCTAGACTTGAGCAAGTTAATAAAGAGTTTTCCACAAATATAGCTTTTAGCGAACAGGTCTACTTTGCACTTTCTGACGACTTACATAGTAAGTCTGTCTATTTAGGAGAGATCAAACTTAAAGGTAGAGATACTGCTACAAAAATTTATTCTATTTAATTTTCTATAGTCTTATAGTATTCCATAAGAGTGAAAAAAGCTTTTTTACGAACACCCTGTTCAGAAATTAGTCCTTTTCTATTGAAATCTGCTTGAATTTTACGTAGATGCCTTCTAGGAGATCTAAAATCCATTAAAATCCAGGGTGAAGTACCAGCTAAAAATTCAATATTTTTTAACATTTCAATATTGTTTATATATACAGCATCTTGATATTCTTCTGTCCATCTATCAATTTCATTTCCATGATTACCTTGTAAAGCTCCTGCTCCAAATTCACTCATTATCACCGGTTTATTGTATTCAGATTCCCACTCTATTTTACTACAGGATTTAGGAGTTCCACCATACCAACCGCAGTAACTATTAATACCTATGACGTCTACATACTCTCCAAATAAATCCTCGATATAATTTACACCTTCCCTTCTTGTTTGAGTATCAAGAGCTGCCGTTATTAATCGAGAATTATCCATTTCTCGAGCTTTTAATGCCAAGTTCTTCAAAAAATTTAATCTAGCTTCGCCTTCAGGGGTCTCATTTGCAACTGACCAAAGAATAACAGCAGCCCGATTTTTATCTCTTGCTATCATTTCTTTCAGTTGTTGTTCTGCATTTATATATGTGTTTGCATTCTCAAATAATACGGTCCAATAAACAGGTATTTCTGACCAAACAAGTAAGCCCATTTTTTCAGCTTCTCTGACCATGTATTCATTATGAGGATAATGTGCTAAACGAACAAAATTACTTCCAAGGTCTATTACCCATTGAAGTAAAATTTGAGCTTCTTCTTTAGATGTAACGCGTCCTGTCTTAAATGGAGCCTCTTCATGTATACTAATCCCTTTGAGAAAAATTTCTTCTCCATTTAATAAAATTTTTGTTCCTTTAGCCTCTATAGTTCTGAAACCAATTTGATCATTTATTGAATTATTATCTGAAGAAAGAATCAATTCATAGAGTTTTGGATTTTTTGTAGACCAATAAATCGGGTTAGCTTTTATTTCAAATTCAACAATTCCTCCATGATCAGCCTGATATATTTCGTCAATTTTTAGCTCGGGAATTTTTATTGAGACTTCATCTTTAAGTTTAGAATTTTTTAATTTAATCCAACCAGTAATTTTCTGAGGGTCATTATTGTCTAATTGTATTTTATAGTCATATATGTGTGTTTTTGGCACGTTAATTATTGATACAGATCTGGTAATCCCACCGTAGTTCCACCAATCGGTATTAACAGTTGGAACAGCTTCTCTTAATCTTTTATTGTCTACTTTTACTACAATTAAATTGTCTTTTTCTTTGAGTTTTCCAGTTACATCAAAATAAAAAGGAGTATATCCACCTATATGTTCTCCAATCTTTTCTCCATTTAAATAAACGACGGAGTGGTAATTTACAGCTCCAAAATAGAGGTATGTGGTTTCCCCATTGACTAAGTCATAGTTGAAATTTCTTTTGTACCATATTGTACCTTCATAGTAATAAAGTTTTTCCATTTGAGTATTCCAATCTCCAGGAACCATAATTTGATAATCTGAATCAAAATTATATTCAATCAAATCAGAAGGATGCTCCATCTGACGATCAATAAAATATCCATCTTCTTTTGGTTGATATCTATGGTTATAGTATCCATTTTCTAGTGGATCAATTATAATACTCCAAAGTCCATCTAATTTTTGATAATCTCTATTCTGAATATTTTGTAAAAAGAATTCTTCACTGGTTTGATGACCGTATAAAGGTGATGATATAACTGCAATCACAAAGATTGTATGTAGGCATATATTTTTCACTAGGTGCAATTACTTTATTAGTGGAATCGAAATATTACTAAATCACTTCTCTGAGCTTTCACCTGAGGCATACAATATACCTCCTAAGATGTGTTTTAAAAAATCTGGTTCAGTATATGATGCTTCTGTGTGCCCTCCCCCAGTATACCATGAACGTCCTCCATCAAATTCATGCATCCAAGCTATAGGATGATCATGACCCATATTACCACCTGAATAACTATTTTCGTCTAGTGTAGCAAGAACATGTACTTGACCACGAGGATTTTTATTGTAGTTGTACCACTCGTCAGTTCTTTGCCAGTATTCAGGTAGATGTTTAGTGGATGGATGGATATGATCGGCGATTTCAATTGTCGCAGTTTGGATTGCAGGATGACTATCGAAGTAAGCACCAACTAATTCGCCATACCAAGGCCAATCGTATTCAGTATCCGAAGCGGCATGTATACCAATAAAACCGCCACCATTCCTAATATATCGTTCAAATGCATCCTGTTGATTTTGATTTAATACATCTCCCGTGGTGCTAAGGAAAATAATAGCTTTAAACTCTTTTAAGTTATCATAGCTAAACAAACTAGCATCCTCTGTAGCATCAACAATAAAGTCATTTATCTGCCCTAATTGCTCTATTGCCCTAATACCGTTCGAAATAGAACTATGCCGGAATCCTTCAGTTTTAGAAAAAATAAGGACTTTAAATGTTTGTGAATGAAGAGATGTTCCTAGAATCACAACTAATAAAAAGAGACTTGCTAGATGCTTTAGTAATTTCAAAATAATCATTGCTGAGTATAAGTTTTCTAAGGGTGGATAAAAAGGCTACTGCCTGATTAACTAATCAATTGAAATCATTGCGAAACTGAAGTCACCCTCAAGAATTTCAACTCGTACAAGTGCTTCACCAGCATTAAAACTTTGCTGGCCAAAATTGATTTGTCCCCAATTTTGATACCCACCTGTGTCTGGTACATCTAAATCGGAACCAATTTGTTTTCCATTTACTTTTATTCGCATTTTGCCAGCGCCAGTAGAAGCAATAATTGCTTTGGTTGTGTATGTTCCAGATTTAGTAATATTTACGGTGTATTCTAGCCACTCACCCGTTTCAATCCAACCAATATTGTAATCAATGGTAGGATCAGAGCATGACTCAATATCTACTCCATCATTACGGTAAGACCATCCATTATTACCTGTATTTTGGTTCTCATCGCTACTTACTTGTTTGTATTCGGTATCAGAATAGGAGACTCCTTGATTCCCAATATCGTAGTCAACTGCAAATATTTGACCAGGTATTTCAATATCAATATATGGTTGATTGGTTGATCCAAATTGATTGGAAAACAATGAAGCTATCAAGTCCGGTCGTAAAGTGGTTTTTTCAATGGCAAGATCTTCTGCCATTTGGAATAGACCTCTCCTCGCCTCTTCTGTTGTAGGTTGAGGCCCATTGCCTTTCCAATAATTGACAACTTTTTCATAATTCTCATTACTAGGAGAGGATAAAGGAGCTCTAGTAGTTTCTAGCTTTTTGTGTGTCCACCAATTCCACCCTATTTCATGTTGCTCTGCTAGTTGACGCGTCTCATAATACCATGGGTTTGAATTTTCGCCGGTTTCACCAAGCCATAGTGGTGTGTTATGGTCATTTCTCATATTGAGCAAATACTGAATAGTACCTTGGTCGGTTTCGTTCCAATATTTATGGAAAGCATATACCATATTATCATCGAATGGAGGATACAATTCATCAAAGGTCGTTGCCCAATAATTCCCTTCAATGAATAGAATATGGTTAGTATCAATGGCACGTATAGCGGGAACTATTTGATCATAAAAATTTCTTAAGTCGCTAGCACCATACCCTGTTGGAGTCACCGGTTCATTCAGAATATCATACCCAATAATGATGGTTTCGTCTTTATATCTTCTCGCTAACTCTTCCCAAATGAGAATGGTCATTGGCCAGTATGTTTCTTTTTCTGTCCAAAAACGGGCAACGCCATCACTATCAGCAATAGGACCGGCACTTTGAGCTCCTGGAGCCGCATGCATGTCTAATATTACATCCATACGATGT